>JBDSSF010000003.1 GCA_039928925.1 Candidatus Saccharimonadales bacterium | reverse complement strand
ATCCTGCACGCGGAGTTGCTCCATCAGACTTTCGTCCATTGTGGAAGATTCCTCACTGCTGCCTCCCGTAGGAGTCTGGACCGTGTCTCAGTTCCAGTCTGGCTGGTCATCCTCTCAGACCAGCTACGGATCGTGGGCTTGGTGAGCCTTTACCTCACCAACTACCTAATCTGACGCGGGCCGCTCCCAAAGCGGATAAATCCTTTAATCCGAAGATCATATGCGGCATTAGACTCAATTTCTTGAGCTTATTCCTCACTTTGGGGCACGTTCCCACGCGTTACTCAGCCGTCCGCCGCTCGCCACCAAGTAGTAAACTACTCGTGCTGCCGCTCGACTTGCATGTGTTAGGCACTCCGCCAGCGTTCATCCTGAGCCAGGATCAAACTCTCCATAAAAAGATGTAATGGCTTGGAAGCCATTACGTCTATATAAAATATAGACTGACGATGATATATTGCACAACTAAATTGTCAAAGTACGCAATCATCTGTTTAGCTCCACAGCTTTGTTATCGCAATAATTTCGCGATCAGACTGAGATTAATCATACCTCACGATAGCTACCATCGTCAAGGGTAATATTTGTTTACTTTGTAGCTAAAAAGACAACTAGACCGATACACGCACCTAGTATAGAGCCCGCAAAGACCTCCAAGGGCGTGTGGCCCTTTGCAGATCGAGGAATTCGAATGTTGCTTTTTGTTTCATGAATTAGCTGAGTAATTGCTTCACCCTGCTCACCCGATGAGCGACGAACTTTAACTGCATCGTATGTAACGATCAATACTACCAGTGTAGCTAGGCCGAATAATCCTGACTGCATACCGTCTTTGAGTAAGATTACCATCCATACCGAAACGGAGGTTGCCGCGTGGGAACTTGGCATACCTCCAGAGATAAATAGCTGATGCGTTAGATCAAGTACTCTTCCTTTTGAAATTGCGATTGCATATTTGATAACATGCGCTAAAAGCCAGGCAACAATTATCGCAATAATATAAGGTGTTAGTACTATCATGGTTATTATTCTGTCTCATCCTCTTCGACAATGAGAGCCTGTTGTTCCGGCATGAGCCCAATTGACGAAACTCCGTCACCTTCAGCAAGTCGCATAATACGCACTCCCTGAGTCGTTCGCCCAAGAGTCGGTATATCTTTTAAGCCTACACGAATAGTTTGTCCGTTATTAGAGATCATAAGCACCTCGCTAGCATCTGGTTCAAGTGTTCTGACCGTAATGATTGGACCAGTTTTTGCAGTTACTACAGCTGCCTTTATGCCAACACCACCGCGCTTATGGCTTGGGAAATTAGTAACCTTCGTTGCCTTACCATAGCCTTTTTGACTAATAACAAGCAGTGAAAGACTGTCATCATCAACAATATCCATACCTACAACGCAATCGTTCGGACGAAGGCGAACCCCGCGGACACCTCGTGCAGATCTTCCCATAGGACGTGCGTCCGTTTCATTAAACCTAACGGCTTGTCCGGCTGATGTTGATATGATTACATCATTTTCACCTGTCGTCTTTTTGATCCATCTCAATTCATCACCGTCATCCAACTTAATGGCGATAAGACCATTTGTACGAATATTCGCATAATCCTTGAGAGGTGTCTTTTTAATTGTGCCCTTTGTTGTCGCCATGAAGAGGTAGCCATCGTCCTTCGCATCCTTAGCGTGACGAATAATTGATGTTATTTTCTCCTCAGGCTGCAATTGAAGTAAGTTTACTGCCGCAACACCTTTTGCCTGGAGACCAGCAGCTGGAACTTCGTAGGCTTTAAGACGGAAAATACGACCCTTATTAGTAAAGAATAGGAGATAATCATGGGTACTTGCTGGCACAAGTTGATCAATGATATCTTCTTCCTTTGTTGTCATACCTCGCTTGCCCTTACCGCCTCTGTTTTGACGACGGTATTCACTAACGAGTGTTCGTTTAATGTAATTTTCCGTTGTAAGAAGTATAACGCTTTCTTCTTCAGGAATTAACTCTTCATCACTGAATTTACCGAGTTCATGATTTATCATCTGACTACGACGCTCGTCGCCAAACTTTTCTTTCATTTCAAGTAATTCATCTTTGATAATACGTAGGATCTCAGATTCGTTTGCAAGGATTGCCTCTAATTTGCCGATGAGTTCGAGTAATTCCTTGAGCTCATTTTCAATTTTGTCACGCTCTAAGCCCGTTAAGCGGCGTAGCTGCATGGCTAAGATTGCCTGAGCTTGAATTTCCGATAAACCAAACTTCTCAATCAATCCAAGTTGAGCCTCTTCACTCGTCTTACTTGCACGGATGAGCTTAATAACTTCATCAATATGATCAAGTGCGATTTTATAGCCTTCCAAAATGTGTGCACGAGCTTTGGCAGCCTTTAGCTCAAATTCCGTTCGGCGGCGAACAACGATGCGACGATGTTTGATAAATTCGTCAAGAATTTCATGTAGTCCAAGTACCTTTGGCTGAATTCCTTCGATCAATGCGAGCATGTTGTAATGAAAGCTTGTCTGAAGTGCAGTTAGTTTAAATAATTGGTTGAGTACTTTTTTTGGATATGCATCTTTACGAAGTTCAACTACAACACGCACCTTGCCGCGTGCACTCTCATCGCGTAAGTCGCTGATTAAAATCTTTTTATCTTTATGAAGTTCAGCAATTTTTTCAATAAGCGTTGCTTTATTTACACCATATGGCATTTCAGTAATAATGATCTGGCTGCGACCTTTTTTAGTCTCTTCAATATTCGTTACAGCACGAACCATTACGCTTCCACGACCTGTTTGGTAGGCCTGTTTCATGGGGCTTCCACCGTACACGATTGCACCTGTCGGAAAGTCTGGACCTTTAACGTATTTCATAAGATCATCAACTGTCGTTGTTTCAGGGTTATCAATCAAATGAATGGTCGCATCAACAAGTTCACCAAGATTATGAGGTGGAATGTTTGTTGCCATACCAACAGCGATACCGATCTGGCCATTTAGTAGTAGGTTCGGTAATTTTGCAGGTAGTACTGATGGCTCCTGCTCACTACCATCGTAGTTATCGCGAAAATCAACAGTATCCTTATCAAGATCAGTTAATAACTCATTACCGGCACGTCCAAGACGTGCCTCAGTGTAGCGACTTGCCGCTGGTGGATCTCCATCCATCGAACCATAGTTCCCTTGTCCGTTAACTAGTGGGTATCGCATAACCCAATCCTGGGCTAGACGTACCATAGAGAAATAGATAGATGAGTCACCATGGGGGTGGTATTTACCCATTACATCACCAACAATACGTGCACTTTTTAGAAAACGGCCGCCTGGACGAAGGTTTTGCTCGCCCATACTATAAAGAATTCGGCGGTGGACAGGCTTCATACCATCTCTTACATCAGGTAATGCACGGTCGATAATAACACTCATGGAATAGCGTAGGAAGCTATCTTCCATAACATTTTCAACGGATTGATTCTCAACAAGTCGTGAGTGAGTTTGCGCTACAACAACTTCACCTTCAATTGGGGTATCGTTTGCATCGATAAGTTCGTCATCCATAATTAAATATCCAAATCCTCTAGGCTAAGTGACTTCGCACGGCTTTGAATAAAGCTTTTACGTAGATCTACCTGATCGCCCATTAATTTTGTAAAAATTGCATCACTAGCTTCTGCATCTTGAACTTTAACTTGTATCAACACGCGATTTTCAGGATTCATCGTCGTATCCCAGAGTTGCTCTGCGTCCATTTCACCCAAACCTTTGTATCGTTGAAGTAGCGTTATACCAGCTTGCTTGGTAAAATCTGCTGTTTCATCAATCAGAACCCCTTTTTCACGCCGCTCGGCAATCATACGCTGTAAAATTTCATCACGCTCTTCATCGCTATAGGCATATTGTTTTTTGGTACCCTGACGTAGCAAAAATAATGGCGGCTTTGCAAGATATACGTATCCACCATCAATTACTTCTTGCATATAACGGAAGAAGAATGTTAATAGAAGTGTAGAAATGTGGCTACCATCAACATCGGCATCGGTCATAATAATAATCCGATGGTAGCGTAGTCCACTAATATCAAACTGATCACTTATACCTACGCCCATAGCTTTTATAAGACTAACGATCTCGTTATTATTGAGCATACGATCGAGGCGCGCTCGCTCAACATTCAATACCTTACCTCGGAGAGGAAGGATGGCTTGTGTTTTACTGTCGCGACCACTCTTTGCTGACCCGCCCGCCGAGTCGCCCTCTACTATATATAGTTCGGATTCAGAAGGATCCTTACTTGAACAATCTGATAGTTTACCTGGCAAACTAAGGCCATCAAGTGCACCTTTACGGATAACGTTGTCACGAGCAGCACGTGCAGCTTTACGTGCACGGGCAGCAAGAAGTGACTTACCTACGATTTTCTTAGCAACTGCCGGATTTTCATCAAGGTAATATGAGAAGTACTCATTCATTACTTGCTCAACATAGCGGCGTACTTCTGGGTTACCTAATTTATTTTTAGTTTGTCCTTCAAATTGTGGATCGGGTAATTTAACGAGAATAATAGCAGTTAATCCTTCTCGAATGTCATCACCGCTAAGGTTTTCTTCTTTTTCTTTAAGAAGTCCACTTTTACGTGCGTAGTCATTAATAACTCTTGTCATAGCCGAGCGAAATCCAATAACATGAGTTCCGCCATCGGGAGTCAGGACGTTATTAGCAAATGGCTTCACCGTCTCAACAAACGTTTCATTATATTGAATTGCAACTTCAACCATTGAGTCTTCAACTTGGCGTTCAACATAGAAGATACTATCACTCACAACATCTTTACCGATGTTTAGGTGCTTTACATAACTTTGAATACCACCTTCAAAATAAAACGCTGCTCTATCGCCTGTTCGCTCATCACGAACAGATACATATACACCCTTCGTAAGATAGGCTTGGTGGCGGAGGTAATTTACTACCCATTTATAGTCAAATTCGATTGTTTCCTTAAAAATAGTTGGATCTGGATAAAATGTAATTGAAGTACCATTTGCTGTCGATTTTCCAACAACTTTTATATCACCTTGGGAAACACCTAGCGCAAATTCTTGACGATATATCTTGCCGTCGCGTCGTACTTCAGCAATTAGCTTTGTTGAGAGTGCGTTAACTACACTTGATCCAACGCCGTGTAGACCTGACGACACCTTATAGCCACCACCACCGAACTTACCACCCGCGTGAAGTACTGTTAGGACTGTCTCAAGGCTACTCTTGCCAGTCTTAGTATTCTTGTCTACAGGGATTCCGCGGCCATTGTCATCTATGCGTATGCCGCCGTCGGCAAGTATCACTACATCAACTTTACTGGCATAACCAGCAATAGCTTCGTCAATGGAGTTATCTGCGATCTCTTTAATAAGATGGTGCACTCCATCATAGCCTGTACTACCAATATACATACCCGGACGCTTGCGAACAGGCTCGAGCCCCTCAAGCACTTGAATTTGGGACCCATCATACGAGCCGTCGTCAATTTTTTGTTTAGCCATGTTACCCTCACTTATCAGTCGTTTCTGCTATTTACAATAGTACCATTATACCGAATAAATTGTGTTCACTCAAGCTATTGTATTGAACATATTTCTTATGCTATTATTAGCCCCAAGAGGTATAAAAATAAAAAGGCGCACTAAAAAATGTTTAAAAAACTAGTATCAAACCTTAATTTCAGTCCAGCATTAGTAGGACAACTCGGGTTTTACGCAAAAAGACTCAAAAAAGAAGAAGCAACCCGACGCGTAGGGCTTATTTTCGTTGCCCTTGCACTTGTCGTGCAATCGTTTTCAGTTTTCTCACCACCTGAGTCTGCCAATGCAGCTAGCGGAAATAACATTATCTACGGAGGTATCCGAGATAAAAATGATCTTCTTAATATGTACGACCGCAATTCTGATAGCGCAGGACATAAAGATCTTCAGCAAATATACTCATACTTCGGTATCACTCGCCAAGATATCACAAGAGCGTCAATTTCATCATTCAACTCAAGAGATCAAAACCTTTCTATACAAAGTGTTGGACGATCAACCTATTCTTGGCAGCGTGACCCACACGCCATTCCCGGCACCTCCTCAGTAGTTTACTCGAGCCCAACATACAAATTTGATTCGCTTCCATACACGATCAAGAATGGCTCAACTTATCAGGCACTCGTCGGACACCGTGCATCAGATGGTGGATGGTTCGCAATCATGCTTGATTGTGGTAACGCAGCGTATATTACACTTCCGCCACCACCTCCAGCCCCAAAGCCAACTCCTACGCCTACACCGAAACCAACCCCAAAGCCAATCCCTAGCGCAGTATGTTCAGCACTTGCTGAACCACAGATTACGAACCGTACGTCTGTAGTTCTTACTGGTAGTGCATCAGTAGAAAATGGTGCAACAATTTCAAGTTATATATTTACTGTAAAAGATAGTTCAGGCAAAATTATACTGACAAAAGCAGTACAAACAGGGGCCGGAAGAGCGTCGACGACAGTATCGATAAGTAAAGATGGTACATATACAGCTCAAGTAACCGCTAGAACAAGCCTTGGTGACAAGACGGCAGCAAGCTGTATACAAAAGTTTATAATCTCACCTGCTCCCACAGCACTATGTGTCAATCTCAAGGCACCTCAAGCCATCACTAGAACCAAATTTACATTTACTAGTGTGGCCAGTGCTGCAAACGGTGCAAAAATAACTGGCTATACATACATAGTAAAAGATAAGTCTGGAAAGATTGTCTTTCAACAAAAAGTAGCAACCGGTGCAACAACTTCGTCTGTCACCAATGACTTCAAGAATGATGGCACGTACACAGTTCAAGTTATTGTTTCAACATCAGTTGGTGATAAAACAGGTGCAGATTGTATAAAGACATTCCCCGTAACGCCAGAGGTACGTTGTGCACTTAACCCTGAGCTTGTTAAAACTAACCCGGACTGTAAGCCATGTGAAAACGATGCAACTATATGGTACAAAGATAAAGACTGTACTTCAGTATTTGAAGTCAAGAAAACTGTTAGCAACATCACACAGCTACTTAATAACGCTGACAATACAACAGCTAAAACTAGTGATACTTTAGAATATAAGCTAAGTGTCAAAAATACAGGTAACGAAACAGGTTCATTTACAATCAAAGACAATATAGGTGATGTACTAGAATACGCCGATCTAGTTGATGCTGGCGGCGGTAGAGTTGTCACTGCAGGCCTAGGAGTTCCTGTTGAAACTGTCGGTACAATCACATGGCCAACCGTCTTCATTAAGCCTGGTCAAACTATCACAAAGGTAGTGAGTGTTAAGGTAAAAGCTACCATCCCTGCCACTCCACAGAGCCCAAGTAACCCCGAGTCGTACAACTGTCGTATGGTGAATGATTTCGTAGGTAATAACACAACTGTCATGGTTGATTGTCCGAAGGAAAAAGTTGTTGAACAAGTTGTTATGGAGCTACCACACACAGGTGCTTCCGAAAATATATTGTTTGCCGGTGCCGTACTTGCGATCGCAACATACTTCTACGCTCGTACAAGACAAGTGAAAAAAGAAGTTCGACTAATCCGTCGAGACCTAAATAGCGGTACAATTTAATAAACATAAAGGTTGGTTATGAGTAATAGTCCTGAAAAAATAGCATTCGGCCATGAGCAAGATAAAAATCCTGAAGCTTTAGAAAAAATTGGTATTGAGCAAAGAGAGCGCCTACGCGAACAGCTTGAGAAAGCTGGAGAAAAGTCTAAAGAGAAAACCGAAGACGCAAGACATGAAGCTCTTGAAAACGCAAAAAGCATCGAGCACGAAAAGAAAAGAGAGACAGATCAGAAGATCTCCCCTGCTGAACGTCGTAAAGATGGACCAATAGGTAAGGCTGAACGACAAGCTAGCTATAACGCTACTATGAAGCAGGTCCGGAGTGAATTATCGGGTCCTAGTCGAACGTTTAGTAAGGTTATACATAATTCAGTCGTAGAAAAAACAAGTGATGCTGTGGGCAGTACAGTGGCACGTCCTAATGCGATATTGGCGGGCGCAGTTGTTGCATTCCTTGTGACACTTGGTGTATACCTTGTTGCCAAGTACTACGGGTATCCCCTTTCTGGATTTGAAAGTATCGGATCATTTGCAATTGGGTGGATCATAGGACTACTATTTGATTACTTCCGTATCATGGTTACAGGAAAACGTTAAAGATACTATCCTCGTATATAAAAATACCTCGTATAAAGCGAGGTATTTTTATGTGGTACAGAATTCATTAACGTATTTTAATCGATATTTCATCGTCAATATTTGTCTGTTCCCCACGAAGATGGAGTCGATCTATAGGTTCTACTGCAGCATCTACGTTAAGTGCCACAGGGTCGACTGGTGTCTGGACTATTGATGACACAGGTGGTTGCTGAAGAGATGGTGGCAGAGGCTGCTGAGAAGCCGGCTGTGAGGCTTGAGGCGAAGATGGCACAAGTGGCATATTAGGAACTAACGGGGCCTCTGCCGCATCAAGAGGAGTGCTGGGTGTCAAAGTAGATGCTGGAGCTGCCATAGGCTTTTGCGGAGCACTACTTTTCATTTGCTGACGCTTCGTGAGCCATTCATCCAGAAATGACGAGCCAGAAGCAGGCTTAGGTGCGATACCACCTGGGCGACTAGCCCCAGAACCAGAGGACGGAATACCTCTGGGAATCTGTGGCCTTTCAGGTGCCTTAGGTGGTGCAAGACGAGTAAATATTTCCGCCTCTACTACAGCACGAGGTTTGGCATATTTAGAAGCCGATAGGCGCTTAAGTGCGTCCGCAAGCTGAGCATTCGGCTGACCCATTGGGGCTATAAAACTCATACTAAATGGTGCGGACGGAACATTATTAATCATGACGCTTGTTACAGACTGATAATTCGGCATTTTTGTTAGATCTTCCGCATCAAAAGTTGGTGCAAACTTTTTAACAAGAATTTCAGCATCAGTGATACCAATGCGTCCAGAAATAACAGTACCGACGTTTCCGATAATCGCCTCTCGTATCTTATCCGTTAATTGGGTCATAAACTGATTACCAAGAATAAGGTTCAGCCTATACTTACGAGCTTCGGACAAAATTGACTCAAAGCTTTCTGTAGCGAAGTTTTGAAACTCGTCTACATACAGACTAAAGTCAACTCGGTCTGCTTCAAGCGTGTCAGCACGGCCCATTGCTGCAGCCTGGAATTTCATAACGAAGATAATACCGAGAAGTTTAGAGTTAAGCTCACCCATCTTTCCCTTACTAAGGTTAACGAGAAGAATCTTCTTGTTATCCATGATATCTCGGAGGTTAAAACCACTCTTTGTTTGGCCAATTATATTTCGCATAGCATCGTTACTGATGAAAGGGCCAAATTTACTCACAACCCAACTAATCACTTCTCCAGACTCGTTAGACTTTTGTGAAGCTGGAAATTCTTTTGTCCAAAAATCAAGCACTGTCTGATCGGTAACGAATTTTAATTTACTCTTCATAAATTCTTCATCGATAAGCAGCTTTGGAATATCAATAAAAGTACCCCCAGCTGGATCAGCCATAAGTAGGAGAGCACAGTTGCGGAAAATATGCTCGAGTCGAGGACCAACAATGCCTGTGTGCCCAGGGTCATATAAACCATATAACATGTTAATCGCCTCTTGTACTAGGAAGTCTTTTTGATCTGGATGATCAAATTCGAACATATTTAAACCTATTGGATTAGTCATGTCTCCCGGGTTAAAATAAATAACATCCTCAACACGCTCTTTTGGTACTTTGCCAAGGAGTGCTTCAGCTGAATCTCCATGTGGATCGATGAATGCGAACCCACGGCCATCCATCATATCCTGAAAAGCCAAATTCTCTAATAGGATAGATTTACCTGTACCCGTTTGTCCAATAATGTACGTATGCCGCCGTCTATCATTGGTCGAAAGTCTAATTTCTTTTTTAATTCCTCGGAATTCGTTGTAGCCTAATAAAAACCCATCATCCATTACTTCCGTCGGGCCGTCTACTTGTTTTGACATTTGACGCTGAACCTGCGAAGTTGGTATGCTGTTTTGACTTGGAAGATGAAAGACCGTTGCAAGCTCGACGCTATTTAATATATTCTGATTAACCGTCTGTGGGAAAAAACGGAATATATAAGCTGTCACAAGCTCTTCGATATTTTTTGCAATCGCAAACTTAAATCCGTTATGACTTGGTGAGTCAAATAGGGAAAATGCTGCGACAATGTTCTTTAATAGAACCTGTGAATGAGTTGCAGTATTAGAGGAAACAACAGCTCGTATTAATACTTCGTAGCCGGGATATCGTGTCTTTTCTTCGATGGCTTCAATTGAGGCCTGTTCAAGTGCGGTTAATTGTTTATCTTCTGGTTTAACTTCTGATGTAGGCGGCTTCCATAGTGCACCCATAATTTCCTTAGGCGCAACAAGACCTCCAAAGCCAGCTTTCGTACCTTTGTTTTTTGTTACTTTTTCAACAGTCTCAATTGATTTTCTAGTCCAACCTTCTCGCGCTGGACGAAGCATAAATTGAATTGCAGCACCGTCTTCACGCCCGGCAGCCGACAAGGCGTTGAGTAGTGCTCTCGATGCATCCCTTTTTGAATCTTGGAAAGTTGCGATGGGATGAACGAAACTTTTTTTAAGGGTAAACTCACCACCGATGGTTCCACTCATCTTACCCGCCTCGCTAAATATATTGTGTTCAACAACCTCTTCAAGTCGAGCTGACGGGTACGCTGCAGCTACCGCTTGACGAACTACATCTACAAGAACTGCCGGTACTATTGCGTAGTAGTGCACCAAGCCTTGTCGTGCAATTATTTCAAATGCTAAGTGCCGTTGGCCGTAAAGCTTACTCTTAAAGCCTTTCGTCGCTGTACTAGCGATAATATTATACATAACCTGAGCCTGCGAAAGCACTTCTTCAGTGAGGTCCCTTTCATCACGGCCACCTTGCTCTATATCATCGCTTGCAGGTGGTAGATGAATAAGCAGAGGAACCATTTTAAGTCCACGTTCGTAATTTTTTGCTTCACGAAGCGTTTTTTTATACTGTGAGAAGATGATAAATGCTGCAGCCGAGCCTAAGAAGACAAAGATGAAGACACCGATAAATAAACCTGTCATCAGCTAATCAATTGATGCAACGCTACTGCGAAGCACCAAGTTCCTTTCCATATCTTTTGAGCAGATAGTCTGCCTGAAGTTTACTAACCTCCTGCTCTCGTCGATGTGGATCATCTCTTGTTTCAGTGATAATTTTTTTTGCCTTATCTACCCACTCTTTTTCTATAAGATCATCGTCATTAGCAACTAACGGAGTATCGTCTACTGGCACTGTTGCCGTTGAGAGATCGTCTACCGGTAGTGCTACTGGAGTTGGCAAAACCGGGAGGTTTACAGGATTTTGCGTTGTTGCTGCTTGATTAACACTTCCCTGTTCATGCTGCTCTTGACGCTGCTCCAGCCCTGTTTCTGGCGTTGGAGGAAGGGGTAAAACTTCACCAGACTGTGAATAATTCACAGGTGATGGCATACGTTCAATTGCTGGTGCTGGCAGTTTGGGTTCCATATCTGTGATTATAGCATAATCGTTACACTCACAGGTCTAATTTAGGTCGTTCTTTTTGCAATATAGATACATCCGATTGTAGTAAATAGAACCATAAGAACAATCTCATAAAGACCAACCTGACCAACTGACTGCATGCCGATGAACATTACTGGCACAAGTGCCAGAACTGATGCAAAATAATATGATCTTTGAAGGCTTAGTACATTAAGTGGTCGGCGAACCGTAACAGATCGTGATAACCTCGCAATAACTCGGCTGAGTCCAAATAGCAAAAAAGTCAGCATACCAAGTGCTGACGCGTACATCAAAATAAATACAAAAAGAATTCCTAAAGGTCCTGCTTCTGCTGGAGTAGTCATGTACAACATAACAACTAGTAAAACAATTGCGATACCTGACCCAAAAGCAATTATTCGACTTAACATACCTTCACTATACCACCTAAATTAAGAGAGCCCGAGTAGCAAGTCTATACGTTCATGGTAGCTACAACCGCCGCGAAATAAAAATATTGGGCGCGTGTACCGTGAACAACTTGCCACTCCGGGCAACTGACCGCTCCAGAAAGATCTGGGGCATATCATTATGTACAGAACGTTCCTAAGTGTTATAACTTGCATTATGCGACTAGTACTTGTAATGCTTCTACTCGATACACCATTTACCGTAAAGTATTTGGCGGAGCTTCGGTAACGTCACTAGCTGTACAAGATATAAGGTGCGTGACCCGCGATTGCAAATCATTGTGTCTTGTCCATGTGTCGTTACCGTTTTTCCGTCAAAGAACGGTCCGGTCAGTTTTAAATTTTTAACATTTTTTTTGCTTTTTTGTGTTTGTAAAAGCTTATCCTTACAGTAGCATATGAATTTAAATCGGTCAATATAAATATTGACTTTTTCGTGTATTTAACACGTATTGATTGACTTTAATTTATATTAACAGATGTAAAATAGTAAATTATTAATTTAAACAACGTTGTTATAATAGCTCCATAAATACAATAATTTAAACTATCAACGTGTTTCGCTTATACCCAGACCTAACTGATAGCCCGTCCATAGCTTGAAGATCCGGTACGTTCATTTGCAGTTCCTGGCCTAAACAGTCTGATTGTCTGCCGTAAAACGAAGTTATGTAATTCAATTGCATACACAGGCTACATTGATAATATTCGATCGTAACCTTGCCGTTCTTGATGCGTGAACAACGCATAATTCTAAGTCATAGACTTTCAACTTCCCGACAGTTATATTTAATCTAGATAATAGAAACTCAAAAAGCTATATATATGGAATCGCGAAAGATAGGTTTGCCTAAAAGAATATGTAGCACTCAAATATATTTGTTAGTTAGTTTACTAAAATTCAATCCCCCATTACATATTACTATTAGACAATGAATATGATTGTTCTAAGATTCTATAAAATATTCTTATTTAGATATCGTAGATATATTAAATATATAAAATCCAATGAAGTAAAAGACTGATAATGAATTAACCAGCTAATGAAAGCTATCGTAAATGAATAATAAGTTACTTGTGACACATATATGCATAGCACTACCCAACGAACACCATATATAGTATTTATCTGCGTAGTATTTTTTACTTAAACTTTTTTCGTAAATAGTGTTGACTTAAGCGCTTTGACGTCATATTATAGGGGTAGCTACTGAATAAATAAATTATACAGAAGCCAAAAATAAACATCGAATCAAAAACTCCACAACGAAACAACCGTTCCTCGCAGGCGGTTGTTTTATTTAAAGAATTTTTATCTATACATAGAAAGATCCACCTAAATTAGGTGGATCTTTATTATTCAAATTGGTGGAGCTGCGGGGCACTGCCCCCCGGTCCAAAAGGTAACGGACTATTCGTCTACAAGCATAGTTTATCTTAATAATTTATGACCCATTAGACTCAAAGATAAGCAAAAATGTCTAACTGGTCACGCGGTAAAATGTCCTGTGGTAATGCCGCTGCGCATTAAGAAAGTAAGCGACATATATATAACACCACTATCTACTATGTCGCCTGTAGATAATGATGACGAAGCGTATTAGGCTACGTGTGCGACAGCAAGAGTAGCTGGAGTAAATGCTTGCGCAAATACAGCAGGAATACTCTTGATTGTCTTAGCAAGTTTAGTTGCAATTAAAAATATACGTACGTGTATGGTCGGCTTGCAAAATAATCTGTTAAGTTCCCTCTGTCGAAAGCTAAATTCAGCCCCAACATGAATATATATAGTATAGCAGAATTTACAGATAAGAAACAGTGGTAGCAGATTTTAAGTCAAGCTTAGGTATTTACTAGACTTTCACTGATAACTCAAAATATTATCTCGTGAATTGCCGTTTCAGTCGCATGTAGATTGAATAATTCCCTTTTTAGCTTTCGTCGTTTACTCATACTATGAGAGATCGCGGAAAAAGACATCCAACTATTAGGTTAGGCGTTCTGCCGTTTCCTGAGCTTCTTGGGGCACATCACATTTCATCACGGATTTTTAAAGTCACTCAAAAAGTACAACTAAGAAATAGTGTCGTCGGGGCCATAAATAAAGCATATTATATGAAGAAATGTAGACATATTCACACTATATATTTTATATTTTATGTGTGAAATTGCTTATGTTATTAAAATTTACAGATGAGAAAGTAGTATTTAAATCAACAAAATATTCTTTGATTAAAGTATTAAAAATGATAGACAAAAAATCAATTACTAAGAAATTTTATACGAATATAAAGACTTTGCATAATTACCGAAGGACTTGTTGAGCTTAAATGCTGCTTGTTAATATTAAGAAACAGGATAATAACATAAACATTCTTGCCACTAACCTATTACAATATCGATACCAACTCTTGTACTACCGGTCCGTATCTGATAAAATAGTCACCGAGTAACGCGAAAAATAAAGCACACTCGAAAGAGGAGATCACAATCAACACATCAGTTCGTATCAACGAGGGAATACGCGCACGAGAACTTCGTGTCATCGGAGCAAATGGAGAGCAGTTAGGCATCGTCTCAAGAGCAGATGCGCTAAAACTAGCCGAAGAAGCGGGTGTTGACCTAGTTGAAATATCTCCCAATGCTGATCCACCTGTTGCAAAGGTCGTTGACTGGGGTAAGTACCAGTACCAAAAGATGAAAGAGCAACAGAAAAACCGTAAAAGCAGTAAAGCTTCCGAACTGAAGCAGATGCGATTCGGTCTGAAAATTGGATCGGGTGATCTTGATATTAAACTTCGTAAAATTAGAAGTTTTCTAGAGGATGGACACAAAGTAAAGATTCTCATTTTCTACCGCGGGCGAGAGATGGCTCACAAAGAACTTGGGTATGTACTGATTGATAAGATTGTAGCTCTTCTCGAGAATGATGCAATATTAGAGCAAAAACCTCAGATGGCTGGTCGCAATCTGAGTATAGTAGTAAGGAGTAAATAATGCCAAAGATAAAGACCCACAAGGGAACTGCGAAACGTATCAAAATTACCAGTACGGGTAAATTGACACGTCGACGTGCTTTCGGTGCTCACTTTCTTTCAAAGAAGAGTAAAAGCCGTAAGCGTGCAATCAACACCACTGGAATCGTTACAGGTTCTATGGCGAAAAATGTTAAACGAGCCCTAGGAGTATAATATGCGAGTTAAACGAGGTGTCACAGCATCAGCCAAGCACAAAAAAATGATCAAACTAGCGAAAGGCATGCAACATAGCCGTACGCGTTCGTACCGTCTTGCAAAACAAGCCGTTATTAAAGCATTACAGTATGCATACCGTGACCGCCGCAACAGGAAACGTGATCTACGTGGTCTTTGGATCACTCGTATTAACGCTGCTGCCCGTGAGCAAGGTACAACATACGGAAAGCTCATCGCTAGCTTAAAAGCAGCAAACATCGAGCTTGATCGTAAAGTACTTGCTGAATTAGTAGTAAAAGAACCAAAAGCGTTCGCAGAAATTGTAAAAAGCGCTTCAAAAGCCTAGTTACCTTACTTCTTACTACCAAAAAAACCGCCTCTTTGGCGGTTTTTTTGGTAGGTAGCTCATCTGTAAGCCGGGTTCTGTCGTGGACGATCATCTATCTAGTTCGAATGTTGCCATGCGAATCAAGCGGATAGCGATCTGCGGACGGACCGCCCTTAATGCAAATCTCCTTGCAGCAGACAGGGTTTACCTCCTCCGTGCGTCACCGCACGTTGCTGTGGGCTTTTACCCCACTCGTTTCACCTTTTCCCTTTTAACGGGGTAGTTTCGTTTCTGTGGCACTTTCCCTAGGGTCACCCCCGGTCGCCGTTAGCGACTGTCATTGTCCTATGCTGCCCGGACTTTCCTCTTATTCTTTCGAGCAAGCGATCATCTAACGAGCTACCTGTCAGCTATTATACGCTATTCCCCATGGGTATGAGCGTTTAAAATTTTATTGACCATTCCATCAGCCAGCTGGTTAAATTCACGGTGAACATGGCTGAAAGTAACTTTATCAAATTTCATAACCAATTCTCTAACCCGCTCATTAACAGGCCAAAGTTCACGATTTTTTATTGTATATATACCGTTCATTTGGTTCACAACCAGCATACTATCCAGTCGAAAATCAACTGTTCTAACACCTAACTCTACTGCCTTTTCAAGTCCGAGCCGTAAACCTTGATATTCAGCTAAATTATTAGTCGTAATCCCAAGATACATACCGCCTTGATGTAATACGTTTTCCCTACTATCCATAATGATATATCCTGAAGCTGATGGACCAGGATTACCACGAGACCCACCGTCTGAATAGATGATAGCGTGAGTTAAGTCTGTAGACTTTATGACATCGTTACCAATTAATACATCCTCTTTAGCAGATGTAATGACTTGTTGTGATATTCCCAACAGTAGTTTTGTAGACTCTGTTAATTCCTCTTGATGTATTTCTGACATCTTTTGCCAGTGGTAGTGATTATAGTTCTGACTTAGAGTAATTGATGATCCCCCAGACAAGCCAACAAGATACAATATAAAAACATACTGTATATCTCGATCGTCATGGTCAACATATGTCAGTACATCAAATAACTGTGCGGTCTGTGCAATCAAACCTGTCTCTTGCTCTATGTAATGAGTGAGTGCATCTTCTGGCTGCTCGCCATATCCTAATTTACCACCAGGTAATTCGTACTTACCGAGAATACTGTCACGACCATTCGCCCGCTGCAGTAATAATGTCTTGTCATCTTTACGAATAATTGCTCTGACAGAGATAAGTTGTTTCATACCTTAATATCTTTCTATGAATCTTTGGTGCTTGCAAAAACATGAGTGTGGGTTATGTCTTTTAATCATAAAGCCCCAAAGTCAGCTGTCAACGCTCGATATTCCCCGCCGTAAGGCAAAGGTGGGTACTCTCAAATCACTTCCTCGGAAATGAATCATTTGAGTTCCCTATCTATATGATATTCAGGAAAATCATGCGCGCCTAGGCGACTTTGGGACTCTTCTATTATAGCACTTTGCTATACGGATAATCCAAATACTCGACTAAATAAACTAACGAAGAAAGTGAGTGCCGCCCCCATATAAGCGCTCAATAATGAGCCTGCAACAAGAACGATCAAAAAGACAAATATAATGCCAAATCGTTCGACTGCTTCCATCCCTCTTCGAACAAACTCGGGCGCAAGTGCATAGAGGACCCGAGAACCATCAAGGGGTGGAATCGGGATCATGTTAAAGATGAAGAATCCAAGGTTTACCATAACACTCGTTACAAGTATTTGTCCCAGTATACCGTCCTGAGGCGCGCCTACGAGCACATACACCCCGAATAGCACGAATGCTAGTATGAAATTTGTTAGAGGTCCAGCAACTGCTACAAGTGCGGCGCCCCATTCATCGTACTTTAGTCTTGCTGGATTAAAAGGCACCGGCTTAGCACCACCAAATATTGGGGCTCCGGTTACTGCCAACATAAGAGGCAGTAAGATTGTAAGGAATGGATCAATGTGTTTTATGGGGTTCAGCGTAAGACGACCTTGAAGTTTTGCCGTGTCATCACCTAAAAAGTATGCAACGTAGCCGTGCATCGCCTCATGAAGAGTCATAGATACCAAGATTGTCCCTAGTACTATAAGAATGTATCCAATATCCATATAAATCTATTATACAGGAATTTAGTATTCTGATTCGTCGTAGTAGAATTCGCGTTCAAGAAAGGCCTTACCTTCGTCAATCGCCACTGTCATATCATCGACGCTAGTAAAGCGTTTTGGCTGTTGTCGAAATTCCTCTTCTGTCATCCACCTATTAATGCCGCCTTCAAACTTTTCCATAAGATTACCCGTATACTGTGTACCGTAAGCGCAGAAAAACAGCTTATCCTCAAGCAGTCGACCATTTAACTTATCAAAGTCTCGCTTATGGTACAGTAGTTTGAATTCTAAGTCCGCTTCAAGCTTCGCCTCTTCAAACAGCTCACGCTTAGCAGCATCTATTACCGACTCACCCCAGCGCATCTTGCCTCCCAGCCTACCCCAAAAATCAAAATATGGGTTCTTTTTACGTTGTTGGTACAAAAATTCGCGTTCGCCATTTTCATTTTTGCGTTCGAGGATTATCACGACTGAAACTTTTGGTTGTTTCTCAATCTCATTCTCGTCAGTATCCATACGATTTGCATATTCTTTGCCCTTGCGACTTAACTTGTAGTGACCATCCGACTTTTCAACATACCCTTCATCAAGTAATTTTTTTATATGAAAATTAAAATGATCACTAGTAAGATTTGTTCGTTTTTGCAGTTCTGCAAAACCTGCCTGTGGCGTGAATAACAGATAGCGCATAATCGCAACCTGTGCTGGGTGGGCTTCTGACTCGTAACTCATATATTCTCCTTATTATGTCTTACTTTGCACTTCTCCCCAAGCATAACCAAACAACTATCCTATTGATAGTAAAGTGAACTTAACCTTGACGATTATTCTAAAAAAAGCTATACTGATACAGATTGTAAAAAATAAGTGAGAAATAATTATGGCAGCACGATGTGAACTAACTGGAAAAGGTAAACAATTTGGCAACAACGTCAGCTTTTCTTTGCGTCGCACTAACCGCGTATTTAAACCTAACCTTCAAAAGAAAACTTTCGAAGTAGACGGTCAAAAAGTAACGATGATTCTATGTACGCAGGCGATTCGAACGCTTAAGAAAAAAGGCATCCTCCAAAAAGCTCGCTAATTCTTAGTACGAAATATTAAAACAACCTCTCGATCGAGAGGTTGTTTTAATATTTCCTAAAATTAGCTACGAGTTACTTCGATAACCGTTAGCGCATCAGGCAACACGGCTACTGATTTGACTTTGTACTTCGATACAACTTCAACTGGGGCGCCAAGTTCTTTCACAAAAGTATCAAGTGTATCCTGGGGCACTTCGTAAGCTAATGCATCATCATGATAATGAGTCGGAATAACAACCTTTGGGTCAATCTGACGAATTAACGAGGCGGCTGACGTAGCATCAAGCGTATATCCGCTACCACCAACAGGAAGAATAAGAATATCAATAAGGCCAAGTGCTTCAAGCTGGTCTTCTGAAAGTTTTGGAGCAATGTTACCAATGACTCCAATACGCGCATCGCCAACTTCAATTCGATAGATAGTACTAGCACGTCCATTATCGGGTGTATCTATATGGCGCTGGGCAGTAATACCCTTAACGGCGAAATCAGCAGTCTCATATTCTCCAGGACCTTCAATGAGTATTCGCGCATCAGGATGACTGGTCGCAAAACGAGCTTCAGTCGCGATCTCAACTGCGTCTTTTACTGACACGTCCTTAAGACCCACGACAGATAATGCGGGATCTATGACTGCCGCTGTTTTTTTTGTTGTGATAACGACTGTGTTACCGCCTTTATATTCAATATCAAACATTGTTTTCTCCTATTTCTGCAATTTCAGCATATTATCCTGATCAATGAGTACTGCATGTTTACCAGCTAGAATCTCTGTAATAAACTTATCACGAACGCTTAAACGATAATAGAAGTCATCATATGTCAGTACGCTGTAATTTAACTCACGTGACTCCTGCTTCTCTATGTCTCTCATTGTTGACTTCACTTTTGCCGCAGACACGTCTCCGACAATAAGTAAATCTACTTCACTCGTCGAACCCTTCACTAGAACACCCGCTATAAGAGCGAGCCGAATTCCAGTTAGTGCTTTTATACGATCCTGCCATGAATGTGCACCATTAGTATCCGTTGAAGCTTCGATGCGTTCATCGGCAAATATTGCTCGAAATGGCACGAAGAATTCATAGCGCTGGTTAATTTCATAATAAAGCTTGTTGTCTGCACTATCACTTGTAATGACACCGACTTCTAGAAGGTTTGATAACTCGCGACGAACAGAATTTATTTGTTCATCAATAAGACGTGTAATTTCACGAACGTAAAAAGCCTTCCCTGGATTATTAAGAAACAGATGAAGTAGTTTTACCCTTGTTTTTGAACCAAATAGTGCGTCAATCATTCCCTATACTCGTATAACTTTCGTGTTCTACTATATCACGGCCGTGTCTGCTTTACGAGTGTTTCCACGAGGTAATCTTTAGCTGAGGAGAGATCGAGCCATGTTATATATTCACTACGTCGTAGCCATGTCATTTGACGCTTCGCTAGTTGGTAATCAAGTGTTGTAAATTTTTCTTTGGCTCCGTCTAAAGATATTTCATTTTCAAGATACGAATGAACTAATCGATAGATGTTTGCTGTCATTGCTTCAGTTTCCCAGCCATATTTTTTGCCCAATGTAGTAGCTTCTTCTACAACACCATTGTCAAATAACTGTTCAGTACGATAGGCAATTCTTTCTCTTAATGTTTTCATGTCCGTTGCTATTCCTACTACGATTGAATTTGAAATCGGCTCGCTGAGTCTGTTAGTGCTTATGCCTTTTTGCTCAATTGCTCGAATTATATAACGTTTGTTTTTACTATTCTCAGGCAATTCTATATTGTTATTATTACAATATTCATGCAACTGTTGGATATCGAGTACATCTAGTTCTGCGCGCAGCGCTGGGTCTGCGGGGGGACCGAAGGTATAATTATAAAGAACCGAATCCACATACAGGCCAGTTCCACCAACAAGGAACGGTACGTGTCCTCTTGCACGGATCTCCATAATTTTTTGATCCGCGTAGGCCTTAAAGTCAGCCACGTTGAATGACTCATCAGGGTACTTAAGGTCGATACCCCAATGCGGAACGATTGATTGCTCCTCTAGCGAAGGTTTGGCAGTTCCAATATCCATACCTTTATATATAGTGCGTGAATCAGCACAAATAATTTCACCGTTAAACTCACGGGCAAGATCAATTGATAGACTTGTTTTGCCACTAGCCGTTGGACCAACGATAACGACAAGAGGTAGCTGGCACTTAGATGCTAGATTTGCGGATACCATCGTAAGTCCTTAAAATTATCTACGATATAGTCAGTCGAAGTCACTCCTTCTTGCTTAAGAAGTTGAGCTTGAGCTTCTCTACCACCGTGGAAGCCAGCGGCTAGACCACCAAAACGATTTACCAAACGATGCCATGGTAACTCAGTATCACCGTAGTGTGCAATCCCCCCGACAATTCGGCTTGCATGCGCATGACCCGCTAAGCCAGCCAAATCACCGTACGTAGTTACTTTGCCAGACGGTACTTGAGCCATCAATATCTCAATCTTGGTACGAAAATTATCGGTTGGCAATTCGGTTAATCCCCTGTGTAATTGGTACCAGTACACCGTCGCAGTCAACGGCAATTACTAAACGTCCCTTAGACATGACTAAAGCCCCTTTAAATAATCGCCTAGCCTATCCAGTGCAACCTTCTCCTCGCCAGATTGCGTACGCACGCTAACCTCTCGGGTATCTTTGTCTTGTTGGCCAACAATTAGTTGAACTGGAATCTTCCAAGTGGTTGCTTCACGTATCTTTTTACCTAGTGATTCATTGCGATCATCACGAGTAAATCGTAGTTCATTGTATTTAACGGGTTTCATTAAAACTACTTCTGATAGTACTTTTTCAATCTCCTCGACATAATCAATGACCGTATCATTGATGGTCAGAATGCGAATTTGCTCTGGGGCAACCCAGAACGGAAACCAACCAGCGGTATGTTCGATAAATACAGATAAGAACCGCTCAATTGAACCGAGCAACGCACAGTGAATCATTACAGGTGTTTGAGATGAGCTATCTGCATCTTTATATTCTAGGCCGAATCGACTCGGTTGAACAAAGTCGAGCTGAACGGTCGCAACTTGATGTTCACGACCAATGGCATCAGTCGCCATAAAGTCAATTTTTGGACCATAAAAAGCAGCTTCACCATCCTGTTCAAAGTAATCGAGCCCATTCGCAACAACAGCAGCTTTTAACTGAGCCTGAGCAGAATTCCAAAGTGATATTTCACCTAGGTATCCATCGCCTTCGTCGCGGTAACTAAGACGAACACGAAGTGGCATATTCATTGTTCCGTAGAGTTCTTTGGCACTTGCAAGCAGACCATTAATTTCTTCTTCAATCTGATCCTGACGACAAAATACATGACTATCATCTTGGGTTAATGAACGAACTCTGTTTAATCCACCTAACTCACCCGTCTTCTCATCTCGGTAATCTGTTGTCGTTTCCAGAAAACGAATAGGCATATCCTTGTAGCTACGTGGTTTACTAGCAAAAATTTGCGTATGGTGTGGACAGTTCATTGGCTTTAAAGCCATCTCATCACTCGTCATCTGACTAGTTACCAAGAATAATTGATCTCCAAATTTAGACCAATGACCTGATGTTTCATAAAGATCTTTCTTTGTAATATGAGGAGTCCACACCTTTGTAAAACCCCGTGCTTGACGAAGCTGGTTGGAATACTGGGCAGCCAAGTCACGAAGCACAGTTCCTCGCGGTGTAAAAAGAGGCAAGCCAGCGCCAACAAGCTGAGAAACAGTGTAAAGATCGAGCTCCTTGCCGAGTTTTCGATGATCACGAAGCTTTGCCTGCTCCAATCGTTCAAGATATATATCAAGCTCTTCTTGAGTAGCAAAAGCCACACCATATAGACGTTGCATCTGTGGGTTTTTTTCATTTCCGCGCCAGTATGCACCTGCAACTCTTAGTAGCTTAAACGCACCGACATCTTTAGTGTTTGCGACATGTGGTCCACGACAAAGATCAACAAAAATACCATTTTTATAAAATGATACTTTCTCAACTGCTGCGTCTCCTTCTGCGGCTAAGCCAAGCTCAGCAGCATCTAGATCTTTAGCAACAGTTGTGCCTGATCGCTTTAAGTCATTAAGAAGTTCTTCTTTGTATGGCTGCTTGTTCTCACTTGCCCACTCAATCGCTTGATCAATCGGCATTTCAAAGCGGTCGAAATCATCACCATAATCAACAATGCTTCTCATAGTTTTTTCAATCTTAGCGAAGTTCGCCTCAGAAATCTTTTTCTCACCTAGATCAATATCGTAATAAAAACCATTATCAACAACTGGTCCGACACCGAATTTTGCCTCTGGCCATATTTTTTGTATTGCAGCTGCAGTTATGTGAGCTAAGCTGTGCCGCATTGCATGAAGTTGTTCGTCGTTCATTGGATTCTCCTTTTTAGTAAATAAAAAACATGCGATGTATGCATTTAAATTACTTTAAATTCATTAATCGCATGTCTCGGACCCTTTAGAGGGCGGTTCCACCGGACTTTCCATTCGCTATAAAGCACAGGACACTTATGAGTAACTTTTTACGTGTGTCGACACATCCACGGAACTCAATGGATGGTTAGGCCACGTCAACGTTCATATATTATGATAGCTAATATCCCCTTTTATTGCAACGCTGGCCTCTGTCTGATATCATTAAACAGCTGAGGGCTCTTAGCTCAGCTGGCTAGAGCGCCGCATTGACGTTGCGGAGGTCAGAGGTTCAACTCCTCTAGAGCCCACCATATTCGAATCTCCAATGGAGATTCTTTTTATTCCCCACAGATATTTAGAGTTATCCACGTGACTAAATACCCTTTATGACAATTTATATATCATATACGGTATATAAACCACGTTAAGGTGTGCTTGACATTTATACACGCTTATGCTAATATAAAGACATGGTTAAAGAAAAAGAAATCAAAATCCACAAACAACCAAAAGTAAGTAATCTTGAAAAGTTCTCATTGTCGTTTGAATATAACGTAACATGGGAAGATGCGCGCAAACTAGTTCGCGAACGCACGCACACTAAATAGTATTTTATTGCTCCTAATTTCCATAGCCCAACTCAATAAGTAGGGCTTTTTTTGTTTTCCATAGTTTTAAATAGTTATCCACTAGCATTTTGCCTTGCGGTATGACAATATATGGATATGTTTTGCGTAAATTGCTTTCAACCAAAAACAAAAGTAATTAATTCTCGTGGAGGTATGAAGCATGCTTCTGTATGGCGACGGCGTCACTGTACGTCATGTGGCGCTAATTTTACGACATACGAAAAACCTTCTGTTGCAGAGAATAAGTCCGTCTTATTGAATGATGGTGCCACTACAGTATTTAACATTGGTAAACTAATTGTCAGTATTGCTTCATCGTTCGGACATGACAAGAAAAAAGCCGACTACGATTCCCTATGGCTTGCTCAGACTGTTGAGGATATTCTTTCAACACAGATACGCTCTATTAGCTCAGAAGACATAGCTGCAATAACTCATCAAACATTAAAAGCCTTTGATGACCTTGCTGCAATGCAGTATGCAGCAAGGCACCAACTGATCACCTCTTCGAGGAAGCAGAGGACTTCGCGTGCTTAGCACGTGCAACTGATTCGTGGGTTGCCTTTTCAGTAACGGCGAATTTAGTGAGATATTTACCAAACAATAAATGAGTCTGCGCATTATAAGCGGATGCTGCGGTGTAGAAGATTGAAGTAACAGGCATCAGAACCCATTGCAACAGCATCCATACGCTACGTCGACGCTTATAACGTTCTGGGCGTGGCGGTAACATCTTAAACGTTAAGAAGATGGTGATGAATAAACCAACTGTAGCTATACGCTGAATTACACTAACTACTTCGGGTAGTTGGTGGGCAGCAATACTGTGAGCTGAATTAGTATTAACAAACAAAGGCACCCAACCACCAATCGTCACGAGTATAGACATGCTTGCAAGAGTTACATGACCATCGATTAGACGCAACAAACGAGCAAGACCACCAAGAAGTGGAACTTTACGTTTTGATGAGAAGATTCTAGTCGCAACATAGGGAATGTCAGAAGCACCATAAGCCCAGCGCTGTAGCTGAACAAACTGTGCTTTCAAGGTTTTTTTATACGTTTCCGCTAGGACTGCATCCTGATAGATTGGTACATAGATTGGAGTAACGGCGTAATGACCATCGAAGTGAAAGTAGCTACGCCAATATTGATGGCCATCTTCGACAATGGTACGAGTACTCCAAAAATCCATTTCGACTAATGCATCCATTGGCTGAGAGTGGGAGGCAAAGTTACGTAACGTGTGAGGCCTCATTGCGCTAATAATATTCCAAAATGAATTACCGGTGGCCAACACGCGCATAGGTGCAGGTGCATCCCATATATTATTAAGAAATAGTGACACAGGCTGGTAAGATAGGTGCTTACGGTCATCATGCACGATGTACTCATAGGTAACATAGTCAAAGTATGTTGCGTGAGGACGGTTGTCACTATCTAGCGTCGTGATTATGACATTCTTATACTCAATACTGTGGTCCTTGACCCAAGTCTTCAAGAAGTGCCCAGCGTAGGTAATATTACCGCCCTTACCTACAATTTCATTTGGCAAGTCGCTTGGGTGTTCAACAATGAGAAATGCTTTAAATGTATGAGCAAACTGTCGCTGTAATTTCTCAGCAGTCTTTTTAATTGGATCACCCCCTCTTTGCTCATAGGCAAGAACGACAATTAGCTGATCATTGTTGTATGTAGTGTCGGCAATCGATTGAATTGTAGGCTCAATGACCTCAAAAGTCTCATTATAAGTTGCCACTATGACGGCATTATAGATATTTGATGGTTTAGGAAAATGATCTTTATCAGCTGAGATATGTCGTAAATTTTCCTTATGGGCTTCAAATCCAAACTCTTTTGATGTTTTTGATTGCAGCCCCAAATAGGCGTCCCCGGGGTTTTGAAGTTGCAAAAGCCGGTTGTGCCAATCAACCTTCTGAGCCCCATCTAATCGACCATAACCTGCGGTCGTGTGAGCTGCGATACCAACCGCTTTGACTAGAATGGTAATGATAACCAACAATAGATAGATTGCAGCATAAAGTGGGTCTATAAGCGATAATAAGAACAGTAAAATGATCATACCGTAGCTCAGTATGGCTGGTAGCATTTCGAAAAAGCGGTAAGATTTAGTACGTTTTTCGAGAGGAATTTCTAAATCAGTCATAGATATCTTAAAGGAATGCAATACCAAGAACTGAGTGAGTTAAAAGAAGGATAATCAAAAGTACAAATAGACTAAACCATCCAAATACTAACGCGATCTGACGTTTATTCATCATAAGAAGCTTAACGATAAGCATAGTATGGGTGATAGCAAATACAACACCAAAGGCAACGAATGACAATAGGTAGTACCACTGGTCACGGTAATAGAAAGTCTCGCCAAAGGCAGTGTAATGGACTGCCACTTGCAGCTGACTAGGGCGTAACGAAACTCCAACATAAATACAGTACGCGATACTTAATACCAAGATTATACTAATCATAATAGTCACTGCCCTATCGGCGAGAACTTGTTTAGAATAAGTAATAAAATCTGATTTCATAATAATAGTTTCAAACAAATTGTGGAGCCGCTGTCCGGATTTGAACCGGAGACCTACGCTTTACGAAAGCGCCGCTCTACCAGCTGAGCTACAGCGGCACTTGTTTATAGCTTCTTCCTCATTATACCAGTTTGGACTGTAAAAATAAACGATCCCACCCTGTTGCCTCAGAGGCGGAAAACTGATATCATAACTAAAGCCTCGGTTAATTTGCGCTCGTAGTGAAGGGGTTATCACGCCTCCCTGTCACGGAGGAGATCGCCGGTTCAAATCCGGTCGAGCGCGCCAAGAAAAAAGTTCATCAATTGATGAACTTTTTTCTTGCCTGTAGAACTAAACTTTATACCTACTTATCGATTGAGCGTTCGGTTACAAAATCCCAGTTCACAGTATTCCACCAACTTGCGACATAATCATCGCGCTTATTTTTGTAGTCGAGATAATAAGCATGCTCCCATACATCTAGCCCAAGAAGTGGTGCAGCGAGACCCTGCATAATTGGAGTGTCTTGGTTGGATGTTGTAATTATATCCATGTTCGGCTGAAGCCATACCCAGCCACTACCGAATACTGCAAGGGACTTTGCTGTAAATGCATCAACAAATCCTTGGAAACTTCCGTACTTTTCAATTATTTTAGCTGCCAAATCACCTGTTGGCTCGCCACCCCCCTGTGGTGACATCCATTGCCAAAATAAACTGTGGTTATAATGACCACCACCATGATTGCGGACAGCTGACTTCACAGCCTCGGGTAAACTATCGAGATCCGTTAAAAGACTTACAAGAGGTCGCTCTTTTAGCGCAGGTGCTGTATCCAGTGCAGCATTCAACTTATCAACATAAGTTTGATGATGTTTTGTATGATGTAGCGTCATGATATCTTTACTTATATAAGGACCTAACTGATCATATTCGTAATCTAGTGCTGGTAATGTATACATGTTCTACTCCTTTGATTTTACTGCTGCCTGATCATTAATCTGTGGTATTGAAATGTACTCAGTAACCTTGTTATTTTTCTTCAGGTCAGCAAGTTTAGCATTGAAAACAGTGAGAGGAATTTTAATAAAGGCATAACTAATTTTTGTGTCAGTCTTCTCAAGAAGTCTCACGACGTAATAACCATCACCTGTTGTTGATTTTATAACAGGTGATAATTGACCTTTTTGTAGTTTATCGGCTGCAGCACTTAGACCACCGTCGTTGTTAAAATTAGGTACAAGTCCTGATACGCCAGCAGTGACTGCCGAATCCCCAGACCCACCAACAGTTTTTGCGACAAGATCAAAATCAATATCTTTATTTTGAAGTAAATTAGTCACTTTCTGTACATTATCTTTCGCAACCGTATCAATCTGATATGATACTGCGTTTCTAATTAAACCGCTTCGTATAACTTCCCTATTTTCATCTGGAGTCCAGCCAAGTATGCTTAGGGCCGAAGCATCATAGGTTTCCTGTGAGATAACACCGTTTGTCGTTGTACGACCAAGCTTAATGATCGCATCAACATCGCTATCAGATATAGTAATTTTCTGTTCACGGGCAATCTTTGCAGCATATGCATCTGCGACCACATTATCCATGGTTTTACGTTTGATATAGTCGAGCTGTCGTTTACCATCATCGCTATTTAAATCAACCTGTTCACTCTGTTGTAAATAATGTGCTGAACTATTGAAGTGAAGAAGATAATCACTATAACGAACTTGTTCTCCATCTACAACAGCAACCGGCAGTGGCAGAACGCGAGTTACACGGTAGAAGAATGTACTGGTATTTTGTACAGGGTATAATTGCCACCATCCGATCAGTACAAGTGCCAAAATTGTTACGAGAACAATAATGATAGCATTAATGACTAGCTTATGCCTAGCGTACTGCATTGGATACTTGAAACGTCGCCCACCAGCAAGAATACGCTCACGGTGCTCAGCGACCGTTTCGTTCGTTATACGTGACGGAGCTTCTTGTTTTTTTCTAAATTTCTTAAGAGTTAGTTTTTTCATATTCTCCCTGAGCAGCCATAGCCGCCGTCACCGCATCCTGCAGTCTATTATAAATCTTGTCGGGATGCTCAACTTTGTGAATAACAAGGTCACCCACAAATGTCTGTATTACCATAGTGCCAAAACCAAAAATTTCACCACTAAACCCTGGTATATTATAGCTTATGTTTTGAATCTTTGACAGTCTGAGCTCGACAACATCTTTACCAAAGAAACCTTTTTGTGTAATCTGTCTCAGTCGCTGGTCAGTCACGATATAGATAGTAAAGTACCACATAATAAATTGGTAAGAAAATAGGATAAGACCAAGTACGAGCCCGACTACGGGTAGCAAGAAAAGTTGGAGATTATCTTGCCAAACAAGTGGTGGTATTGAAGTTAGCGCAAGTGGTATTAGCAAGAAGTAAAAACCTTTTCTCATAGCAATCATATGACGTCGAAACACGAAAAGCAGCTTCTCCCCGTCACGTTGTCCGTCGAAGTCGAGTTGCTGCTTGTCCTTTGCGTTATTATTCATAATGTATAATTTTTTGGTACCCCGGGCAGGAGTTGAACCTACAACCTTATCCTTAGGACGGATCTGCTCTATCCAGTTGAGCTACCGAGGCTTCCTGTTATTGTATCACGCAGAAGTACTAGATTATCTGGTGAACTTCTCGTGAAGCGCCTTGTACTCGTATAGTTCACTATCTGAGAACCAGTGATCAATTTCTTGTGCTGCCTCTTCGGGATCACCTGATGCATGAATAAGGTTAGGAATGCCCTTATCTTCTTCATCGGCATAACCAAAGCTCATATGCGAGTAGTCGCCACGTATAGTACCTGGCTGTGCTGACTTTGGTTCTGTTGGGCCAACCATTTTACGAACAAGAGCAACTGCTTCGACGCCCTCAAATACCATTGCAATCACTGGACCCTGAACCATTAGATCTAGTGTTATGTCAAAGGTATGCTCCCCACGACGGGTAATCATTTTGCCAATTTCTTCATAATGCTTATGATAATGCTCTTTAGTAGGGGCAATCATCTTTGTCGCAACAATTTTTAAGCCAACTCGCTCAAATCGCGTCAAAATCTCTCCAACAAGACCGCGCTGGACTGTATCTGGTTTAAAAACTACTAGTGTCTTCTGTATATTATTTGTACTCATACTTCTCCTTAGTTACTCTATCTATTGTACCAAAAGATACAAAGTTAGTATTGCGGCAAGTCCAATTCGATACCAGCCGAAGGCTGCAAGAGTATGGCTTGAGAGGTAGCGCATTAAAAAACCAATTGCAACAATACCAGCAAGAAATGCGATGCCATTACTAAGAAGTAACATTGGAAGATGCTCGGTGAAGTATGCCCTATCTGTCGATTTAGTAAATAGCTTCACTGTAACACCTAGCATAATTGGGAGTGACGCGAGGAAACTGTACTCTGCTGCTGCTGCGGGATTCAGACCAGCTAGGCGACCAGCAATAATCGTTGATCCCGACCTTGATACACCGGGAATCAGTGCAAATACTTGAACAAGTCCAATAAGAAATGCTCTCTTATGACTCAAACCCTGACCATCTTTAACAGCTGACGCTTTTGGTAGTTTCTCAACAATAACCATAATTAGCCCTACGACCGCAAGAGTTACAGTAACAACCACAATACTCCCAAAGAATGGAGTTTGTTCTATAAAAGTAGCTAAAACGTACCCGGTAATACCAGCCGGAATAGCTGTAATGAGAATATTAAGTGCCAATTGATAATTCTTCTCAACAAATACATCCTTCAAGATGTCTACAATGCGCCTCCTAAAGAAAACGAGCAGTGCCAGCAATGTCCCTATATTAATAAACTCGACAAAAAGATGATCTGATGCTCCTGATAGGAGCTGTTGAACAATAATAAGGTGCCCCGAACTACTTACTGGGATAAATTCCGTTAAACCTTGAGTGAGTCCAAGTGTTATCATTTCAAAGATATTCATTACCTCCATTGTACCTAGTTCGATCCTTTTGCGCTATGCTTATACTATATGTATATATCAGAACTACTTCATGACTATATTGAGCACCTAGAAGTTGAAGGTGGTAGGTCTGCCAAAACTGCCGAAAATTATGAACTATATCTTGATCGTTTCGTAGAATTTACAGATAATATAACCGTTGATAAAATTACTACTGAGATAATTCGTAAGTATAGGTTATGGCTTAATAGATATAAGAATGATCATGAAGATGGGCTAGCTACAATCACCCAAAGCTACCATCTGATTGCTCTTCGTGGCTTTCTTACATATCTCTCAACTCGAGATATCCAAAGTCTGAGTCCTGAAAAAATTATTCTTCCAAAAGTTTCACGCAAGCAAGTTACCTTTCTTCACTACGATGAGGTCGAACGACTATTAGACACAATCCCTACTGACGATGAAACTGGCTTACGCGACAGAGCAATTATTGAGTTGTTATTTTCAAGTGGCCTTCGTGTTTCTGAGCTTGTTAATCTGAATCGTGATCATATCAATACTAAAAGACGAGAGTTTATGGTTCGAGGAAAAGGTCAAAAGGATCGACCAATTTTTATTGGTGAGGCGGCAGCTGCGCGAGTTGATGCATATCTTGCAGCACGTCTAGACAACCTACCTCCCTTATTCCTAAGCTACAGTCGTAATAATATGAGTAGTATGGGTGGTGACTACCGTCGGTTAACGAGCCGCAGCATACAACGAATTATTAGCAAATATGCCAGAATCGCCGGCATCACAAAACACGTCAGTCCTCATACAATGCGCCACAGTTTCGCAACAGATCTTCTTATGAACGGTGCGGACATACGTAGCGTTCAATCAATGTTAGGTCATAGTAGTATCACGACAACACAAGTATACACTCACGTTACAGATGAACATCTTCGTGAAATCTATGAGAAGTTTCATAGCGATACAGATTAAGGTGTACATGAGCTGACATAGTCAGCTGGGTCGTCCGTAATTGAAAAATTCTTACAGAGGTTACCTGTAATATCTACTGCTGCTTGTGGGTACGGGAAACCACCCCCAAGTGTCACACGTGACTTAACGCGTCGGAATAAATCATTTGCTCGTCCAGTTGAATCAACTTCAGATTGTGCGCCGGAAAATGGTACATCGGTTGCGCCATTTTTAAGTTTAATCTGAAAAGTAGATTTGTTGTAGATAGCACTGAGACGTAGGAACGCCGTACGATTATTAGCGCTACCATCAATAGGAGATGGCAATGTAATAGTAGCCGAACAAGCATACGTTGCGGTAACGAAATTAGGCTGACATCTTATAATCTGCGGTGCTGCAAGACCACTCCTACGATCGTCGTCAGCAAAATTTTTAGTATTTGATCCAATTGACGAAGGGTAGAGAAATAATGTATTCACGTCGCTATTAGCTCCAGAAGCTGTATCAAGATTAGATTGCGTAAATCGCCCGCCGACCTGTATTAACTGTGACCTCATTAAAGCTGGCGTATTGCCTTTCCATACACTTCCATTTGATTTTGGCAGGCTAATAATTGCCGGGTAAGACATTGTTCGACTTGGTGAATCACTACTCGTAAACCAATTAATTTCGATTCTATCGAAGGAGCTCGTTCCAGAAAGAGGAATAACTTGAGAATCGTTAGTTTGCAGTGTCCCAACATAATCAGGAGTGTTCACTGAAACCTTAACACACGTATAAGCTTGATCTAAATTTTTATCGGCTTCATCCTGCTGAATTAAGGTTTCATTGTTAGGCTGAGGCATATTGAGCGCCGTAGAGACTGAATCGCAACTATTAGATGCGAGCGCCGCACGAACCTTCGCGCAATCTACACCAGCTACAACTTGTCCATTCTGGTCACAGTTTTGTTCAAGGAGTAGTGCTCTTTTAGCGTCTTCGACCCCTGCCTGAGCTGAGTCGTACGCACTCTGAGATAGGTCACTTGTTGAAGCCTGTTGTTGATCATGCAACATAAGCTGAACAAAGCTTATAGTAACAACAGTTATAAGTAGTGCGGTAAAAATAACAATGAAAAGTGATACTACTCCCCTTTGATCGTTACGTTGTTGTGATGACATAAACATACTCCTTTAATAACCCGTCGAGACTTTATTACCAGCACGTGTAGTTATTGTGAACTGATTGACTGAACAATAATCTTCATCGCCCGAGCCAGCTGACGGAGCTCGGCAGGAGGTGTCGTTTGCAAGCAGTTGGCTACTATCATTAGTTCCAAGAGTTATCACTACTGAGTATAGCGCCTGCTTGATTATCAGATCCTCACTGCCCTTAGTGACTGTGAAAAGATGTACAACCAAGTCCCGGTCTCCACTATTTAATTGTTCGGTAGCATTTGCTTTCACAATATTTGAAGCTGGGTTATCGCATAAACTCCCACCATTATCCGTGACTTTCACAAACCGCACTTGAACGGTTCCTGCTGTATACTTATTATATATTGCCGGCGCTCCAGCGCCACCCCTTATTGCGCTACCTAAATTCCAGGCATATGTAAAGCGACCAGTACATAGCCTTCCGCCACCTGGTTTTACGATGTACCTAGTAGTAGGTGATGTTGTATCTACATCGAATGGTTCAGATTGAGATATCGTTCTACCGATATCGTCAGAGATCGCCCTTCCAGCTTGGTTTACTTCGCGCAGAGTAATTCCTTTGTTATAAATATTGCTTATCTGAATAGTTGTCACCGCTATTGCCATGAGTAAAAGTGAAACAAATGACATTGAAAGCATCAGTTCAATAATGGTAAAACCTTTTTTACTACCTTGGTTCATATAACCTCACGATCGTGCCGAGCGTCGACACTACACTACTACCCGGACTGTTCCAGCACGTACGAATATGGAAATCTATATACCCTAACTGGCCGACAGCCCCTGAACGGACTGCTTCTATCCATATCCCATATGCACTACTAATAGCTCCCGCGCTATAGCGCACCTGCGAAAATGGTGGTGAACCGACAGCTGCAGTAGACTTTGGTGCTTGATTCCATATTCTTGCTGTTTGCGTATTTAAAATAAATGCGCGACTTGGAAGAGACGGACATGTCACACCTACAGATTGACCAAAAGTGCTTGCCTGAGCGACCGATTTAGAATTTGCAATAGTCACCCACTCACCAGCGGTTCCCGTCGGAGGAGCACCTCCGCGCTGATAATTCGCAATGTATGACTGATTAATGAAACGAAGGGCCTCAGCCTGAGCATCCATCTGCTGGCGAACGAGTGTTATTTCAAGTGATCGTTGCGCAGTCGAAATGCTTTGATTCATCACAGAGAGACTTCCTACAGCAATCATGCTGAAAATTGTGACCGCAAGCAATACTTCTATAATGGTATCCCCTGCGTCGCTTCGAAAAGACTTGCCTAGCCGCATAATCCATCCGTTTCAAGAGGAATATTTACTGCGCCCTGATTACCTGCAAATGCATCAACCTGAACACCAATCTGGCGACCTACAAATGTTCCCACAGGTGCTGCTACGCATAGTACTCTGGCTACTTGGTTTAATGAACTGACCATTGTCTTTAAATCAGAGGGTACACCTGCAGTGTTTTTGATGAATGTCACTATCGATCCGCTCAGTGGCGAACGTAAAATTAATATCGAAAGTGAATATGGAGTTGTTTGATGCTGCGTAACTATAACCGATTGCCAGTTCATGGTGGTTATATCCTGATCTATTGTCAGTGTTGTCATTTTATAAAACTGAAGTTCGGCTATATCATTCCTGGCAATAGTCGTACCTTGTCGATAACCAACAACATTAGATGTTGTTATCATAGTGCCATTTTGAATTGTAACTAAGCGTCCCATCTGCACACAATCACTAGTACCCCTTGTTTGTCTACCCCTTGTTTGTCCAGCTGGAATCTCAGTAACAACACCTGAAGAATTACATGTCCAGTAATTATCTCGATTATTAGTTGTATTCGACACTAGGTTATATTGCTGCTGGAGAGTGGATTTTAATGAGTTAACACTATCTCGATACCTTTGCTGGCCGATAGCTACGCCTGAACCAACAAGAACTCCTACCGCGAGAAGTGCAGTGACAGCTAAAAATAGCATCGTTTCTATCATCGTAAAACCGCGGTTGTCGTTACTGCCCATTTGAGCCTCATTATAGCATAAACGTGTTAGCTACTGCGTCTAAATAGTGAGTGAAAAGTACCAATCAATTAATTGAGAGCCCCAGAGTCCTGCAATAATATATCCACCAATAAGTAGTGGTCCGAATGGAACGTGCGATGTTCTTTTCAACTTGCCACTTAACATCCCTGGAAGTACGATGATACATCCGATCACATTGGCAGCAAAAAGCGCAATTATAGCTAGGTCCCACTGTCCTAATAATAGCGCAAGGCCAAGGCCTAACTTAACGTCACCAAAGCCAATCCATGCACCTTTTGAAAGCAGCCACAATAGTCCATAAAGCCCACTCAATATAGCTACGGCGCCAATCACTGAAAGTAACTTTGAAATATCATCAAGATGAGGCGCTAGATGAATAATTGTCGCAACAGCACCTAATCCAATTAACGGGTAAACGACTTGGTTTGGTAATAAGAACCACCGCAGATCATACATAAACAGGATTGCTAGCATAACTCCTGCGATTAACCATATGATAAACTCCACTATCGCTGTACCTGACGTAAGTGGTATTGGCCAAACCATATATGAACCAACAAAGAATAGTGTTACTGCAAGCTCTGCAAGTGGCTCCATCCAACCTATCGGCTTGTGACAATAACGGCACTTACCACCAATTTGTAACCAACTAAGTACTGGAATAAGGTCATACCATGCAAGCCTGTGTTGACAGTGGAGGCAGCGGGAGTAATCTTTTGAAGTTTTTGTTTTTGCAAGCGGGAGTAAATTTTCATATTCGCGACGAGGTACCTTTTCTCCATCATGCTTATCTTGAAAAAGTTGTTTAGCTCGAAGTCGCCAGACAGTTGCTGCTGCAAAACTTCCAAAGCAGAGACCAAGCAGCGTGAGTCCTACGTATATATAGATTTGTTCCATAAGCATTATCATACCTTATATTGCGTACAAAGAAAAACCTCGGCATGTTTAGCTTGCCGAGGTTTTTTTGTTAGCTAGTTGCTAAACTAGTTATTGACGCAGGCTACACCACCACCTTCAAGCTTAGCGGCGAAAGCGACTTTATTACTACCCGCTGCAATGATTGACTCACCGCTACAAGTAGATTTATCGTATTGCCAAATTTCTGGCGTTGTAGACAACGCTACTGTAGGCGCTGTACGAACGATAGCCTTTGGAACAAATTTATAGTTACCACTTGATGGATCTTGAAATGTGTCACCTCCTGCTCTGAGATAGTTTGTCAAAAATAATGCATATGCTGCAGATGTTGAAGCCGGCAGTGCCTGTCGATTATTCGACTGGTAGCTTGTCAGTGCCGTAATAACACGACTCATGTCATTTTTACGCTGCGTATCACGCTGGTTACGCTGTAATGCAGGTAACGCGATAAATACCATAAGGAAGATAAGTCCAGCAATAGCTAGTACTAAAACCACCTCAATAATTGTGAATCCTTTTTCTTTGTTTTTTAACTGACCGTTCATAAAATATATTCCACCTTTCTATGAACAAATTAATGTCTGCGTTTTTACGCTTATGCTTATAGTACAGTACTCGTCTAGCATTGTCTAGACATTAACACCATTTACCAAGCTGTATATTGGGAGAAGAATTGCCCCGACCATACCACCAGCAACAACGGCTAGTACAACCATGAGAATAGGCTCGATGAGTGTTGAGATTGCTTTTATTTCTTCGTCAAGTTCGTCTTCGTAAACCTGCGCAGTCTTACCCATCATCTCGTCGATCTTACCTGATTGCTCACCAATCTTAATCATTTGTGGAACAAGTGGGAGTATATAATCTTCAGGCTGCAAAGAAGCAGATAGAGCCTTACCGCCTTTAACTTTCTCGGCCGCTCTATCGATACTTTTACCAATGACAGTATTATTAACCGCTTCACTCGTTATTCGCAGCATGTCTAGCATCGCAACACCGGTACTAAGGAGTGTTTGCCCTGTTCTAGCAAACCGAGCCATATAAAGCTTTCTGAACATGTTTCCAAAAAGTGGCACATTTAATTTAAATGTGTCTATCATTTTAATACCGCTGTCTGTTTTAAGATATTGCATAAAAAAGTATCCGCCAATACCGAGTATGGCAATCACAAGCCACCAGAAGTGAGCAAGAAAATCTGCAGCAGTAACCATAGCCTGAGTTAAAAATGGTAATTGCTTTTTAAGGTCATGGTAGAGCTTTTCTACCTGCGGAACAACGGTAAATAACATAAAGCCCATAACTCCGAATATGACGACAAGAACAATTAGTGGATACGTTAATGCACCCTTAATTTTCCCTGCCGTTGCAGCATCTTTTTCCTGCTGAGCTGCAATCCGACGCAGTGAATCGTCAAGTGTTCCAGATGTTTCACCAGCAGCAATAAGTGACAGAAAGACTTTATCAAATACGTCCGAGTGCTTAGAAAAAGACTCGGATAGAGAACGTCCACCCTCTACGGAAGCGACTATATCCTGAATAACACCTTGGAGTCGTTTATTTTCAGTCTGCTCAAGAACTGTGTGAAGACTTTGAGATAGCGGTAATCCAGCTCCGATGAGCGTTGCGAGCTGACGAGTAAAGACAATCTTGTCTTTTGATGTTACGCGATTCTTAAGACCACTGAAAAAACCCTTACTCTCATCAATTTCTTTAATTTCAAGAGGAGTAAATCCCTGTTCAATCAACAGTTTTGCTGCTGAATTCTCAGAATCTGCCTGGACAGTAGCTTTAACGATTTTATTCGTTGCACTATCTTTTGCTTGATAATTAAATTTTTTCACGCTTAGCCTCTCATTAATCTTTCGAATTCAGTTAGATCGACAGCGAAGTTTCGGGCCTCATCATACGTAACAGTTCCACTTTGTACGAGACTGACAAGCGTCCTGTCCATTGTCTGCATTCCTTGATCTGCACTTGTTTGAATAACTGCATCAAGTTGATGACTCTTACCCTCCCGTATAATGTTACGTACAGCTGGGTTTGCAATCAAAACTTCTACAGCAACAACACGTCCCCCACCAATAGCTGGCACAAGACGCTGCGAACAAATTGCCATCAAAATGTTGCTAAGCTGTGCCCTAATCTGAGGTTGCTGGTGTGGAGGAAACACGTCGATCATACGGTCAATTGACTGCGCGGCAGAGTTAGTATGAAGAGTCGCAAAAACCAAGTGTCCTGTCTCTGCGATAGTAATCGCTGCTGAGATTGTCTCAAGATCACGCATCTCACCAATAAGCACAACATCAGGATCTTGACGAAGGCTTGATCGCAGGGCAGCTGAGAAGGAATATGTGTCATAGTGAACTTCACGTTGCACAATCACTGATTTTTTAGACTTGTGAGTAAACTCGATTGGATCTTCAATTGTTATAATATGTTGAGCACGCTCGACATTTATCTTATCCACAAGCGACGCGAGAGTCGTCGATTTACCCGATCCTGTAGGGCCGGTTACAAGAACAAGACCTCTAGGATAATCCGCAAAACTCATAACTACTGCAGGCATACCGAGTTCAGTAACTGATTTTATTTCATTTGGTATCAAGCGAAGTGCGGCAGCAAGATTACCACGCTCGTGAAATGCATTTACGCGAAATCGGCCAAGCGTTCCAAAAGCGAAGCTAAAATCAAACTCTTTATCTTTAATTAAAATTTGTTGCTGATCCTGGTCAAGAATTGCAAAGATTAGCGACTCAATCGCCGGCTCATCTAAAGGATTGTACCCAGGAATTGGTGCAAGTGTACCGTCAACACGCAGCATTGGAGGTAGGCTAACTTGAAGATGAAGGTCTGATGCCCTCTTCTTGACGACTTCTTCTAGTAGCACTTCGATTCGTAATTCTTGTGTATTCATATTTTTACCCTTCTTATGCTATATCCGACGCGACGCGGTTAACTTCTTCAATTGTAGTAAGCCCCTGTAGTGCTTTGAGATATCCATCCTGACGCATTGTTACCATACCCTGCTCGACTGCTTTACGCTGAATTTCAGAACTTGTTGCACGAGTGACAATCAAATTTTGTATTTCTTCGTTGACATCCATCACTTCGTAAAGCCCTGCTCGCCCAGTGTAGCCCCTTGGGGTTTGGAGCGTATCTTTGCCCTTGACTAAAGTATAAGCGCTTTTCCCTGCCAGTGGCAAGTCTTTGTAGCCTAGATCTTCAGAAACTCTTAAAACGTCCTCTTTAGTCTTTGGTAAAAGATGTCCAATCGTTGCCAAGATATTTTGTGTTTCTATCGGTGAGGACTCGTAACTATCCCTCTTTGGAGCCACGCGCCTCACAAGTCGCTGCCCAATAATTGTATTAACCGTACTTGCTATAAGAAATGGCTCGATACCCATATCAAGTAAGCGAGGTAACACACCTGCAGCTGAATTAGTGTGAAGTGTGCTGAACACAAGGTGACCCGTTAGCGCAGCTTGAACTGCAAGGTTAGCTGTTTCTGCATCACGGATCTCACCTACCATCACAACATTTGGGTCTTGGCGTAGAATTGAGCGAAGTCCTGCTGCGAATGTGAGGCCTACATCAGCGTTAACCTGAATTTGGTTCACTCCGTCCATTTTGTATTCGACTGGATCTTCGAGGGTAACAATATTAATACTTTCGTCCTTGATCTCTTTAATAAGAGCGTAGAGACTTGTTGACTTACCTGAACCGGTTGGTCCAGACGTAAGTACCATGCCATTTGGCTTACGTATTCCCTTACGAATAGCTCGAAGTGCTCGACCAGCATACCCCATTTCTTCGATATCAAAACTGTTGCCAGACTTATCAAGCAAACGGATCACCACTTGTTCTCCCCAGACTACAGGGCTAATAGCAATACGAAGATCGACTTCTTTTTGAGCTACATTGACCGTAAACTGACCGTCCTGAGGGATGCGATGCTCATCAATCTTTAAGTTTGATAGGATTTTAATACGGCTTACAAGCGCTGGCTCAATCGATTTCGGAAGTTGCATGATCTCACGAAGAACACCGTCTACACGACAGCGGATTTTCAGTGTCTTTTCGAGTGGTTCAATATGAATATCGCTCGCACGTGACTTAACAGCATATTCAAGGATTGTGCTAAGAGCCCGACTAATCGGCGAATCCTGAACAATCGTCTTAATATCGTTATCACTTTTGTTAACTGCCTCCTCTTGAGAAGCTTCTGCTGCTGCGTCGACACTTGAAAGATCGGTCCGATATTGCTCAAGAACATGTCGTACACCTGTCTCAGAGGCCATGAACACTTTAATTGGACGCTGAATACGATTTGCTAGATAATCTACAGCTTGGACGTTATTAGCGTCAATCATAGCGACCGCAAGTCGATTTTGAACCTCTGCGAGTGGTACGGCCATAAATCGGGCTGCAATATCCTCAGGTAAAAGAACTAGAGCGCTTTGATCAATAAGACTATTTGTAAGGTTGACATATGGTACACCTGATACCTGAGCAATTGCATGAGTCAGGAGTTCTTCATCAACAATATTCTGTTCTGTTAAAAAAGCCATGAGTGGCTTGCTAGCCTTGATAGCGTCAGCTTCAGCAGCCTTAAGCGCATCTTGTGTCACTAAGCCTTCTTCAGAAAGAAGCGTAAGTAACTTTTCTTGAATATCGCCAGTCAGAAGTGCCATATGCGGCGCCCTACTGACTACTCGAATTAGTCGTTGGATTTGTTGTTGCGCCTGTTTGTGAACCAATGATAACTTCTACTGTGGGGTTAATCGCATTTGAGTTAAATATGGCCTTATCTGGCTCGGAGACATCACTGGAGATTGACTGAGCTGTTTTAACCTTAACGACTTGATTCTGTACATCACCAACAACACCTTTAGCTACGAAATAGGCTATTAGCATGCTCGCGGATGCGATAAGAATGATCATTGCAATATCTGATTTTTTCATGGTTTTACCGGCTTATCCTTTAATTCAACTGTCTTAGCAGGTTGGTAAAATGCCCTACCCTCTACAGAAAGTACAATCTTAGTACCTTGCGTCTCAATAGTAAGTGAGGTGATGTCTATTGCCCTGATTGAACGCTCTAATCGCTGAAGCAATTCTTTTAACGGTGTTGGGTTAGTTATATCTGTGTTAACTGAAAAACGGAATGTAATTTGGTTTGTGTCCTGAAGAGCGGTACCACTTGCATCCTCAACACTTGAATCACTTTGCGTTTCGACACCCTGAACCGTGTCTGTCGCAAATGACTCAATTGTAATCCCATCTCCCGGTATAAGCTTCTCCTGGAGAGACGAACCAAGAGCCGTAGAGTTAGCGTCGGATGGAAGTGCATCAAGAACAACCTGAAGTGGCTGATCATCTGGTTTTGCTCGAGAATCCATTAATGCTTTGTTTGTATTTAAGACACGTATCTTCGACTTCAAATCTTCCATAATATTATTGTTATGAACTAAGATAGTCCCCGTATTTGACTTTTCAGCAAGAACCTTTTCGTTAAACTGAAGTTTTTGAAATAGGAATATTGCTCCTACAACGCAGAAACCTACGACAACTGAAATACCAGCTACCCATAAAAACATCATCCTATTCGCTCCAGCAATTTGCTGTCTTTTGCGTATTGCAACTTCTTTGTTAGCAGAAGCCATATTAGTTAGTCCCCTTTATATCAGCAGCCTTAACAGTAAACAAACTTTGCGGTACACCAAGGAACGAATCTGTCACATTTTTCTTTCCTGGTGCAACGATAACAGCGTTCTGAACCCCGTGGCTGAATAACTCTTCTGAGTAAGTGACTGTTAGGGAAAACCTCAAGATTTTTGTACCTGTCGTGTCTTCGCCGTAGCTCTGGTCTCCTAAGCTAGTTGCCGTTACAAGAGGAACTGTCTGCGTCTTTCCGTCTTTTACAAACTGAATAGTTGTTGCGAGGATAGTTTTCTTGTAGACTTCAAGTGCCGAGAAACTATTTTGCGCCTGAGCTTCGAGTTTGATTGTTTTAGAATCAGAATCAAGTGTAGCTTTTGTGAGTGAGATACTATTTGGAGCCTCAGGATTAATCGTTGTCAAGACATCAAATACTCTTGAGTCTATATGTTTAGCATCGTGAGTCGCGCCAATTTGTGCTAATTGATTCTGTATCGTCAAAGTGTTTCCAATATCTGGTACATTGCTAAGCTTCGCGCTTTCGTCCGTAATCGTTTTATCGGCTAAGTAACCGCGACCAGCTTGAACGGCAAAAACCCAAATAGCTAAAAGCACCACAACTCCGGCAGATGCTAGCCCTACGATAATCGCTATAGAAATAACAGTCGAACGGACTCTTTGAGCCTTAATCAGTTCTTGTTTAACATCAGGGATAAGATTGATTTCAATCATCGCTTGTTAGTCCTCTGGGCAAGACCGACTGCGGTTGAAAACTCAGCTGCGACTGTTGCTAACTGTTGCTGATCAGCCTGTGAGACTTTTACTTTTTGCCACGGGTTAGCCGTAACCGAAGGAACAGTTGTTTTAGCAGTAACATAATCACCAAATCGTGGCACTACACTCGCGTACCCGGAAAGAAGTATCCCGCTTACGGACGTGTTAGGATATCGTGTCTGGAAAAACTTAATTGACTTAGTAAGTTCAGCAGCAAAACTATCAAGAACATTTTCAACAGCACGAAATACTTGACCTTCGAGGCGATCAGGAGCAAGACCAAATTTCAAAATAAACTGTCGCGCCTGGTCCTCTTGTACGTTTAGGTTCTGCACAGCTGCTTTAATAAGTGAGCTGAGACCTGTTGGTATTGTGCGTACTAGTCTTGGTGAATCACCATACGTGATTGCAAGATCTGTTGATAACTCGCCCATATCGATAATAAGGCGAGCATCCTGGACGCCTAAAGGCAAGACTGATCTGATCATAGCAATCGGATCCGGCTCAGCTGCGATCACATTAAATCCAAGGCCTTCGACGAATTCAAGTCGCTCTTCTGAATAAATGTTTGCTGTACTTGCAAGAAGTACTTCTTGCTGCCTAGGATCGTGTAATGACTGTCCCAGCAGCGTCCAGTCAACTTTAGCTTCATCTATAGCCATAGGTATGTACTGATCAATCTGGTATTTAATCGTACTTTTAAGTTCAGCTTCAGACATACTTGGTACATCGATAACAGTCGTGAATGTCTTCTGAGACGGCAGCCCGATAGCAACGTTTTTTGTTTTGATGCCACTCTGCCCGACAGCTGTCATTATTACCTCACCAAGACGATGCTGTGATTCCTTGGAGTTAGCACTTGTGATCTTAGAGTCAACTGGAGCATACCCGTAATGAAGAAGCGTCCAACTATCTTGTCCGCTTGCTGCCAACTGAACTACTCGTACCGCATTGGTGCCAATATCCAGAGCAAAAAAGTCGCCCACGCCTTTTGTAAATGCCATATTGTTTATCATTATACATAAGCGTTACGAGTTATGGCAAGCTCTTTTGCTCATTCCGTAAAAACTAAAACCGCGGAGGAACTTCGTAACTAAAAACTGTAGTCGCGTTACTATTGCCGTTGACCTGCGCCTGCGCCCATAAATAGGCGTCAGCACGGAGGTTGATCGTTTCAGCAGGATCATCCGATGCTGCACCTGTATTCGAGCCTGCAGTTCGTCTTAGGTATAGCTTATTGGAAACAACAGGACCATTTATCTTCAGTGTATTTGTACAGATATTCGATCCTAGTTTTATATTCGTCGCTACGTCTGAGCATGTATTAATGTTGTTGGTTGCAATTAGCCATGCATCAACGTTCGTAACATTACCTTTGATGTTGATTGAACTTGCAATAATAATCGCCTGCGGTAACTCACTTATCTGGTTGAACGGTCCTGGCACGTAGCTTATGTCATTTATAATTGTAACCGTCGCATTTGGTGCCAAAATAACGATAGATTTATTCTTTTTTATTGTACTTGCACCAATATTTATAGGATTTACACCATTATATCGAAGAATACCACTTCGGTCAGTTAAGGATAGGTCGCCGGAGATTATTGTTGACGGCTTACTTAGGAAATACGTTGCGATAGCCGGCTTTGCTGGAAGCGTCGTTGCTCCACCGAATGATCCAAAAATACCCCCCCTATTCGCAAACGTTAATGCACTCCAAGAATCTTGTGGTTCTGTAGGTGAGCCATTCACAAGTCCGGCCCCAGAAGCCGCACCGCTGTTTCTTCCGACTGAAAAAATGCCATACTCTCCCCAACTTCCAAAGGTTTTCTCACTGCTTCCTACCTTTTTTGTCGACGTACTTGTAGCCACCAAACCGCGAGTTACGACATCACTTCCCCATATTTGAACTTTAGGCTTCTTACCAATCTTTACACAATCTGGAGCACTGTGTCGCCAGTCCGTACTTCCGTTCTTGTAAGGCTTCACTGAAAGTGCGTAACAAATTTTTGAGCCTACTGGAAGATCACCTATATCATCTGACAATGGATCGAGCGTCGCTGTCTCAACTTTGTATATACCAGAGCCAGTTGCGAGTCTTGTACAGGATACAGATGGAAGGAAATAGTCGTTACATGGAGTTTTCGTATTTGGGTTTGCTGTAGTGCCACTTTGTGAAGTCCCGCCACCGCTATTAGGGACAGCTAGGCCACTCGCCACGACAAATCGATTAATCTGCCAGCCTGCGTCTTCACTATCAGTACGGCCGTTATTTTGTATCTTTGCGGTTGTTGTTACAGTTGCACCTGGCTCGACGGTCGAGCCATTAACACTAAGCGTAGGAATTAAATTGTAGCTCGAGCATACTACTGTCGAATAAATGGAATTATACGGCATACCAAACTGGATACCATTTCCCGAGCTTACATTACGCCAAATCCAGTTATACTCTTTGTCTTTTTCAAACGGAAATTTGAGACTCCCCTTTGCATCGTTACCACCAACTTGTAAATATCTCCCCTGTGCATCAAAACCGTACTGATTTTTTACTAAAACATAAGGATCATTACTGCCTCTGTCGCGCACACCTACCTCAAAAAATATGTTACCTTCTTGGTTGCCAAGGCCTTTATCGGCATCGAACCATTTTAGTGGTTGAAGTTGTTTTGTCATATCGGCATCACATGGAATTGCAAACTTAAGCTGGAATGCAGTGTTCTGTGACCCACTCGGTGGTCGCTTGCCAATAGCAAATGTACTGTTATCCTGGTTTGTGTAACTAACATATCCGTTTGCATGATTTGCTTGATCTAGTACAGATACCGTGAACGCATTCGTTCCATTTCCAGTTGGCTGCGTAAGAGTCGTCTTGAGGCGAGTTACATAATATTTGCCGAGTCCAGCGCTTGTGCTTCCTCTCGTAATGATGTTGGCTGGTTGCAATGTTAAGCTTGCTCCAGTACATGCAGGGCTATCGGGAAGAATAGTGTTAAACGCAGTAGTAATGACGCCTACGTCGTCTGGATCACCACCATCATAGAGGGTAAAAGAAGTATCCGAACCTGATTTGACACCTGGATTACTTGAGTCCAACGGTGTACCATTCTTGTTATAACAGTGATTATAATTCCCAATAACAATCTTTGGGTTTGGAGTCAGAGAATAGATAACAACAGTCGATACGGGTGCATTAAGACTACTGCCATCACCTTTTGAAACGATCAGGTATACAGGAGATTGGCCGGTGCCGTCTTCAAAGTTAGAGTCAGGTCCATCTGGAGCTCGGTATGAAACGGCGTGTGCATTATGTACGTTAATAATACCAAGTGTTGCGCTCGCCAGTACAAATACGAGCACTGCTATATTTTTTAGTTTACGAAATGTCATGAACCTAAAGCCTTAACTATGTCTTTATATGTCTGGGTATCTTTACCACCAGAAGCCTCATACGCTGTTTTAAGTTTCATAAGAGTTGCTTTATATTCGGCAGTATTGCCAAGTTTCATGTATGCAGTGGAGATGTATGTCAGCATACTAATATCTTGACTATGCCCTTCAACGGCAAGTCCCTGATTACCGAAAGTAATTACCTTTTGCCAGTCCTCATAAACTGAGGCAGTCGTTATTTGAACCTGAATATTGTTAAACACACTTTGAGGCGTTGAATCCATAGGTTTAGTACTATAAACCCCATTTAAAGCCGTCTGGCTGTTTTTAGAGTAGTCTGTAGAATTTGTGACGGGAATTCCTTCACGCGAAATTGGCTGTAAGCCTGAATCTACTTGAGCTTGATCATTTTTTGGAGATGACGGTGTTACAGACCAAACTTTAGAAAAAAGTACCCAAAATAGTACAGTGAGAATAACAACACTGACAAAAGAACTAATAATAATTAGTTTTTTCTTATCGTGGACCCAAGCTAGTGATATTTTATTCCAATGAATGAATGAAGGCATTATATCGATACGTGTTCTTTAAACTGCTAATACTTAAAGTATAGGGCTCAGCGCACAAAAGCGCAACTTAGTTCCATCTCTGTTATAATAAAATGCTATGAGTCTCTCTATTGGCATCGTCGGTCTACCAAATGTTGGAAAATCTACCCTCTTTAATGCACTTACAAATAATAATATTCTTGCAGCAAATTATCCGTTTGCAACGATTGAGCCAAATACTGGAATTGTTCCAGTTCCAGATCCTCGACTTGACGTTCTCCGGTCTATGTATACGGCTGAAAAAGTTATCCCAGCTGTCATAACGTTTGTTGACATCGCAGGATTAGTGGCTGGTGCGAGTAACGGTGAGGGGCTTGGCAATAAATTTCTTGCAAATATCCGAAACTGCGAAGCAATTGTACATATCGTCCGCGCATTCGAGAATAATGACATCATCCACGTTTCTGAAAAAATTGACCCTCGTGATGACATTGAAGTTATAAATACCGAACTTATGCTCGCAGATATCCAAACAATCGAAACTCGACTTCCAAAACTAATCAAGGAGTCAAAAGCCAAGCCTGCTATCAAGACCCAGGTTGAATACCTACAAAGCCTACTCGTGCATCTTCAAGCTGGTACGCCATTATCAGCACTCCCTTCTATTGATCTTGATACAGTAGCCGACCTCCATCTATTGACAGCTAAACCAGTTATTTATGCTTTCAATGTCGATGAGGAGACACTTCTCAATGGCTCCAAGAAAGAGTTGCTTTCAAAACTAGTTGCTCCTTCGCGAACAATTTTTGTATGCGCAAAGTTAGAAGAAGAATTAAAAGGACTCGAAATTGCCGAAGCTACTGAACTGCTCGAAAGCTATGGAGTTGAAGAAACTGGATTACTCCAGATGATCCACGCAGCGTATGACATTCTCGGATTACAAAGTTACTTAACCGCTGGTCCCAAGGAAGTTCGCGCATGGACAATAAAAAAAGGCGCGACTGCGCCCCAAGCCGCTGGAGTTATTCATAGTGATTTTGAGCGTGGATTTATCGCAGCCCAAATTATCGACTTTGATGATCTCGTAGCAGCTGGCTCGGAAGCTGCGGCGAAGCAACAAGGCAAAGTTCGAACTGAAGGCAAAACATATATCATGCAACCCGGTGATATTGTAGATTTTCGCTTCAACGTTTAGCAATTAAAAATACCTCCTTATGGAGGCAGAATCTTCTATGTGTGCTGAGCCCCGCAGGGAGGTGATCAAGTGACATGCTGTTGCACATCTCCGACCACGCTCACCTGCGCGGGGGTTCTCAGTGTGGCACTGCAGTCTTCAATTCCGCGAACAAAATGACAGCGTAGTTGGTATCGACACCCCTCGACAGATCAATGCCGCAGGTGTCGATAATGAGCTGGCAACCAGTTCCCTGGCGAAACTCGTCAGTCCTACCAACGTCAGACTTGAGCACGATATACGCTTTTGAAATAGCGTATGTCAGCGTCCCCTTCCCAGTTGTGACGACGATAGGAGAGCCAAGCAAGCTTGACACTGACCATGTCTCCACATCTGGTAAAGGCTTACCGTTTGGATCAGTTGAGCCCATCGGAGTGATCTTCAGGACAACCGCGCCATTGACAGTCTGACTGTCGTAATGCTTCATCGCGTAATCAGACAATTCGTCGAACACGCGAGGATCCTGCGTCCACGAATGACCCATGATATAGGTCGAGTCGTTTGCACCTGGATTCTCCGAACATGATGAACTCGGAGCAACACCAAGCCGATTCTGGATCCAGTATGCTTTTTGAGGGCACTCTGGATCCGGGCTTGTCGAACAGCTCGGCGCTGCCAGATCATCCCTGTAGTCCATACCATCCACTATTGCGTTGACCTTAAATCCCGGTTTAGCCGAAATGGTCATGTGAGTTGGCGGTGCTGCGAGGACTGACTGGATGGGTGATGGTGATGGTGCTTTTGGCGTCGTGCTTGGCGGTTTTGATACCGTCGATACTGGTGCCGCTGTCGACCGAGTCGTCATGGTCGTCTTCGAACTTTCAACTGGCGATGTAACCGCCTTAGTCGATGGGTACGAGGAAGAACCGACACTCGAGCTAGGATCGATCGCCTGACTGGCTGATGCACTCGGACTCGCCTGAGTCGTTGTGGCCAGTGGAGGCAATTCCGCTTCGACAGTTGCCTGCTTGGCGTTCCGATTTGCATTGCTGATTGCGACCACAACAAGTGTGATACAAACGACAGCCATGCGTATAGCTACTACCACGCGTGAGCGCTTCATACTCCCACCCCCTTCCAAGAGGTTCAAAGAATTGGATTATTGTGCCACATTGGTAAAGAACCCTTGCTGGGCTAATTATTATAATACCACAAAAGTATATTTATTACAAGTATATCTTCTCTGTTAAAGCTTTCGTAAAAACCTCTCACAAAAGACATAGTTTGATGCTCGCCGTGAAGGCGAGGCTTTCTCTGTCACCACGAATGGCAACGAGTCAGCCTCGCCCTCACGGACGGAGTACTACTTCACAGCATCAGTGCTGCTTCGCCGCCTGACGACGACGAAGGAACCAGACGGCTCCGATCATCGCGATCAGTGCTGCGATTCCCAGTGGGAGTCCGACAGGAAGCCTTTCTCCCGGACCGCCGTTGTGGCTGTCCGTCGGGTAAGGCCCCTTGATGGTGGTCGTGGTGACCACCTTGGTCGGAGGAACCACCACGACGACCGAGGTCGTCGTGACCGGCGGCTTCACGACCGTGGTGGTGACCACGGGGGTCGTCACCGGCGGCTTGGTCACCGGAGGCGTCACGACCGGAGTCGTGACCGGCGGTGTGACCACGGGGGTCGTCACCGGGGGCGTCACGACAGGAGTCGTGACGGGCGGAGTGGTAACCGGAGGAGTGGTGACCGGGGGCGTGACACACGTCGCCGGCTTCTCCCAGACGGGGTACTGGACGTAGAACTGTCCACTTTCCCCGACCTTGATCAGGAGCCCGAAGACTCCCGACGGCAACGCGAACGTCACCGTTTCGTCCTTCAACACCCTTGCGCCAGGAGCCGAGTACAGCAACTTGCTGTCATCGGACTGGTATGGTCCGTCATAGCCGTAGATGGCGAAGGGATCCTCCGCCGTCCCCACCACCGTCAACGAGACGGAGGTGTAGCCGTTGCAGCCCGACACTTCGGACGAGCTGTAGATCGGCTTGACCGGGCACAACTTCCCACTGTCCACGGCGGTGCCGTAGTCGTGGGTCGTGGTGCCGTCCTGGAACTGGGTGTTCTTGGCCGTGATGTCGACCACCAAGTGCCCGTTCTCGCCGAGTGTCCAGTTGAGGACGTCGGTGTCAGCGGGCACGACCCAGGTGGCGTTGTTGAGGCCACAGGGATCGGTGACGGCCGGGGTTGCCGGGACGTCGATCTTGGTGATGGTCGGGGGACAGGAGATACCCGAGTCCGGCGCGGTGCCGTAATCGTGGATCTTGGTCCCGTCCTTGAAGGTGGTGTTGATCGCGACGATCGTCGCGATCGCATTGCCACCCTGCGGGGAAAGCGACCAGTGGACCTCGTCGGTGTCAGCCGGCAAGACCCAGGTGGCGTTGTTCGGTCCACAGGGATCGGTGATGTCCGGCGCTGCCGGCACATCGATCTTCTTGATCACCGGGGGACACTCCTGCCCGCTGTCCACGGCGACGCCGTAGTCATGGGTGGTGGTGCCATCGGTGAACTCGGTGTTCTCGGCCGTGATGGTCGCGATGAGGTGTCCCTCGTCGTTGACCATCCAGCTGATCGTGTCGGTGTCAGCCGGCACGACCCAGGTCGCGTTGTCTGGACCACATGGGTCCTTGACGCTGGCCTGCGAGGGGATCTCGATCTTCTTGATCACCGGCGGACACGCCTCGTTCGAATCCGGCGCGATGCCGTAGTTCTCGGAGGTGAGACCGTCGGAGAAGACCGTGTTCGCGGCCGTGATGGTCGCGATCGCGTTCCCCTTGCTGTCGATGGACCAGTGGACCTTGTCGGTGTCGGCCGGCAGGATCCAGGTTGCGTTGTGCTCACCACACGGATCGGTGACGTCCGGCTGAGCCGGAACATCGATCTTCGTGGTCTTGACACACGGGCCAACTGTCCCGGAGCGGTGAACCTCTCCGACGTTGTCCCACGAGGTGACGTCCACGGCCCAGGTGTGGGTCGAGGTGTCCTGTGGGATTGACACGGTCTTGGAGTAGCTCGTCCCGAAGTTCGGGTTGCTCTCGACGACCGCACCGTCAACGCTGATGCTGACCGTGTTCTTGTGGCTCCTCGTGTTGTCCTGGACGTAGTCCGTGAGATTCACGACCACGCCGTCGCAGGACGCCGAGACATTCGGAGTGTGCGCCGAGGCGCTTCCGGTGAACCAGCCCGTGAGCATCAGACCGGCGATCAGTGCGATCACCGACATCAAACTCAGGCCGATCTTGGTCTTACGCTTACGCGCTCGACCGTTGCCCCCGGTGGGAGGCAGGTCTTCGTGCAGAGCCATGGTGGCTCCTCTCCGTTCAGTTGCCTGAACGTCGTAGGGATATCCCGCTACCCTCCAGGGTAGGGGGCACTGCAAAGATGCATTGTAATGTAGTACTCAAATTGTTAAAGGCGCCTCCAGAGGCGTCTCTCAATATTTGAGCAACACCACGAAGCAGCTTTACCACACCCCACACTCTGGTGAGCGGGGATATTGGGGCTATTGTAGCACTTTAGTCTATTTTTGTAAAGACCTTAAGAGATAGAACCGCTCGTGGTTCCCTTTCGCACCCGCAATGTCGCTATCACGCTTGTCACTAATAACAAATAAGTTTTTTGCCCAGACCTCAAAGTCACGGAGAATCTCCCGTCGGACAGCATCATTCTTAATGACACCTTTATTAATTTGATGACGACCCGCTTCAAACTGTGGTTTTACCATTGCAACGATCTGTGTTTCTTTGCCGCTCACTGATGCAATGTGCGGGAGAATCTCACGTAGACTAATAAAACTAACATCCATGACAATAATATCGGGAGTATCACTTGGGACGAAATCACGAATATCTGTCTTTTCGTGCAGTGATATTTTTGGATGACCGTGAAGACTTGGGTGTAATTGATCCGTTCCAACATCAACCGCGAAAACTTTTTTTGCACCATGCTGTAGTGCATAATCCGTAAAACCACCAGTACTACTACCGACATCGAGTACTACTTTTTCGCGGAAATCGAGATGTAATAATGTTGCGACACTCGCGAGCTTGAGACCAGCTCTACTAACAAATTGCTCGGATGTCTCAAGGCTAATTATTGATTGATCTGAAACGAAGTGACCTGGTTTTTTAATAACCTTACCGTCAACAATAACTTTCCCTAGCTTAATCCAGCTTTCTGCTTGAGAACGACTTGCCGTTACGCCCCTCTTTGCTAGTTCAATATCGAGGCGTTGTTTCATTATTTCTTGCGTTCGCGGTATTCACCGGTAGTTGTATCGACGGAGATAACATCACCTTGTTTAATAAATGAGGGTACCTTTACGACAAGACCTGTTTCAACAGTAGCGTCTTTTAGAACGTTACTCGTCGTATCGCCCTTAACGACGTCTTCAGTGTATGTCACTTCAAGATATAAGTTTTTTGGCAACTCAACATTGATAATAGCTTCACCAAAAGACTGAAGCGTCAGACTATCGCCTTCTTTTAAATAGCTACTGGCGCTATCAACAACATCAGCCGGTAGTTGAAACTGCTCAAAAGTTTCTGGATCCATAAAATAAAAATCTTGAGCGTCCTTATAGAGATACTGAACATTACGATTAATAACCTCAGCAGATTCAATTTTTTCCTGTCCTTTAAAAGTTTTTGGTATGACACTACCGTCAATTAAATTTTTTAGCTTCACATTTACGATGCTGCCGCCCCGACCCATAACCTTTTGGTTATACTCGGTAACTCTGAAGGGTTTGCCATCTAGCTGGACAACAACACCTTTTTTTAATTCTGTAGGGTTATACATATAAATCTCCGGTTAGAAATGCTAGGCAGCGCACATGATTCATCTGCGCTGCAGAGTTTTCTAATTATTAGTTAGAAGTAACAAATGGAAGCATCGCTAAGTGGCGTGCTCGCTTAATTGCCGTCGCAAGCTGTCGTTGCTGCTTAGCAGATAGACCAGTTTTTGCAATTGGCTCAATTTGACCATAAATGTTAATGAAGTACTGCAATGATTTGACGTCTTTGTAGTCAAAAAACGCTGGAACATCTTTTTTGAATCGTTTAAGTGCCATAATTTATTCTCCTTAAAATGGAATTTCGCTTAGATCAATTGGTTTGTCATCGATGTCTTGAATAACAACATCGTTGGATTTCTTATTAGCAGATTGTGATGACGGAGCAGATGAAGAGCTTGGTGCATCTCCATTTGGCCCATCGAGGAATGTAACATCTGTGGCAACAACTTCTACTTTCGTACGTTTCTTACCAGTTTCTTTATCATCCCAGCTATCTTGTCGTAGTCGTCCCTGTACAAGGACACGACGTCCTTTACCTAGATACTGAATAACCAGCTCACCTAGCTTTTCCCAGGCTGTAACCTCGAAAAAATCAGCTTGGTCATCTTGGCCGCCGCGATCAACTGCGATAGAGAAATTTGCAATCGTTTTACCACTAGTGGTAGTCCGCTGTTCAGGATCACGCGTTAAACGTCCCATTAAAATCACCTGGTTGATGCTTTTGGCCATATCCCCTACTCCTCTTCTTTATCGTCGCGTGATGCGGACGCTGCTGATCGTACTTTTGCTTCTTCTAGCGCTCGGCGACCTTTTTCATCAACAGTTACAAGTAAGTAACGTAGTACTTCGTCTGTAATGTTTAATGTATTACTGATTTTAAGTAATGCATCAGCAGGTAGCTTTACTTCGAAGTAAACGTATACCGCAAAGTCTTCACTTTTGATACGGTACGCAAGTTTCTTTTTACCCCAATTATCTTCGCTTACAATTTCACCACCATGAGTTTTCACGAGGTCACGCACTTTTGTAAGTGGCGCCTCAATGTCTACCTCTAGGTCAGGATGAATGAGAACTGTTAGTTCATATTCTTTCATAGATTTCCTCCTTCGGAATCCATTGGTTAATCCATTTGGATGCTTATATCAGGTATAAGCTGAGTTGATAACTAGTTAATTATAACCTAAATGAATGATAATTACTAGGGTTAAAGACGCTACTCAGCTCATCTTTGTTTCACATAAAAACAAAAGATTAAAGGATTAAACTTCAGCACCGGCAACATCATCGAGACTACTGATAAGTACCTCTCGGGGACGAGCTCCGTCGGCAGCGCCGATGACACCTTGTTCTTCCATTTGCTCAATGATACGAGCAGCGCGTGCATAACCTATGCGAAGGCGTCTCTGAAGTAGTGAAGTTGAGGCCTTACCGCTATCCACAACGACACGTAGAGCGTCACGGTACATATCATCGTCACCACCACCATCAAAGTCCATAACTACGCCACCCTTACCGTTTAGCTGTACTGGCTGTGAAACAATTTCATCATTGTACTGTGGTGCTGACTGCATGCGAAGATGATCAGTAATTTTCATCACCTCATCATCCATTACCCATGCGCCTTGTATACGTTTTGGCTTATTCATACTCGGAGTAAGCATTAACATATCACCCTGTCCGAGTAGTTTTTCTGCACCTACCTGGTCAAGAATAGTTCGACTGTCAACTTGTGAGGCTACTGTAAAAGCGATACGTGCCGGTACGTTAGCCTTAATAAGTCCGGTAATGACATCAACTGATGGACGCTGCGTCGCAAGTACCAAATGAATACCAACGGCACGGGCTTTTTGAGCCAATCGAACCACAAGTGCTTCAACATCGCGCGCGGCAACCATCATCAGATCGGCGAGCTCATCTATGACAATTACGATATATGGCATCGCACCATCATCATGTTGATGCACTACGCCTTCGTCGTCGGCAACGGAAATCTTTTTGCCTCCGGATTGTATTTTTTGGTTATAGGTCTTAATATCTTTAATTTTTTCCTCAGCAAGTAATCTGTAGCGACGCTCCATCTCGTTAACAGCCCATTTAAGTGCGCTGATTGTCTTTTCAGGTTCCGTAATGACAGGTGTCAAAAGATGCGGAATATCTTCATATGCAGCCATTTCCACATGCTTCGGATCTACAAGAATCAGTTTCATTTCCGAAGGACTATTACGATATAGCAGGCTCGTAAGAAGTGCGTTGATCATAACGGATTTACCACTACCAGTTTGACCAGCAATCAAAAGATGGGGCATCTTATTTAACTCACCAACCACTGCTTCCCCTGAAATATCTTTACCGATAGCGAATGATAGTGGCTCCACTGAAGACTTCCACTGCTTAGAGCTAAGAACACCGTATAAACGAACATCTGCAGCACGTCGGTTAGGCACTTCAATACCGACAGCGCGCTGACCAGGGATAGGTGCTTCAATACGCAAGGACTGAGCTGCAAGATTTAGTGCAATATTTGTTTCAAGGGCAGTAATTCTTGTTAACTTGACACCGCTCGGAGGACGAAGTGTATACTGCGTTACTTTTGGTCCAATATTAGCACCTTCCATCTCAACATCGATACTAAATTCATGAAGTGTATCTTTGATAATTTGCGCATTTTGCTGAACATCACCCGCATCAGCTGGTGCCTGCTTTTTCTCAAGTAAATCAATGCTTGGCGCTTCCCAGTTAGGGTCGGTCACTGAGACAAGAGCAGACTGATCCTCCGCAGCCTTGTCTCTTACGACGCTACCCCTGAGTGTCGACATACGTGATTGTTTTTTATCTTCGGGAAAATCATTGGCGTTAACCATTGGTACCCCTGCGTTGAGTTTTAGTTCGCCAATAGCTGTTGATGTAGTTGCATCGGTAGCTGCGGCTTTTTTCATAATTTTAACGTTTTCATCTTGCTCGGGCGAATTAGTACGAACCAACTCCCAGAATTTTTTGATGATAGTAACCGGTGACACCCTAAGCACAAACAGCACTGTAATCAGGATGAGGAGGACATAGATAAATGCTGCGACTGCGTCATTAACAAGGCTAGACATAGCACTGTTGACCGTTGTTCCGACGAAACCACCATTCGTTTTGCCGGCATCATCCTTCATAAGTCCAAAAAGCCCGGCAAACCAGACAATAAGAAATGCCGTGGCAAGCTTCATAACAAATGGAAGACGATTATTTTCGGCGCGAAATATCTCAACGGCGACATAAATAAATAGGAGCGGAATAACGTATACAGCATATCCAATTGTGCTCAAAGCCGAGGCATGCATCCATTCGAGGACAGGACCGCCCGCACCAAACCAAGCCACAACAAGAAGTACCGATATCGCAATTAAGAAGACTGCACCAACTTGCGTCCAAAATCCGCTCGGCAAGCTGTGCTTAGGCCCCAGCTGTCCCTTGTTGGTTTTTTTATGTGTTGATTTTCGTCTCTTAGCCATAACTGTTTTAGTATACGCTTATCTGTTAGATGATAAAAGCGATTCCATAGGTATATTGTAGCAGATTTTACAGCAAATTGCAATATCCTTATGGTTTATCAGTAGATGAAAAGAGCCTCGCATTGGCAGGCTCTTTTCATTTTACAAACTAGAACTATGTCTTAGTAACCACGTGTATCAATTGAGCTTTTTGGCTCAATAGCTTCAGTGTCAGGAACCTGTCTCTCTGGAAAATTACGAGATGTAGGCTGAGATGTAGATTGATCTTCATTTGCTGGATGTTCAACTCGGAAGCTGTTACCACCAACTGGTGCAGGGCGTCGATTATCGCCTTGCGGACGACCATCTTGGCCCTGTTGAGGGCGATTTTGACCATTACCGCCACCACTTCCGCCAATCTCATTAATGACAGGAATAACGATTGGCGTACGACGGGTTTGATCGTAAAGGATATGAGTGATCTCATCTTTGAGTTCTTTCTTGAGAACATCCATATCAAAGCGCTTTCCGCCAATGCGTGAAACTTTCTGTTTTAGATACTGACGAATCATTCCCATTAGCTCTTCACTATCACGTAAGTAAATGAAACCTCTTGAAATGATATCGGGGCTTGTCATGAGACGTCCGCTGCCCCGTGCTAATGTGAGAACAACAACGAACATACCTTCACCAGCCATGTGTATACGGTCTTTTAGAACAACTTCAGAAACAATAGCACCGCTGTCATCATACATGAGACCACCTACTGGGATACGGCCGTTTTTCTTAGCGCCCTCAGTAGTGATTTCAATTACATCACCGCTGTCACACACGAAAATGTTATCTCTTGGAATACCACACTCTTTCTCGGCAAGAACTGCGTTGTGATGAAGCATATGAAACTCACCATGAATTGGAAGGTAGTACTTTGGATTAAGTGCAGTGATTAGTTTGACGTGATCGTCATAATAGCCATGTCCTGAAAGGTGAAGTGGTCCGATGCCAGTTAAGTGAGTCTTACCGTTTTGGATAACATCACTACCCTCTCGCATTAACCCATCAACAGTACGCACAACATACTTTTCGTTACCAGGAATTGCATTTGAGCTAAACACAATAACGTCGGAGTTTTTAATCTTGATAAATTTATGTGATCCACTTGCCATGCGGTTTAGTACAGCATTAAATTCACCCTGTGAACCAGTACAGATAATTGTTACTTTGCCGTCAGGTAATTTCACAACATCTTCCATTTTAACAACTGTGTCTTTTGGAACCTTGATAACGCCGGCACGAAGGGCAACTTCGAGGTTTTGAATCATCGAGTAGCCAGCAAAAGCTACTTTACGGTCATGTTTTTTAGCTTCTTCTAGGATACCCTGCATACGGTGAATCTGTGAGGAGAAACAACTCATAATCAGACGACTATTAGCATATTTATCCATAACTTGACCCATTGATACCTGGACTTCAGGCTCCCCATGTTCATGAGTACCTTCAGATTCACAGTTTGTTGACTCATTCATGAGCATAAGAATGCCTTCAGTCGTGGCGATTTCAGTCATACGCTCAATATCAAACTTTTTACCATCAACTGGTGCTGTTTCAAATCGCCAGTCACCAGTATCAATTAGGACACCTAGCGGTGTACGGATAACAACTGCTGTCGCATCAGGAATTGAGTGATTGACGCGTACTAGTTCAATATTAAAACTGTCACCTAGCTGTACGCGTTCATGTGTTTCGGGATCGAGTTCGTTATATTCGGGTTCATAGTCAGTTGTCGCCTCTTCCATTGTCCGCTTCACCATACCAAGTGTGAACTTGCTACCGAAAACAGGTGCTGGAATTTTATCTATAATGTGGCGGAAAGCACCGATGTGATCGAGGTGTCCGTGCGTAAATACAATTCCTCGAATTTTATGTTTATTCTCTTCAAGGTAGCTGACGTCAGGAATAATGTAGTTGATTCCAGGATAGTCCGCCCCTGGGAATAAGAAGCCCATATCAATCACGATAATATCGTTATCATACTCAATTGCCATACAGTTTTTACCGATGCCCATTTCGCCAAGGCCACCGATTGGCATAATCCTTAGCTTTGGCGCACCATTATCACGTGGCTTACCTTTTTGGTCAGCCAAGCTAAATTGACGACCGCCATAGCCGTTATATACCGACTTGTTAACAGGAATATTTATCATGTGCTGGCTTGCACGTAGATTAACACTCTCACTTGTACGACGTTGAGCACGAAAAACTTCGCCCTTACGTGTCGTTGTGCTGTTTAAGATAGTATTATTTGATTTTGGTCGTTGTTGACCTTGTGGTCGTTTCGATTGATCGTCTCCTTGGACGCTTCCAGTTCTTCGTTGTCCCATGTGTATTGTTTTAAAACCTTTCTTGCGGTGCTAGTAATACGTTAGTTTCGATTGAATATAAGTGATGAGATGGAACGTGAAAGCATATATCGTGAGCATTCCCTCTCCTCGAGTCTTATCTATTATACCAAAAGGTGCACTCTGGGGCAATATTACAGAGCTTTTATGATCTCAGGAACACTAAGGAAGTCTTCGATCAAAGTCTGTCGAAGGCTGCCATTATATAACGCTGCGGCCGGATGATATAGCGGTACGATAACAAGTTTGCTATCACCAAATTGTATACGTTTTGTCTGACCATGAATTTGACTAATTTTCATCTCGGGTAAAAAATACTCCATACTGTGACGGCCGAGTGTAATGACAACTTTTGGTTGAATAATCTGAAGTTGTTTTAATAAGTACGGCCAAAAGGCCTTTTTTTCGTCTGGTGAAGGATCACGATTATTTGGTGGCCGATACTTTACGATATTAGTGATATAGACATCGGATCGCACCATACCAGCTTGGGATAACATGTCATTTAAAAACTTACCTGATGCTCCCACGAATGGTAAGCCTTGCTCGTCTTCGTTCTTTCCTGGTGCTTCACCAATAAAAACAATCTCGGCATCAAGACTGCCATCACCAATTACAAGATTCGTTGCCTGAGCGGCAAGTTCTGAACAAATATTTTTTTCTAAAATATCTGCTTTTAGCTGATCAATCTGAGCTTGTTTATCCATGGTGAACTTTCAGTTACTGACTAGTGCTTGACTGAGTAACTTATATTACATACTACCCTAGATAGTATACCAAAGCCATTGGGACAGTTCACTTATGCTTGCAATTTATAACTCTAAAGAATAGACTTTCTACATCAACTAATAGTCTACACAGTTATGCCCGCCCCAGAAGATCTAGAAGTATTTCAAAAACATCAAGCAGCTCGTTTAATTCGTGATTTAAAAGATTACGCATTTTCTCTTTCACCCGGGTTTCAACGTAATCACATGAGCCGTGTCGACACGAGTAAATCCTTCTATATGCAGGATCCAAACTCAAGTACGTCTGAAGTCAAACTAAAACTCGTCTTCTACGCATTTCGATCTCTTGGAATTCGAAAAAAGCCAAGTTACGATTTTACCGTTCGAGCATCTACCGTAACAGACATTGGCGATGTTCCATACCGCTATATTGCGCATCTTGAAGAGGACACTTTAGAAGAGATATCTGATGTGCCTGATGAAAGCGGTTTAACTGAAACTCAAACAAGTACCTATCAAGTATCTCAGAGTGGTTTGAAGTTTATTACGGTAGCAAATGATTATGAATTAAAACTGTATGGTGACACAATCTGTCAAATATCAACTGATGATATGCACCTCTCTCAGCAAGGCGAAGGTATTAGAATACCCGCGGATGAATCATTTGATGGTGATTCACACATTATCGCTCCACTAAAGGTAGAGCATACGGATGAGAGCGTGGTTGATTCACCAGATAAATTTACAGATGCTGTAGAGAAACTCGAACGAGAGCTTGCCTTACAGGCAATCCTTTCCTATAACAATTTAGATGTTAGAAGAGGCTTCTACGACTTTGATGATTCAATAAATAAGATTCGACTACTTATTTATACTCTTCAAACTGGAAAGCTTGATGCATATAAAAGTATTACTAATTTAGGGGATGATATATCACAGCCTTTTTCAACTAGGCATACAAATCCTCGAAAAGAACTTTAGCTGCTATAGAAGAACCTTTTAGAAATTCTTTTGAACAAATGTGCGCTCAGTCTATTGTATAAACGCAGGCCTGGTCTACAATAGAAGTACATAATAAATAAACATAAAAACAAGAAAGTGAGTTGCCCTATGCAACGAACTATGCAAACGTTATTATCAAAAAAAATCATACTCATTGCAGGTGCGCTTGTACTGGTATCTTTTAGTGCCACTGGTACTATCGTAACGTTGAAATCTACACAGCAAAGACCACTAGCGAGCACTGCAACCCCAACAGAAGCACCTCCAGTAGCGACAACACCTATAGCACCAACATACACTGACCTAACGAGTGACCTTAACAAAATTGACGCCTCAATGCAGCAGGATACAAACAATATGATATCGGCTGATACAAGCCTTAACGATCAAGCATCGACAATTAGCGAATAGGAATTAATAGCCATGAAAAAACTTTCTCTCAAAATCATCACTCTAATCATAACTCTCGCGACAGTACTTACACCAGCAGTTCACGCAGTTAGCGTATCTGAATCATGTCCAAAGACTACGGATTCAACGGCATGTAAAACAAGCCAAACTCAAACCACTACGAATGATCAAACGCGACTCACAAACTTAGAGACGCGGGGGTCTGCAGAAATTAATCGCCGATTAGTTTCCTTAAATACCCTGACAAGTGTGATATCAGGTACATCGAAGTTATCTACTGAAGATAAAACATCACTGACGGCTGAAGTAGCATCGACAGTGTCTGGTCTGACTGACCTAAATACTAAACTTTCTAACGACTCAACTCTTTCTGATGCCCGGACTGATGTGCAATCAATCATAACTGGCTATAGAGTGTACGCGCTGATTGGACCAAAAGTACGTCTCATTGCGAGTAACGATAACCAGCAAGTTATTGCTGAAAAACAGCTGGCAATCATAGCAAAGATCCAGACAGCTCTTGATGCCAAGAAAGCTAATACCGATCTTGAAGCACGTCTCATATCAGTCAAAGCAATAGCCAAAAATTCTACGAATGTATCAGAAAGCCTAAAGACAAAACTACTAGCACTTCAACCGAGTGACTACAACAGCGATCACAGTGTGATGTCTACGTATCGTGATCAGCTAAAGACAAACCACACTTCACTTGAAAACTCTGCGGCTAACCTAAAAAAGATCGTTGCAGACCTAAAAAGTCTTTAGATCTAACGGCAGATTTTTCCGTTACCATCAACAAGGCTTGCCCCACTATTTACGGTACCCTCGTGCGCGTATTCTCCTTTATTATCAAATACGATAATGTCACCGTTATGCGCCATGATAATCTGATCATTCTTCAAGCCGGTCTGTATACCTATGTCTCGGTGATATTCACGGCTAAGCGCACCGCCGTAGATTGGCATGAGAAAACGGGGGCGAACAAGTTCGATCATTTCCCGGTGTTCGTCACGGTTCGCGTGTCCTGAAACATGAAGAGGCCCGCACCCGTCAACGTCGTGTGTTGGGTGACGATAGACTTTAGCACCCATGCGAGTTACATCATCACCAAGCCGTTGATAGCTCACTTCATTACCTGGAATCGGTGAGCTACTAATCACGACGTTATCACCTTTTTTGAGCGATAATACTTTGTGCTCACCTCTACTCAGTCGAGTCATAGCTGCACCAGGCTCACCTTGACCACCCGTGCACATTATGAGTAGCTCGTCGTCAGGAACCTTACTTGCATCCTTGAGTAGAATGAGCGTTCCCTTTGGAATTTTGAGATTCCCTAGTCGTACAGCAAGTTCTGCTGTCGCCATCATACTTCGACCATCGAGAGCAACTTTACGTCCATATTTTACTGCCGCATTGATTGTCATCTGTACACGGTTCATATTAGAAGAGAACACTGCGACAAATATTCGACCGCTCGTACGACCGATAAGATCGTAAAAACTATCTTGAAGTGTATGCTCAGTTGGCGTACGGCCAGGTTTGTTTGTGTACGTACTTTCACTCATCAACAGTAGCACTCCCTCATCCCCTAGTCGTTTTAGACGCTCGATGTCTGATGGCATAGAGTCGAGTGGTTCAGGGTCGAGCCGAAAATCACCAGTATTAATAATGCGTCCCGCTGGCGTCTCGAGCACAATTGCAGATGACTCCGGTACGGAGTGAGTCACGCGAATCAGCTCAATAATAAAATCACCCATGTGATGCTGTTCGTGACTATCCATCTGTAATACATGAAATGTAGGTGTGAAATTGCCCCTAGTCTTATCAAATTGTGCTCGAACCATACCAATGGTAAATTGGCTACCGAATATAGGCGCAGGACATGTCGGTACAATGTGCGGTAAGCCACCGATATGGTCAAGATGGCCATGGCTGATAACGTATCCACGTAACTTATGCCGTATACTTCGCAGATACTCAACATTTGGAACAGCGTAATTGATACCTGGAATGTTTAAGCCTAACTCCATACCACAATCAAGCACAATGGCATCTCGTTCCGTCTCGACAATAATCATGTTTTTTTCACCAATGCCATTTTGTCCACCAAGTGGTGTAATTTTTAATATATTTTTTTTCATTTTTTCCTTATCTGACATCATGAGATATCAATATACCTCTACTTAAAAGAGGAGAAGTTTAATTATAGATTAGCTCAAGATTATCTTGGCCAAATTCGAGCAGACATATGCCAGGCACATCCCTGCTCTGATTTGTTCAAGTTACATTGATTTATTTTTTCTTGTTTTTATTACTGACTGCAAGTCCCATACCTACGAGAATAGCTCCAGCGATCATCATGATAACACCTATGATCCAACCGCCTGAACCTTCACCTACGCTGATCATTACGGCTCCAAGAGCAATAACTGCCGATCCTGTTCCTAGTGCAATTTGTGCATTTTTATCTTGAGAATTTACTGATTGTAACATCTGTGTGACCTCCTGATTAATTAAATTATTCAATGGAGAACTTAGAATGTGTTTATCACTCTCGACCTATTATACCAAACTAGTACAGACCTTAAGACTGTTCGATGTCTCGAATGGAGAGGCTCAAGCGTCCACGATCATCAATTCCTGTCAATTTAACATTAAGGATTTGACCCTCTTGAAGAACGTCTTCAACACGCTCAACTCGTTCATTTGATAATTCACTAATATGCAACATACCGTCAATGCCTGGCAAAATGTTCACAAATGCACCAAAATCTTTAATAGTTACAACTTTACCTTCGTAAATACGCCCGACTTCTGGCTCCTCAGTGAGGGCTTTAATCCAGTTAAGTGCTTTCTCGATACTCGCAGTATCAACAGCTGCAACAGTAATAAGTCCGTCGTCTTTAATATCGATCTGAGCACCAGTTTCAGCGGTAATCTTATTGATAACCTCTCCACCTTTACCAATGACTGCACCGATCTTGTCTGGGTTAATTTTTATCTTTTCAATACGTGGTGCGTACTGAGAAAGTGCTCCGCGAGGGGCAGCAAGTGTTTCAAGCATGTGCTTCAAAATATGTGCACGGCCTGGTTTTGAAGCCTGGAGTGCTTTTTCAAGGATTTCAACAGGTAGACCGTGAACTTTCATATCCATTTGGATTGCGGTAATACCTTCAGATGTACCCGTAACCTTAAAGTCCATATCACCTGCAAAATCTTCAGCGTCAGCAATATCCGACAAAACATATGGCGTATGACCGTCCATCATAAGCCCCATTGCAATACCGGATACGGGTCGCTTAAGAGGGACACCAGCATCCATAAGGGCTAGTACTGAGCTACATGTAGCGGCCATGGAAGTTGATCCATTTTGGCTCATAATCTCAGTGACGCTTCGGATGGCATATGGGAAATCTTCTTCAGACGGAAGCATCGGCAAAACAGCTCTTTCTGCGAGATAACCATGACCGATTTCACGACGACCGGCTGATCCAAGTCGACGAACTTCACCAACTGTGTAGCCTGGCGCATTGTAATGGTGCATGTAACGACGTTCAAAATCGTTTTGTTCCATACTATCAACCATCTGCGCGTAGCTTAGTGGGGCGAGCGTAACGATATTCATGCCCTGAGTAACTCCACGCGTAAATAGTGATGAACCATGCGCACGAGGTAGCAAGCCCACTTCTGAACTTAGTTGACGTATCTCCTCGAGTTTACGACCATCTGGACGAAGGTTGTGCTCAACAATTCCTCGGCGCACATCTTTGTGTAGTGCCATCGTAAATGCTTCGTCATATTCACTATGAAGGATCTTATAGTCATCCGCACCAAACTTCTCAACCATGGCGGCATGGAATTCATTGCGTAAAACTGATACAAGTTCATTACGTTCAGGATATGGCTTTCTAAGGTCTTCACCTAGCTTTCCCTCAACCCACTCATCTACGATAGTTTGGAAACTATCTTCAGGAAGCACTAGTTCGTAAGGTAGCGGCTCAACACCAACTTTTTTAGCTAGTTCGAGCTGCAAGTCGATTGCCGGCTGCAGTTGCTCATGCGCCCAGGCAAGTGCCTGAGCTACCGTCTCTTCAGATACTTCGTCAGCACCAGCTTCAACCATAGTAATACCACTTTTAATACCTGCTACAACTATATCCAGATCGCTTTTAGCACGTTCTTCATTGCTTGCAAATGCTTTAAACTCACCATTAACACGAGCAACCCTTAGCCCAGCAACAGGACCATCGAACGGTGCGCCTGTTAACATAAGTGCGCTACTGGCGGCAATCATAGCTACCATATCAGGGCGGAATGTTGGATCCATAGATAAAACAGTCGCTACGTTTTGAACTTCCTGGCGATAGCCTTTTGGAAACAAAGGACGAATAGGACGATCAATCAAGCGACCAATAAGTATCGCTTCGTCGCTAGGCCGACCCTCTCGCTTAATAAAACGGCTACCACTAATTTTACCGCTTGCATAAAATTTTTCCTCATAATCGATTGAAAGTGGGAAATAATCCATACCGCTCAGTGGTTTCTTCCCTACCATTGCAGTACCTAAAACGACGGTTTCGCCGTATCTAACGAGCACAGATGCGCTTGTGCGGAATCCCACACGATTAACTTCTAACGTGAGCGTACGTCCTGCTAGCTCGGTGCTAACGCTAATAATATACTTGCCACTAGGGTTGATTGTTGTCATAGTTGTTCTCCTTTATTCACTCGATTTCTGATTGAGCGATAAGTAGCGGGTGTAGAATTTCCGATAATCGGAAAGCCCATATCCAGTACTTACATCGCTTACCCAAGTGTTATACCTATTATAGCAGGGTGTCAGAATAACCTAGTAAGTCATCACTTCAGCGTGACAATGTACCCTGTTTATTTTTTGCTTTTGCTTCGTACATCGCTCTATCCGCGCGGTCCTTAACCTGAGCGGGAGATTCCGGATGACTTGGGCTGTATATTATCGCGCCAGCAGAAATTCCAAATCCAAGCTCTCGTAATCGCCCACTATTAACTCTAGAATTTATAAAATCATCAGACAATGCATTAAAGTACTGTAATTCCTTATCCATCTGATCTGATGCCGTCTCTCCTTCTCGTCTGCGATCAAGTGGCAAGTCAGTTGTTATTCCAAACTCGTCTCCACCATATCGTGCAATCAATGTCGGCTCTTCATCAGTACTTACTTTTCCAAGTCTATCGGTATTTCGACGAAAATGCTTCTCAAGCATTTGTCCAAAACTTTCAATCAACATGTCACCTTCGCCATGTCCTAAAGTATTATTCACCAAGTTGAATGAATCAAAGTCGATAAAGATCACACCAAACTCAGTCCCTTCGCTAATTCTTTTCTCTATATCTTTATTCCACTCTTTTGCATTAAGAAAGCTTGGGAATTTAGCGTCATGACGGGCATCTTCTCTTTCTTTTTCTATCTTAAGTCTAAGTGCGCTTAAGGCAATACGACTCTCGCCGAAAAAAGCTGGAGCTGGGTAATGTTCACCCACGACAAATTCATCTGGAATTTGGTCGATACCTGGGCGAAATAAGTTTTTTTCTTTTTGTGTTTGAGACATTTGTCATAATATTAACATAAACACTAACATAAGTCAATGTTATCTGCTCTGTAGTGCATCAAGAGCTACAGACATCGCTGCAAGAACACGCCAATCCTCAGCAATGTATGCAGCATCAGTCATGGAGAGCGCATAATGATCTCTGAAGAGTGTGGTCTTTTGGTACTTTCCAACCTCTACCCCACTATCGGTTTGTGTAAATACAAAGTGATAGCGGAAAAAAAGTGTGATGAGATCAATAATGTCCCCAACAATCGGTATGTAACCTCCATAGCGTCGAAAGACAGCGAGCGCCTTATTACTCTCAGAAATAGTAAACTTTATGTTATCCGAAGTATCAAGAATATGCCATGTACTGCTAACAAACGACTTTCCAAAATCTTTTTTAAAACTTCCAACTAAAGCTCCGCTGTTATCTTCTACAAAATAACGCCCATGTATATCAAATACCTTTTCGGCACGAAAACTAAATATAGGAGTATCCTTTGATTCATCACTGTAAAACAAAACCTTTTCTTTGAAGTTTAGACGTTTCTGCTGTGCAAATGCAATAAGCTGAGATTTATTACCATCCGGGCTAGTAGCATAAATGGCATACCTATTAACGAATGCTGTAATTTTTTGTTCTACTATAAGCTTTGGATTCATACTTGTATGATATCGCATCTCGCACAAAGCGACTAATCAAATACGGTTAGATAGAATTTACTGTTAGAAACTCCGCAATTACTTGCGGAGTCCTAGGGCGGCAACTGTTGCTTTATAACCATCAAAGTCATTTGCTTCGAGGTATTTTAGCAGTCTTTTACGACGACCAACCATCTGGATCAAACCGCGACGAGCCATGTGGTCGTGCTTGTTTGTCTGAAGATGCTCGGTAATCTCTTTGATACGAGACGTCAAAACAGATGATTGCGCTTGAGCGGAACCAACGTCTTTTTTATGAGTCTGTGTCAAAGCAAGTGCCTTGGCTTTATTTTCTGCAGTAATCATCAAAAAGTATTGTATCAGAGTTTCTAGGACTTTTCAACAGGTTTATCATCGGTGACGCCAAATTCCTGTAATGTCTGAGCTTGGGCAAGTGTCCATGAACTAATTGAAGTCCGCCGAAGCTCGGTGCAGTAAGCGCCGGTTTTGAGAACGCCACCAATATCCTCAGCTAGGGTTCTAATATATGTACCGCTGCTAACGTGCGTATTAATCCTTACATACGGATAGTTGTATTCAACAAGCTCAATAGAATAAACAGTCACTGTGCGAACTGGCATTTCAACTACCTCACCTGCTCTTGCAAGTTTATATGCCCTCTGCCCATTAATCTTAATTGCAGAAAAGGTAGGCGGAGTCTGTTGAATCTCACCTTCAAAGCCTCTCAAAGCCTCTATAACATGCTTTTCAGTCGGAATGATGTCAGATACTTCTGTCAGATTACCTTCTGGGTCACCAGTCGAACTAGAGATGCCTAGGCGAATCGTAGCCTCATAAGTCTTGTCGAGCTTAGAGTAGCTACCAGCATTTTTACACTCCTTACCAATTACAAGAATCATAAGTCCTGTTGCAAAAGGATCAAGAGTTCCTGTGTGCCCCACTTTTATTTTTTTACCAGCATTCTGCGTGAGAACACGTCGAACACGTGCAACAACACCAAAACTGGTCATATGTGATGGTTTATCAATGAGTACCGTACCGTCTGTCATCATACTAGTATAGCCGTTTTCGTCCTTTTGGACTCATCAGCATAGATATACATCTATGAAACGGATGCAACGAAAGGGGTAAATATCCCTGAGTCGCTCCACCCGTTCACTACATGTAGCATAACCTGCGTTACTGCAGACGGTTAGCCATAGACAGCTGGCCGTTTTTAAATTAACTACATAAATGAACGAATGTACTACAACTTCAGGTGAGGCTCACAACCAGGTGATCATCCTTCTCTTTCACTCGGAATCCAAGCGTACGTAGCACTCCAAGCAGCGCGGTCCGCAGTTTTGGTTCAGCGGTCTGAACCTTCACCGTCAGACTCGGCTGCGTGATGATATCCATCACCCAACCACCTGATGCCAGGTGGAACTCAGTCTCGCCACATGCTGCCTGATAGGCAACCTCAGAGAAATTCTGAAGCGCCATCGCGACAACTGTGGTGGTACCGATCCGTGCCGACTGGTCGTATGCCAATCTCCGATGGTCCAGTATCCTTTCGGACATTGGATTCACCTTCCTTTCGTTGATTCTCTACCGACCCCGATAGCCAATAGATAGTACGATTATACTACAGTTGTCTGTTTTCGCAACATATTCTCATCTTTTTGCCAGGCAGAGTATACTTGGAACTATGAAAAAGATTATTTTTGGTATTTTTGCCCATCCAGATGATGAAGCCTTTGGCCCATCTGGCACACTACTTCTAGAGACAAAAGCAGGCACTGAGCTTCATCTCATTTCACTGACGGCTGGGCAAAATGGCACAAACCCAAATAATCTTAACAACCTTAAAGAGGTCCGACTTCAGGAATGGGAAGAAGCAGCACGATTAATTGGTGCGACAAAAACATATCACCTAGGATTTATTGACGGTCATCTTGATAATATAGCTATGATTGAAGCAAGCAAGCAAATCGAGGACATCATTCATGCTACCGTCACGGACAATGACCAGGTAGAAGTAGAGTTTATGACAATTGACCCGAATGGTATATCTGGTCATATTGATCACATAGTTGCCAGTAGAGCTGCAAGTTTTGTATTCTTTCGTCAAAAAGTAGCCGATACTAGGTTCACAAGAATTCGATATGCGTGTATATCAGAAATACAGAATCCAACAATACGGACTGACTGGTTATATATGGACGCTGGACGGACGCAAGCTGAGATCACCGAAACAGTCGACGCACGCTCACTGAAGGAAGAAATCACTGCTATTATGCGATGTCATGTTACGCAAACTTCTGACTGTGAAGCCGCACTCTCAAGGATGGGTGCTAACCTAGGTATTAATCACTTTATAACGAAAAGTTAGCTCTGACCAGGAATCTTAAACTGACCTGGATTATTCACAACTGGCTCTGAAGGAGAGACCGGTGGTGTAGCACCAAAGATATCACCAAGTTTATCAGATGACGGAGGGGTTGAAGGCATACCGAAATCTGGGACAGGTGGCAATGGCGGTAGAGTTGAAAAATCGGGTAATGGCGGCAAAGACATTGCACTTGGCAGTGACTCAGATGTTACTACTGCCTCGGATGGCGCCGGTATCGCAAACGGCTCACTTTGAGGAGATTCACCGAAGGCAGCCGCAACTGCGTCACGTGCTTCTTCATGCGGGCTTCTGTTCTGTTGATCAATATCAGCTAGTGTGGGTGCTGATGTTTGCTCAGGGCTAGCGACAGGTGTTGCAAATAAATCGATAGGCGCTGGCGGAGCGGCCATGGATACAGGTGGCTGGATAGGTGGTGAATAACTCGTAGCGCCGCTGAGTGGAGTGTCATTATCATGGAATGGGTCTACTGAAACTGGTTCCTCTGCTGGTGCCGATGCTGCATTAAGCGGTGACTGGTACGTTGGTGCGTTAGCTCCAACATAATCACCATTTGAATGGCTTAAGATGGTACGGTTTCGGTCATCATTAATCTCGCGACGTTTTGTCTCCGCGGCATCCTCGGCTGTAGCATTTAATGTCCCGCCAAATGATGGTTCAGTTTCTTGATCAGGGATCTGGGCTGTTGATGGATTTTGTGACGCGGCATGATCAACTTGAGCACTTGCCTGTGCTAAATCTTTTTGCAGATCTGCCACTGAAAGTGTCGCTGCTGCAGGGACTGCAACCTGAGCAGTCGCATTAAGTTGTTTTGCTAACATATCTTCAGCTTGTTTCGCAGCTTCTGTTTGCTGTTTTTCAGCGACTTCCTTACGATCTTCCTCTAGCTTCTCTTCGACTACATCAAGAGCATCAGCTTGATTTTCTTCGGCTGTTTCAGAAGCAACAGAATCAATATCACCTTCCTTCTCGTGCGAAATTGAAAGGGAGCCATCATTCTTTTTGACAGGGGTCTGATTATCAACAATTTTTTTATTCTTGTTACGATCATTTTTATTAAGCTTCGTTGGCTCGCCTTCAGATAGATCAGTTGTGCCATCAGAGTTTGAAGTACCACTACCGCTGCCAGTATCCTTGTTGTTGTCGGCGTTTTGACCAATATCGTGTGCTTCTTCAAGTTTTGAAGCAATTAACTGTTGGTTTGCACCCGCAGCCATGAGCTGCGCAGCGACAGTCATTACCTTAGACGAAGTTCGTGGATTAGAAAACCTATCAGTTGCAGAAACAATACCTGTTAAAAAAGCTGTTGCCGTCTGTTCATCGAGAAGCGACTTATCTTTTTTAAGTGAATCTGTTAGCCCTACTACCATTTCGCTCAAGCTACTCGCATTACTCTCATGCCAGTCAATAGTACCAAGACTACTTGTATTATCGCCTGCACTCATAGTTACAACTGTTGCATCGTGAAGAATTCTTCCATGTGCAGATAGTGCTTCATCGAGGTTATCTTTATCTTTGACACCGAGAGCTAGTACTAATTCAACATTGTAGTCACCCTGACTAAAGTCAAGATCATCACCTGTAATTGTAGTCCTGTAAGGAGTAATGAAGATCTTTACGACATCACCTTCAACTTTGTAGCGTAGGTGGTCTGCTTTTTCTTTATCAAGAGCAATAATAAAGTCACGGAGTGAATCAACGGTACTCTCAAAAGTTTTTTCAGGATCAAGAAATGTAATCGCGGGTGGAATTGAGCCACTAAACACTGCTGTTGCATGCTTGCTCATATTATTTAAAAGTATCGTAAGTCCAAGCGCAGCAGAGAGTTCATCTACTGATGGATTAGCACTGACCGTTACCAATATGTTACTGGAACTTTTGATCTTTTCAACAATTTGTTGTTTTTGTGTGCCATCATTCATGGACTGATTCCTATTTTTTTATTTTGTCAGATTTTGAGTTAACTATACCATAAGTAATTTGGATACGTCAACAAATCCACCCCACTTTACAAGTAGCCCCCTTTCCCCTATAATAACGCCTTGATTGTATATATAAATTTTAGGTAAAGGAACAGCAATGCCAATCATCAAATCAGCCATTAAACGAATGAAGCAAACGATCAAGCGCAATGAGCGTAATGTCGGCATCAAACGTGACATTAAGTCTGCAGTTAAGACATTCTTAGCTAAGCCTACAAGTGAAGGTTTAAGTGCTGCTCATAGTGAGCTTGACACTGCAGTTAAGAAAAACCTTCTTAAGAAAAACACTGTAGCCCGCCGAAAAGCACAACTTGCCAAAGTTGCAAAAGACGCTGGCGTGAAACTTGCGCCTAGTAAGAAAGCAACAACCAAAGCACCTGTAACTAAAAAAGCTCCGGCAAAACCAGCCGCAAAAGCAACTGTTGCTAAAAAGGCTGTATCAGTAAAGAAACCTGCAGCTGTTAAAAAAACAGCCGCAAAGAAAACAACAAAGTAATTTATCCGATTACGAAAAACAGCCTCAGTTGAGGCTGTTTTTCTATCAATAATATTACCGACTTCTAAAGACTACTTCGCTATGGTCTGGTATTGGTCTGAGATTTTTATAAGTGCACGTTCAATAAGTAGCCAAGGATCCGCTACGGATGTTTTCATACCTTCATCTGCTTCGGCAAATGCAATAATGGCAAGCTTAGCCCCTTTTGGTCCAAGTTTCTTAGCAGTAGTTGCTATTTTTGTAAGACCGTACGGATTTACACCTAAATCCTTGGCAACATCGTTTGTTGATTTATCCGTTATGGTAAGCGTCGCTAAATAAAATACCTGTCCAGAAAGAAGACCAAATAATCGATAAGGATCTTCGTGGAGCATAATAACACGCATCATACTTATGACACCGCTGGTATCACCCCGAAGTGCAGTCTCGAAAAGATTAAATACGTTCTCGGTTGTGTTTGCCTCAATAACATCGTGAATAATATCCGGGGTCACAACATCCAGGACTATCAATTTATCTAATGCTAAAGAAAGTTGCCACTGATCAACACCTACGCGTCCGACCAATGCCTGAGCACTTTTTTTATCTAGTGCTAATCCAAGATGACTAGCTTCGTTTATGATCCAGTCCTCCGCTTTACGATTATCATACTCTCTCCAAAGAGGAAATTCACGTATAGCTGCAGACCTTGTAAGTGACTTATACGTTTTAGTGCGCTTATCTAATTTTTGCTCGATAAGAATTACGGAAATCTCCTCAGGTATTCGCTCGATCCATTGTTCAAAACTCTCCCAGACTAATTTATTCTCAGAAGCATTTTTGATAATTATGAGCCTCGTATCGGCAAAAAGTGTCCCACCTATAAGAAGATCTGGTAACTGCCGAGCATTCAATTCACTACCATCGACCTTTTCCGAAACACCATCAAAAGAAGACTCGAGTTTTTTAATCTCACGCTCAATTTCAAAACTATTTTCACCTGTAAATACTGTGATCATTATATCTATTATAGACTAGGATTATCGCTGTGCATTGAATGCAAGATTATCTGGATTAATGTTATTACTTAAAGCGGCAGCTCTCCACAATCCAGTAAATATTCTTTGACGATCAAGTTTAGGACTTTTTCTAGTATTTTCAACCGCGTATGCAGCAACTTCACTGAGGATATTGCTACGATGGGTTGTGAGTGATTCATCTTTCTCAGTTGGCTCATCGCCAATCGCAAGACCATCTGCCAAGCGAAATGGTAGTCTATTCGTACGACGACCAGAAAAACTATCGAGATTCTCTTCGTAGATTTTTTCGACAATACCCAAGACGCGATCTGCATCTTGATCATTTAAAGCATAGAGAACAATCCCATCACCACGCATTGTAATAGCTGACTGATGATCAGCCCTCTTCTTCTTTTGTCCACTGAGTACGCTACTCTCAACAGAGCGATCGAATATCTTACCTTTTATCTTTAGCCCAGCTGCATCTGCAGCAGCTGTGACTTGTGAGAATATTCTCACTGAATCCATGATTTTCGGATTAAGGTAAATACGACGAGTAATCTGCTGAGCCTCACCAGATAGCGAACTCTCTAGGTATGCTTGAGAAGTCCACTGAACAAAATTTGCAAGACCCTGGCGCTGAATAGTGATGGGAACAGCCATCCCACTAATGCGACCACCTGCAAGAAAATCAACTTTATTGCCTTTTTTAGTAGGAAAAGTACCGGCATTAAATTCAAACTCAGGTCGAGGTAATACTTTGTTATTACTTGGATCTATAGATCGATTCCTAAGATATTTACTAAATGTTTGTTCACCTGCCTCAAGTGTTTTTACCATTTTAGCTTCTGCGTTTTGTATATATGCTTTCGTAGAACTAGGCTGGTCGCTCAGTGAATATACATGGAGATTATCTATTATGAAGCCAGTCAATTGATGACGAAATTCAACAGCTTGATCGACGTCGCGAACAAACTCTTTATCAGAGTCATCGGCAGGCACTTGGTCAAGGAATGATTTCATGAAGTATGCCTCCTTACCGGGTGCAGATCTAAGAGTGCCATCAATTGCACCATCGATAAAGCCTGGAGCTAAGATCTTCTTTGCAGCAACAGAACGCTCAAAGGTATATTTTTGTTTTGGTACTGTATCTTTTTGCATAATTTTTATTTAAAAGTATTACGTATAAAATATAATAGCATAAGAAGAATAAAATGTCAATTACTCGATGGATCTACTCTTCCTTTTGGCAGAATGGGCAAATATGTGTACCGCGTCCTGCGGCTTTAAATTTGATTATTATCGTGCCACAACGTGGACACGGATGACCCTCTCTACGAAAAACTCTTGCAAAATCCATGTAGCTGCCCCGCTTACCTTCAGCATTAACATAATTTTTATCAGTAGATCCGCCTTTATCAATTGCGAGATTCATAACTGCACGAAGTTCGGTGTAGAGGGCATGGAACTCCGCAGTCGTAATAGATCCAACTAGACGTTTTGGATGAATCTTAGCTCCCCACAGTGACTCATCAGCATAAATATTACCTACACCCGCAACAACCGTTTGATCAAGTAATGCAGCCTTGATACTTGTCTTAGCGCGACGAGTAAAACGTGCGGAAAACTCATTAACCGTAAAATCTGGTTCAAGTGGCTCTGGTCCAACTTTTTTCATGAAATCGATATTTGACACTTCTACTGTTGGGAGCAACCTCATCCAACCAAACTTACGCTGATCATTGAAGTAGAGATGTGAAGAGTCTGTGAATTCAATCGTTACACGAGTTGATCGATCTGGTAGTTCCCCAACAAGACTGTCGTTTGGATGTCCTGCACCAAATACTGTCTCACCACGAAAAACTAACTGTCCTGTCATCTTTAAATGGATAACAAGAGTGTAGCCGGTTGAAAGATCAATCATTAAAACTTTTGCACGTCGACGAATATCAATTACTGCGGCATCAATTAAAAATTCAGTTACATCAGTTTGTGTATTTGGAAAACTTTTAGGCGTATCGCTGTTTACACCTTTTATAATACGATTAATAATGAGCCTGTTTAGACCACGACGAACCGTCTCTACTTCAGGTAGCTCAGGCATCTTATTCCCCTGAGAGCAGTGCCCTGAGATCCGTAGCCGTCTGCTCTGATGAAACACATACAATTCCTTGCATTCCTGCTCGAATTGCACCAGTTATGTTCGTCTCAAGATCATCTATCATTACACACTCTTCCGGAAGAAGACCCATACGCTGAGCCATTAATTCAAAGATTGCTGGATCGGGTTTCATAATATGAACGTCACTCGATAAAACCACTTCATCAAAGAGTTGTGAGAGCTCATCGCTTGTAAATAAACCATCCATGACATGTTGTCCAACATTACTAAGCAATGCGACCTTATACTCTGGGTGTAAAGAACGGACAAGTTCGAACATCGCTTCATTTCGTATATGGTAAGTAGAGAGAATAGTTGCAACTTCTGAGGGTTCTTTATGAGTAAAACCAGCAACCGCCGTTATATAATCATCTTTTGTGACATATCCAAGATCAGAAGTACGGCTGAGATTCATAAGATCATCTCTATGTTCAGGTGATGTGATGTCATACAAATGACCCAAACTTCCACGGTACAAAACGCCAAAACAGTCAAAAATAATACCGCGTATCATATTAATAGTATACGCGGTATTAGCCGTGAGTGATAGGGGCTACAATTTGATATTACTAAGAAGTGCTTTGCTAGTTGGAATTTGCTGAAGGAACAGGCTTTCAAGCTGTGAAACACTTGCCTTTAAAGAACCCGGAGACCCTTTGCACGTTGATGTCCATAAACGTTTTTCAACCTGCGTACCTGATAAGATTTCAAATTCATACACTTTACCCGTCGCACAGATACCGCGCGTATCATCACTGTCACCTGTTAATATACTCCCCTGCATCATATTGGCACGGTTTAAAGCAAAAACAAATTCTTCATATGCTTTGATGTTGTTTGCAAGTTGACCACTTGAAATTGGCTGATCAAGATAACCAGAGTAGGTGGTAAGCGTGCGGTCACTTGGAGATATCGTCTCTTGATAAGATCGGAAATTCTCATCTGCAACGATAGAACCTCGAACTGTCATACGAACACTTCGATCTGGTGCAGTGCTAATGAGAGATGTCTGACTAGAATCATTTACAGTCTGAGTACTTCCTCCACTAAAAAGAGCTCGTCCAACCGAAACAAGTGCAGCAACGGCAATCGCTATAACAATTAAAATAAGTGCAATCGGAATGATGCGAGATATTCTATTTCTATTCATTTTAATATTTTATCACTTTGATAGACAAAAGTCAATGTATGTTCGTTATCAGCGTAAAAGCACGCTGGCCGAGTTGTCTTCCCATATCTTGAGTTACTTTCTCGTAAAGTGACTCAATTGGGTGCAGAAGTGAACTGGCTCGGTCAGGCCCAGGGATATAAGTAAATCTCTGCGTGTGCTGGCAAAGATGAATCCTAGGAGAGTATTCAATAGGCAAACTTTCTACATTTGCGGTGTCGAGATATATGATAGTTTGCGGACCCGCCTGAGGGTCATGAAACTGATCAACATCAAGAATAGCTGGTTCATACAACTCGCCCGTTCCAATGTCAGCCATAGCAATAAAATAACCCTCAGGAACATCATTAAGCTGAGGATTCACTCTTATATGCACAAGCTCACCAAGCCCACTGTAGCCAGTGAACATTTCCGGATCATTATTCAGGCTTGCCCCACGATAATCTACAGGTATAGGTGGTCGCTCATGCCCACGTCTACGCGCGTTTACGTCTGGATGTCCGACATATATCCACATAAAATCGGCAAAGGTTTTTTGCGCTCGACTGTCACTAATTATACGTTCGGCTGGTGAAATATATTTATCTGGCGGGACTACGGGAGTTTCGACGTGCTGTGATGGTACATCTAAAGGCGACATAGTGTACACTTCCTACATATCTGACAAGCACGTATATTCATAAGACCTTGTTATAGTAATACGCTTATTGTTATCCGTTTGCAAGGATGTTAAAGTTCACCCCAATTTGTACCTGTACTTACATCAACTTTTAGGCTAATTGCGAGTTCAGGGGCGATATTTTCCATACAAGTTTTTAATAAGTCAGCAACTTTTTCAGCATTCCCCGCTGGGCATTCTATTAGGATTGAATCGTGAATTTGCAGAATCTGCTCACCTAAATCACCTATCTTTTCATCGACAAGTAGCATGGCCTTTTTCATAAGATCCGCTTCTGTTCCTTGAATTGGCATGTTAGCAGCAGCGCGTTTTGCTGCCTCACGAACAATAAAATTACTACTGTTGACATCTGGAGTTGGGCGACGACGTCCATAATATGTCTCGACATAGCCTTCTGTCTTTGCTTGCTCGAGAGTACTATCGATAAACACCCGAATAGGCGCACGAACAGTAAAATAATGATCAATAAATGTCTTTGCCTGAGTAAAATTCATACCTGTTGCAGCTGCAAGCCCATGTGGACTCATACCATATAGAACACCAAAATTAATCACCTTCGCGTCGCGACGCTGAGATTTTGTGACATCGTCAACGGGTATACCATATACCTCACTAGCTGTTTTAGTATGGATATCAATTGAACCATTAAAATCATTGATGAGCTTCTCGTCGTGTGCCAAAATTGCCGCTAAGCGTAGTTCAAACTGTGAATAATCTGCGCTGACTAGTACATTTCCCTCTTCAGGTATAAATGCTTCACGGATACGACGGCCCAGGTCACTCCTGACGGGAATATTTTGTAAATTTGGATTAGTACTACTCAGCCGACCCGTTGCAGCAACGTCTTGGTTGAAGGTTGTATGAATGCGATCATTATCGTCAGCCTGCACTGGCAATGTATCAATATATGTATTCTTAAGCTTAGCAAGTTCACGAGTTCGTTCTATGAGTTCAATAATAGGATGCTGCCCACGAAGCTTATCAAGTTCTTTTTGACCAGTTGAGTAACCTGTTTTACCTTTTTTGATGCCCTGCGTAGATAAGCCAAGATTTGTAAAAAGCACTTCAGATAATTGAGCAGGGCTGGCAATATTAAACTCGTGACCAACCATTGTATGCATTTTTTGTTCAAGCTCGCCCAACTCATCACCAAGTTCACGACTCATGGCAGAAAGAAACTGCTTATTGACCTTAATGCCCTTACTTTCCATACGGTACAGCATGTAAGTCAGCGGGAAATCGAGCGTTGTCGCAATCGATGCAATTTTAGGTTCACGGGCAAAGCTTTCTAATTGTTGATCATAAATATGCCATAAGGAAGCCATTGTTTTACCTGCATCATCAGGTTGAATGTCGTCGTTGATTAAACCGGCAATTGATCTATCGCGCGTCAGAGGGTCGATCAGAAATGCAGACTGACGAACATCATGAACATTGTCAAAACGAACTTCCACTGCCTGGCTATGCGCAGCATGATACAGAGCCTTAGCATCATAGGTAACAACCTTCGTCATTTCAAGTGCACGCCAAATACTGCTATCGATATGGGTCAGTGGAGCTCTAGCGACTGTCTTTCGATCAAGTGAAAGCCAAGCTTCATCACCCGCATCATTTAATTGTAGTAATACCTCAGCGCCAGCACTTAAGCTCAGAGTTACTGGCCACGGCGCTTCAACTAGTGGTTGAATATTCGAGACAATAGGCTCGCTAAATAAATCTGTTTGGGTAGATTTCTGCATACCTTTTGGCAATTTCCTAAGAAGCGAAGTGAACTCTAGTTTTCTTAATAGGTCTTCGAGTTTTTCCGTATCAAGGTCATTAACATCAGTTGCGTCGAGATCAAGTGTGACAGGCGCATCACACCAAATCTCACCAACTAGCTTGCTGGTATACGCACTCTCTTTACCTGCTTCTAATTTTGTCCTCGTTGTCGGCTTAATATCACCAAGATGTGCATATACACCATCAAGTGTTTTGTATTCCTGAAGTAGTTGGATACCAGTCTTTTCACCAATTCCTGGAACTCCAGGAATATTATCGGATGAATCCCCTTTTAGTGATTTAAGATCTAAAAATTGATGCACTGATAGTCCATACTTCTCTTCGAAGTGGGTGACATCAAATTGTTCAAGATTACTAAGCCCACTCTTCATTGCGTAAACATGCGTTAAAGGACCAACAAGTTGTAGCATATCTAGATCACTTGTAATAAGACACGTTTCGATTCCCTGTTCACTAGCTTGCTTAGACAGTGCACCCATAATATCATCTGCCTCGTAGTCATCGAGTTCATAAAGTGGCCATGAAAATGCCTCAAGCAGTTCGTGTAACATAGGGATCTGCGCAAAAAAATCTTCTGGCGGACGTTTGCGACCAGCCTTGTATGTAGGTAGAATCTCTAGGCGTTTTCGTATACTTGTTCCCTTTTTATCCCAAGCAACTGCAACGTAGTCAGGCTGAAGCTTTTTAATAAGTTCGAGTGCTAGTGTAGTAAAACCATACACACCGCCCGTTGGTGTGCCGTCTTTCAAAGAAAGCCCAGGCATTGCATAGTAACCACGATAAAAAACCGATTTTCCGTCAATAATAGCCAGTCGCTTCATATGTCCAGTATAGCGCAGATTCAGCTTAGCTGCGTGAGCGTCTCTAGGATTTGACTACTATTACCGTAGTCGTCTATTATGAAGAGATGGAAAAACCTACATTTCATGTTGCAATCATACCTGACGGCAATCGTCGTTGGGCCAAGCAGCATGGAATTGGTGCATATTCTAGAATGTATAAAAAAGGTGTCGACCGAACGCTTGAGATATCGGAAGCCGCCTTTGCTGCCGGGGTAACTCACCTTTCCCTATGGGGCAGTTCATATGCCAACATTGCAGATCGAACGGGCGATTTTTCATCAAGCATTGATAAGCTTTATCGAACTAGCGTCCATAAATTTGCAGACCATCCACTCATAAGTAAGTATGATGTTAGAATTCAGGCAATCGGCGAATGGCGTGATACGCTTACCAAGCCGACAATCGATGCAATCAACAAGGTAGTCGATCAGACTAATATGCGTGGAACAAACATACTTACGCTTCTTTTTAGCTACAGTGGATCTCGTGAACGAGCGGCAGCAATTCAATCTCTACTAAAATCGGATGTTATTACCCCCCATGGCGTAGAGGCTTCTAACATGTTACTACGCGAGCATTCATGGACTAGTTCACTACCTCAAGTAGATCTTATTGTTCGTACGGGCGCATGGCATGACCCTCATAACAGTGCTGGATTTTTAAGTTTACTCGCTGATGAAACGCAGCTCGTTTTTCCCGAAGTTCTTTGGCCAGATTTCACATCTGAACATATGACGAAGATCATAGATGAGTTTAGGGCTCGTGAGCGTCGTTTCGGAAAATAAATTACGATTGCCGCTTCGTTATATAATCAGTTAACTGATGTAAAAAAACTATAAAAGTATGGTCGATATCCTCGGCCCGATCAAGCGCAGTAAATGCTTCATCCTTATGCCATGAAGAGCGTGTCTCTGCATAATCTTTTGCCCCGGTTGCAATAAGTACGTCGCGTACTTTATCGCAATCAGCATCACTCGCATCACAATTCCCAAGAGTAGCCTCAAGCACACTTTTCTGTACATTGTCTCCTTTTTTTAATGCATACTGCACCAACAGAGTCATTTTTCCTTCGTGAATATCGTCATTAGTACCTTTACCTGTTTGATCTTTATTACCAAATGAACCGATAGTGTCATCAGTAATTTGAAAGGCGCAACCGGTGTGTATAGAATAATCATGAAGGGGTTCACTAAGACCATCTTTCCCGGCGAGGCATGCACCAAGCTCAAGTGGACTAAGGATCGTATAGTAAGCAGATTTTCGAGTAAGAACTCGCTCGATCGCATCTTCAGTCGGGATATCTCGACTTACTTCGTTATATATATCGTTCATTTGACCATCAATCGTTACTGCTAGGTTATGGTGCAACGAGAGCAGCGCACGACGAACAATACCTGAGTCTATATCTAAATCAAGAATTTCTGCTGTTGCTTTATGCATACCGGCAACAGCTGCATTCATCGCTTGGGTTGCCCCGTAATGTTCATGATCATTTTTAAGATCTGCGTTTACTGCATATGTTTCAAGTAGCTTATGGGCAGACAGTCCGCCCCGCCGCATATCTGATCTGTCGGCTATATCATCGAGAATTAATAAATAGGTCTGGACGAATTCAAACACTCTAGCTGCCACTATTGCAACATGCTCATCCCGCCCACCATGCGCATAATAGCTCTGCATAGCAAGCATTCCCCGAAGACGCTTTCCTCCACGTAACAATATATTACAAAAAGCAGCAACTGGCTCCCTGCTTCCGCCTTCAAACTCAGCTTGCCAAACTGTCGCACACTCAGCTAGGTCCTGGTCGATAGCTGTACGCAGTTGGGCATCTGACACGCTAAAATATCCGTCATAAGTCATTTCATCATTATACGCTACTCAGACGGGGCTAGTTGATTGCTATAGCAACTCAGTCTACGGTATACTAGAAATTAATGGCACATCATGAAAATGTAAAAATAATCGCATTCGTCGGAATGACTGGAAGTGGAAAAAGTTCTGCAGTTGATTTTCTAACTGAAAAAGGATATCCGAAGGTATACTTTGGAGGTGTGATTTATGACGCGATGCGTGAAGCGGGTATTGAGATTACACCAGAAAGCCAAACTACTTTCAGGGAAGATATTCGTAAAAAAGAGGGTGATGATTTCGTGGTAAAGCGTATCATTCAACAGATAAATGGGCTTATTGGCGCCGGTCAGCACCGTATTATCGCAGATGGTATCTATAGCTGGACTGAATATAAGATCATGAAGCATGAATTTCCTGGTGAACTGCATGTTATAGCCGTCGTAGCACCGCGACGCCTTCGACACCACCGCTTATCAATACGCCCAGAGCGACCATTCACTGATGTTGAAGCAACCAATAGGGACTGGACGGAAATTGAGAATTTAGAAAAGGGTGGTCCAATCGCAATGGCAGATAGTTATATCATTAACGACGGTGACATGGAGCATTTCCACGAGCAACTCGATGTTATTCTAAAACACACCGACTTCTACTCTTAAATTAAAAACTCCGAGATATCTCGGAGTTTTTAATTACATGTAAGTTTATTTAACTCAGGTACTCATGAAGTTTTTTGGCATCCTTATGTTTACGAAGCTTTGCAAGCGCCTTAGCTTCAATCTGACGAATACGCTCACGAGTGACGGCAAACTCTTGTCCGACCTCTTCAAGTGTATGAGATTTACCATTTTCTAGGCCAAAACGCATCTTGATGATCTTTTGTTCTCGTTCAGAAAGTGTGGAAAGAACTGATTGAACCTGCTCTTTTAAAAGTTGCGATGCAGCAGATTCTTCTGGTGTCGTCCCATCTTCGTCTTCAATAAAGTCACCGAGAACTGAATCTTCATCTTCACCATCACGCCCAACACCAGCATCAAGTGATGTAATGTCTTGTTTAATTTTAATAACGTATTCAACTTTTTCTGGCTCCATCTCAAGCTCTTTTGCAAGCTCCTCGATAGTTGGCTCACGGTTTAGCTCCTGAGTCATGCGACGCTGTGTACGCAGTAACTTGTTAATGGTCTCCACCATATGCACAGGAATACGAATTGTACGTGCTTGATCGGCAATCGCACGCGTAATAGCCTGGCGGATCCACCATGTTGCATAAGTACTAAACTTAAATCCTTTATCTGGATCAAATTTTTCAACAGCACGAAGAAGCCCTGTGTTGCCCTCTTGAATCAAATCAAGGAAATCAAGCCCACGACCAGAATAACGTTTTGCAATTGAGACAACGAGACGCATGTTTGCTTCGGCCATTTTATCCTTAGCCTTCTTCTCACCTGCAACAACACGCTGCGCAAGAGCAAGCTCTTCTTCACCATTCAATAGCGGGATTTTACCAATCTCACGAAGGTACAACCTGACACTGTCATCTGAAACATCATCAAAATATTGATTACTGTTCAGCGTATCTTCATCGTCTTCTTCTTCGTCCTGTAGCTCATCAATCGCTGGTTCTTCAATATCACCAAGTGCTGAAACTGTCGTACTGTCTAATACTGCACTATCGTCTGTTTGATCATCATCTTTGCCCACTAGTCATCTCCTTTATTAAAGTATTAAGTTTGCCACGAATTTCAAGGGCTTTTGACTCGTCGTCGCTAGCCTCGGCCTCACGTAGTTCACTCGTTAATAGATCTTTTTGTTGTTTCTTGTGTTCGTGTGCTACTTGGCGGAGCAATCGTGCCGTTTCGAAGTAACGATCTTGATCGTTCCAATCGGCATATCGAGCGTCGGCCTTTAATAATAGTATTTTGACATACTGATCAATTTTTTGCAACTGCTCAGGGGTATCCGTCACAATCTTACCGGAATGTGTAGCGAGGAAAGATGCGACTAATTGACGATCTTCGCCTGCAAACATTGTTGTATCAATATGTGCAAATAGTTCTTGGGCTGATGCATCAATTAGTGCGGCAGCAAGAAGATTATCTTGATATAAATACACATCCTGACTACGCTCATCCGTGGTATGAACTCGTTTTAAGCGAGTTGGTGCGGGAGTCTCATCAGTTCCTTTAGCTTGTTTAGCTTTAATCGATTCGAGGGATGATTGAACCATGTCGGCGATTTTGGCCTGATAGTGCTCTTGCTCTACTATATCCTGCAATGTCCTGACGACTTTAAGCCCTGCTGTAGTAAAAGCACGCTTTCCTGAGGCAGAGGTAAGATCTTCCCTATTAGAGTATTGGTTCAGTATCCAGTCTACTGCAGGCTGTGCGGATTCGATTGCCGCAAGCCAAAGTTTTGAGTCTTGCTGGATTAATTCATCAGGGTCCTTCGCATCACCTGGCAGTGTAATGATTGTAAGTTCAACACCAACTGACTGCGCGATCGGGATTGCACGTTCTGTCGCAGCTATACCTGCTCTATCTCCATCAAATGCGAGTCTCACATTACCTGTTAGGCGTCGGAGAGCTCTTAAGTGGCTTTCGGTCATAGCAGTGCCAGCCGTAGCGACTACCTGTGATATACCTACTTGGTGGCTACTCACGACATCAAGGTTACCTTCGACAATTACAGCATAGTCGACGGTACGAATTGCCTCTTTTGCCTGTGATAACCCAAAAACATGTCTACTTTTGTCATAAAGAAGAGTCTGTGGCGTGTTTAGATATTTGGGAGCATCTTTAATATCAATAAGAATACGGGCCGTAAAACCTATAACCTGCCCACTGCCATCCATGAGTGGTACCATCATACGTCCCCGAAATAAGTCGCCACCATAGCGGTTCGCAAGACCAGCTTCATCAACCTCTCTATCAGAAAAACCTTTCCGATTTAAAAACTGAACAAGGGCATTTCCATTGTCTGGTGCATACCCAATGCGAAATGATTCGACAATTTTTTTATCAAGTCCACGTTTCTTAAAAACATACTCAAGCGCATGCCCGTTACTAATAAGACTGTGCTGGTAATATGAAGCGGCAAGATCAAGTGCCGCGTAAAGACGCTTTTTTTTCTGTGCAATCTCCTGACTTCCCTTTGATTCGTAGAGTGACAAATCAACCCCAGCTTTTCTAGCTAGGTGTTCGAGCGCTTGACGAAAATCCATACCTTCCACTTCCATCACAAAACTGAATACATCACCACCCTTATTTGACGAAAAGTCATGCCAAATATGCTTATCTGGACTAACGAAAAAGCTTGCCGTTTTTTCACTACTAAATGGACTCAGTCCTTTAAAGTTACGCCCAGCTCGTTTGAGCTGTACATACTCACCTACAACATCCTCGATGTTAATGCGTGAACGAACTTCTTCTTTTGCATCCTGCATAGTTTTATTGTAACACTTTTACCTCTGTTAGAAATTAGCGTATAGGCACTACACGCTGATAAAACGTGAGCATTATTGTCGATTGACCTCTATATGTGATTAAATACATGTAATGAATCCAAATCAAGAAGAATATTCAATTGACTACTTAAATCAGATTGCGGCTCCAGCTAAAAAACCTGGACTTGATAAAAAGTTTCTTCTCCTTATCGGTGGTGGCCTTCTATTTGCTATAATTCTCGTTGTTGTACTCGTGAGCCTGGGTAATGGTGGTAATGCAAGCCCCTCTAAATTACAAACACTCGAGGCCCGAATTAACACTCTTAGTACTATCTCTACAAGCGCTAAACAAAATATCAAAAGTAATTCACTGAGAACTACAAACGCCAACCTAATCATTTTCTTAACAAATGCTGATCGTGACGGCACAGCACCGTTACTCGCGGCAGGAGTAGCAAAAGATAAAATCGACAAAGCCATTACGGCTGCCGAATCTGGTGATACACTCAAAAAAACATTAGAAGATGCCAGATTAAATGCCACTTATGATCGTACTTATGCAAGAGAAATGGATTATCAACTGGAAACCTTATCCGCACTGATGAAAGGTATCTATGAATCAACAAGTAGTAAGTCAATGAAAGATTTCCTTGATACAACGGATACGAACCTTGCGACTATAAGGAAGCAATTATCCGATTTTAGCGATACAACTAGCTAGCGTCGACTAGGTTATAGCTTAGTCGTACTAAATCGAACAGTTCGTCTTCAGGCACCTGTCCAGTGCACAAAATAGTGTTCCAATGTTTTTTATTCAAATGATATCCCGGTAGCACGGTTTCATATTTATCGCGAAGAACAAGAGCGAGACTTGGGTCGCACTTTAAACTCACCTTGAGTGGCTTACTGTCATTTGCAATGATTGCGAATAGCTTACCCTCACCTGTTTCTTTATAGCCTATTTTATATACTGATGTGGATTCGCCAAAAGGAAAATCAAGCCATGTGTTAGGAAAGCTAAGGAGATAATCTTCGAGTTCTTTGTGAGTCATATACTCAGTCTACAGGCTACTATAGGGGGCTTGCAACTGGGTCATCGTTTTTTGCCAGTTTAGACGCTGCAGTATTGCCTCTTGCTGGTCGGGTGTTGCGGGTTTTACGATCTTACCCGAATCATTACTGCCAACGACCCCAAACCCATATGTTACTTGTAATTTCTTAAGCCCCTGACTAGCAATTTGAGCCATACAATCATCCTGGAACGCTACACATCTGCTACCGATTCTGAGCCAAGCATCAAGTTGGCTAGTGTCGGCGTTGGCTGCTAGTTTCATATTAACGTTAATAGCAGCTGAGCGTACAACTTCGGGCGTGTCCTGCTGGTCGAATATAAAGTTACCCATGGAATAAACAATGAGGTGTCCCTTATAGCTTTCACTGTTCTGTATCCAGTGTGCATGATCTCCTATGACCATATCCGCACCGTTATCTATCATGGATCTATATAGATCAGTTTTAATTTGGTCAGGCCCTGTCTTGTATTCCTGGCCTGAATGAGGAAACGCGATCACAGGCATCACTTTTGCGTATGCTTGCATAACAGCAAGACTAGCGGCAGACGGAATCTTAAATACTCCATGATAGCCACACATCGCTACTGGAAGACTACCTTTTTTTGTGGTTTTATCATCGAGTGAAATAGTCACTGGCATTGCTGTCACTTCACATACATCTTTTAGAACCTCAGGGTCAAAGTTACCAAAATATTGAATTTTATTCTGCTCGAGATGCTGACGAGTTTCAATGAGCCCAGCCATCCCACCTTGATTATCACTATGGTTATTTGCGTTACCAAAAATAGTGAACCATTTAGCCGCTTCCGGAAGATAGTCAGGCGAACAATTAAATGTCAGCGTTGCGTCTTCCTGTGCGCTGGTCATGTTGACGCCATTAACCGACGGACATTCTAAGTCAGCAATCCAAGCATCGTATTTCATACGGTTAAATTCACTGAGTCTTGAAAATGGATAGCTAGTTTTTAGTGAGCTCGCTTGTGACCAATCATTTATATATCTGCCCCAAAAAACATCTCCCATGAAAAGCATATTAGACGATATGGCTACAGGTTTTGATACTACTTCTGATTTTGATGTAACAGTTTTTTGTTCAGGCGTGTGAACACTTTGATTGAAGAATATAACAACAAACGCGGTTGCTATCAAAATCATTAGTACGGCTACTACAAACCATAGAAGTCTTTTATGATTTCGACGCGCCCTTATTGGTAGCATAGTACTGCTATTGTAGCATTATTTCAGCTTGGTCAAATAATACTTAAGTTCCATGATACTACCTCTTATATCTTCAAGGGCACGGTGTTCTTCGGGTTTCGTAAATCGTTTTCCAAATTTACCATCAAATACCACTTTCCATGCTGTAACATCTAACATACGGTAGTGTAGACGAACATCGAGTCTATGCCACTCATTCACGATAAACCGTCTATCCTGATGAATAGAATTACCCCCAAGTAGTACAGGTTTTTCAGAATCGAAATGTTCGTTTATGAAATCAAGTAATTCATTTTCTACCGTACGGCCAGATAGTCCATTTTTGTTTTGATCAACTAATCCATCGCGCGCTTCCGGATTTGCATCCCAAAATGCAGCTCCTACTTTCATGCGCTTAGCCATAAGTCGCGGTCCAACCTTAACGACTGCCGTATATGTCGCGATTTCATTAAAATCCCAATCGGTAGCAATAACTGCTACTTCTAAGATACGATCCTTGACTGGATCTAAGCCTGTCATTTCTAGGTCCATCCATAAAATTTTTGCTTTTTTAGTCATGATATCTATTGTAACAACAATACTGTATGGAAATGGAAAACCCCTCTTAATCAGAGGGGTAGTATCCGCGAGGCAGGGAGAAGGAGCATATGCTTCTACTTCTTCCCCGCCTCTAGCGGGATTCTTGCTATGGGCGTATGATACCCATTTTCGGTCGAAAGAATTTTGACCGGATTGTTTTATGTCGCAATCTCGACGATATAGCAGTCTTGTTAAAGACAAGCAGTGATCAGTGTCACGGGCTGCTCAGACCAGAATCTTCATGCCGCAGAGTTCTACCCCTCGGTACTTTAACTCAATGATCTGGAGCTGGAGCAGCCTCTCAACTGCTACACGGAACTGCACCGGACCCACGTCCGTCATGCGAAGGCCGACCCTCGCTCCGTACCATCCCCCGATGTCATCTGCCATGGCCGTGGACATGCAGTTCAATGCTTTGAAGACTCGCTGCTCCGTTGCACTGACTTGATGACCACAGACCTCGTAGGTTTCTACCTGCGGAGTTTTGTTTTCTTTGACCGTCTGTCGTGACAATGTACGTCCCTTCGGTTGGGTCCGGAAAAGTCATATACTTTCCCTTTAAAGGCGTTATCAATCCGATAACGACTTGAGAAGGAAAACATATACTTCAAGGTAACTAAGCTATAATAGCACTTATTTGTGTTTTTACAAGTGCTATATTTTTATAACCATGAGAAGTCTTCTACCTATAGAGTAGTAGGGTCAAATTTAAGACTGAGTGAATTGATACAGAATCTTTTATCAGTTGGTGTATCAAGACCCTCACCTTCAAAGATATGACCGAGATGTCCTCCGCAGTTTGCGCACGTTACTTCAGTTCGAGCCATACCAAGAGTATCGTCGGTATGGAAATCTACTGCACCTGGTTTTGCATCGTAAAAGCTTGGCCATCCACAATGTGCATCAAATTTTGTTCCACTTTCAAACAACAACTGACCGCATGCCGCACAGGCATACACGCCGTCAGCAAAAAGACCATCATACTCACCACTAAACGGTGCTTCTGTCGCTTTATCACGGAGAACTGCAAACTGCTCCGGTGTAAGAATTTCTTTCCACTCTTGATCGGTTTTATTCATATACCTATTTTACTACTATTTCCTATAGATGACATACCATGAAAAATTAATTCATCATACGATTAACGTATAGTGTCAAAGACTTCATGGTTTTTGGGAACTTTTTAACGGAGCTCCCTAAAACCGTCCTTATTTTTATGTCACAAGGATGACAGGATGCGTTCTGGCCGATGTCGACTCATGCCTGACGCATGAGGCTTCTCCTATACCAGGCCGGCGCTTGATCCGATTCGGCCGCGACCAAACTCGCGGAGTAGACGTATGCGTGCTGACTCCAGAAAGTCCTACATGCATCCAGTCCACCAACTGCGTCCTTGGCAGAGATCTGCCAAGGAAGTGGTGGCGCGAATGATCCAGGGTATGCACGCACGATCCAGGGCTGAACGTTGTTCCCTGCCAGCTCCAACGTCACGCTGTAAGTAAGCGGAACGCTGCTCATGCGCACGAATGGTGACAACTGTACCGTTCGTGCATGGTGGCCCTTGTGGATTCCCCAGATAACACGCCCACCCCCGACAGGGACAACCATTGGGCGCATTTTCGACAGACCACTCGAACTATCGATCAGGTGGGTCGGCGTGCTACCGTCGATCCAAAGATCAACACTGTTGATTGCCGCCTGGACATGATCGCTGAACCGAGCGCCGTATCGATACAACAGCGGGATATCCGCAGTCGCACTGACACGGACCGGTACGTCACGATATAGCCATGTTTTTTTGGCCATACGTTATCGCCTCCAAAACTATCACAGTGCCAAGGTTGGCGCTGATGCATATATCATAATACTTAAGTGAACAGGTGTCAACTTTAGATAATCAATCGTTAATAATAAAACCCCGTAACAATACTACTACTGGGTTATTATGCAAAAATTGGTCGGGACAGAGCGGCGCCTACGGCGCCAGCTCTGTCCCTTGAAGAGATCAGTCGTCCGGGTTCAAACTTCCCGGCCTGAGGTCGCGTCGTGGTCCCTCTTCAGGGAAGAGTGACACGCACACGCGATCAGTTCTCCGACCCTCATTCGGATCGAGCAACTGAACAGCTGGTTCTTCGTTGGACATCACTGTCCTCCGTTCCGAGCATAAGCTCTCCAAGTTGCACACAGTCGTGCAACCTTATTATTATATAACATTAACTATATAATAACAATGGGGCATATTACTCTTTTTTCTTATCAAATTTCTTGTCCAGGCCAAGTACTCGGACAACAAAATAAATAACAAGAGCAATGATCAGAAAATTAATTAAATCATTAAGGAAAGAACCGTAGTGAAGAACAATATCAACTACCTTACCGTCTTTGCGACTTTCACCAAGTTTCCATGCGAGACCTTTTAGTCCATCACTGGAGCCAAGTAATAAACCGATTGGAGGCATAATAACGTTATCGAGAAGCGACTTAATAAGTACTGTTGCCGCACCACCAACTGCAAGACCAATTGCAAGACCAACAATACCCTGTTCACGAACAAAATCTGAAAAACCGCTTAGATGATGTGTGCTTTTACCTCTTAAGGCTATAGCTTTTTCTTTTGCCTTATCAGCCGCTTTTTTTGAAACTGTCATAAGTAAATACTCCTTTTACATCAATTATAATCATACTTTTGATGTAATTATATCATTACATCTGTGACGGAACTTCTATCCCTAGTAGATCAAGCCCATGTGTAAAAACATGACTCACTTTACCGAGGAGATTGAGGCGAGCTGCTTTTTGATCACCCGTAACATCGCCTGTCGCGACCGGTGTTTGTTCATAATATCTGTTTAGCTCGCGGGCTAACTCATAAAGATACGTTGCTATTTTATGAGGCTCAATATCACGAGCTGCCAAGCGAACAATATTTGGGTAATCTAATATTTTAGCAACAACTGCTTTTTCAGGCTCATAGTCGTAGCTACCGGCTTTTTCAGAATAATCGTCTACGTTGTCTCGTAATATCTTGTTCACACGTACAGCTGCATATTGAATATATGGTCCAGAAAAACCTGTCAGGGCAAAGATACTATTCCAATCAAATAAGATATTTGTTCGCCTGTCCGCTGCAAAGTCAGTAAACTTTACGGCGCCAAGTGCAATCTTTGTTATATCACTATCAGAAATTTCTCGACCAGATACTACTTCGCGGGCTTTTTCTTCAGCTGTATCGAGTAATTCTTCCATTAATACTACCCCTTTTCGACTGCTCATTTTTTCGCGGGTGCCATCATCATTAATTTGATCTATAATACCAAACCATAAGTGTATAAGTTCAGTGTGAATACTTAATTTTTTTGCTACAGCAAAAAGCTGAGCAAAATGGAACTGCTGTTCAGAACCAACCACATAGATAACTCTATCCGGATGCCAGGTGTCCTCGCGGTACAAAATTGTCGCAAGATCAGTCGTTGCATATAGGGCTGCTCCGTTAGACTTTTGAACTAACATAGGTACATCAAATCCGTATTCATCAAGTGGGACAATTATTGAACCGTCCTGATTTTGCGTTGCAATACCTTCTGTCAGAAGCTTTTGAACTGCTTCTTTACCTTTTGGAGCAAAGAAGGCCTCACCAAGCTCATGATCAGTCGAGATCTTAAGACGTTTCATAATAGTATGAATATGATCAAGGCTAATAGAATTAAACCTAGAACTGTACTCAACAGCTTCCATATCGTTGGCTTCTAATTTTAAGAGCCAGTTTTGCACCTCATCGCGCAGCGTAGACTCACCTTTTTCGTCTTCTTCTTTAAGCAGCTTCTTCATTGAGATATAAACACGGCCTAGTTCATATACGCCATCTTTCTCCAGTGCTGCTTCGCTACTCAACTTCAAAAAGCCAACTACCCAAATACCAAAAGGTGCCCCATAGTCTCCAAGATGGTTATCTGTAATAACGTTCCACCCAGTCGCCTCCATCAGCTTCTTCGCAGCCCAACCCTGATTGCCTGGCCGCAGGTGGCCAATACTATATGGCTTGGCCATGTTCTGACTAGGATATTCAACAACAACAGTTTTGCCTACTCCATCGTTATTCTCGCCAAAAGTCGAGCTCCAGTTTTTCTCTAGCACGTCCACAAGACTTCGAGACGTAACGCGCAAATTAATAAATCCTGGACCAGCGACACTAACATCAGTGAATGTACCGGTTTCACGAAGCTTTACTGCAAGCTCTTCAGCTACTTCACGTGGATTCTTGTTAAGCGGTTTTGCGAGCTGTAACGCAACGTTTGTTGCATAATCCCCAAACTGGATATCGGGTCGTGTTAAAACAACGTTCGTTTCAACGTTAAATAATTCTGATACTATACGTGCAATCTGGAGTTCCATCAGATTTATTATACCAGAGGTAAAGATGAGCAGCTAACCGGTTAGTGTTAAGCAGCCAGACTCTCTTGTAGAGTGCGAATTTTCTTAGCATATGAAGGTTGAATAGTTTCAAGCAAACGAGCAACCGTATTTAACTGCATCATTATATCCGTAAGGTCATCAGTACGGACATCTGCTCGCAGTGCATCAAGACGATTGATAATTCCTCTCGTAGAAGCATTCTCGGAACTAGTTTGAATATCACGTCGTAAATTCATTGCACCCAAACGTAGCTTATCCCGCAAATCATCTTGAATTTCAGTAGTATTAACCGTTCGTCCATCAACAACAGCTGCAGACTCAGATGCCAATTGAGATGAATTTAGCTCAGCGAGACTTACCCGTAGGACAGCACCTACAATTCCGTCAATTTTCCACCCAAATTTTCGCATAAGGTCGTCATTCGGCATTCGAGAGTATCCAGCTTGTACAATTTCGCGTACTTGTCTATTTAAGAACTTAACTTCATCAATCGCTTCATCGACATGTCGCTCTGTTTTTTTCTCGGCTGAATTTACTTTTTCGATAAAATCCTCGAGTTGATTCTTGAGTTGAATCGTGAGCTCAGTCTCTTGTGATTTTGGTGTGCGTGAAACTTCTTTAGTTATTTTACCTTGAATATCCTCAACAGACTGAGAGATAGGGACAGGTATACTCTCGTAAGTTTCAGAATCCCCTTCAGGTTCATGTTCAGAAATAGTATCACTTACGAGAACTTCGCTTTGCTTCCCTTCCGGGTTTGTATCAGGAACTTTATTGCCATTTTGACGAGTAAACTTTTCCTGTAGCGCTCTTAGGTCATTACTCCGAATATGCTCATCGAGCGTATTATCCGAGAAGGAGGGTACATCAGGTGCTTCATGACCAATCTCATCAGACGGAATAGTTGTATCGGTAAAAATTGCTTCAATTTCGTTACGAACACTATTAACCTCATCCTGTCTAGCGGCCATTTCTACCTGGTTCTGACGTTTAAAATGCTCGTGAAGTGCATTAAGATCGTTGCGACTAACACGTTCAACAATAGTCTCAATGGACTCTGATGAGGTGTCTAGCGATTCATGGTGGGGTTTTGAAATTTTTTCTGACATTTTTTTGTTTTATAATTTTATGTTACTTATAACATATTTAAGCATAAGTTTAACAAAAAAGCAAGAGTTTACTATCGTATAGCTTTTTTTGCAGCTCGAAGTAAACCTACGAAAAGTGGATGTGCTTTAGTTGGACGTGAACGAAACTCTGGGTGAGCCTGCGTTGCTGTAAAATAACCCTTACCAGCTGTTTCAACGAATTCAACTAATTTACTGTCTGGTGATGTACCGCTTATAACAAGTCCACCGTCTTCAATTGATTCTTTAAAGGCTTGGTTCACTTCGTAGCGATGACGATGTCGTTCAGTAATTGATGTCTCGCCGTAAATTTTTGCTACTTTTGAGTCTTTTTTTAGCTTTGCTGGATAATCACCTAGGCGCATCGTGCCTCCAGTAGACTCCATACCTTCTTGGCCATTCATCAAATAAACAACGTTTTGTTTAGTCAATGGATCAAACTCAGTGCTATTAGCTCTTTTAAGACCACTCCTACGTGCAGCCGCAATAACTGCAACTTGAAGACCTAAGCAGAGTCCTAGATAAGGTGAGCCCGTCTCTAAAGCATACGTTGCTGCTGCTACCTTACCCTCGATCCCTCTGCTGCCAAAACCACCAGGAACCACGATACCGTCAACGGCAGCAAACTCTTCATTCGTGGCCGTCTCAGCATTGATCCAAACAAGATTCAGCCCGACACTCTCCTGCCAAGCGGCGGCCTTAAGTGCTTCAATAACAGATATATACGTATCTTCATTGTCGAGATACTTTGCAACCATTCCAATTCTGACAATTTGATCGTGTTTCTTATTCTGTGCTTCGATCATTCTTTCCCATTTTTTAAGATTTGGTTTTTTTGTAAAACCAGTAAAATTATCAAGAACTTGCTGGAGACCAGACTCAGCTATGATCATTGGAATCCGAAAAACTGTATCAACATTTGGCATCAAAATAACTGCCTCGTCCGCAACTCCGCCAAACATTGCAATCTTAGCTGCAATACTTTTTGGCGCAACAGCGTCGGTACGAACAACAACGACATCAGGTACAATGCCAAACCCACGAAGATCATTAAGTGCGTTTTGAGCAGGTTTTGTTTTAAATTCTTTACTTGAACCAATAAAAGGCACGTAAACTACATGAATAAATAAACAGTTGCTCCGTCCTACTTTTCGACTAAACTCACGAATTGCTTCAATAAAACTAAGCGCTTCATAATCACCAACTGTTCCTCCGATTTCGACAAAATGAACATCGCTACCTTTTGCAGCCTTTTCAATATCTCTTTGAATAGCAGCTGTCAGATGGGGAACTAACTGGACAGTCTTACCACCGAACTTGCCCGCTCGCTCGTCGGCGATAAGATCGCGGAGCAGACGTCCTGAAAGAGTTGCAGATTTTTGAGTTAGTTCAATATCAAGAAATCGTTCATAATGTCCAAGATCAAGATCGGTCTCCGCTCCGTCTTTTGTGACAAAGCATTCACCGTGCTCTGCAGGATTCAAAAGGCCCGCATCTACGTTAAGATACGGGTCACATTTTTGAACCGAAACATCGGCACCTTGAGATTGTAGTACTGCCCCGATACTAGCTGCTGTGATTCCCTTTCCTACCCCAGAAAGGACACCCCCAGTTACAAATATATATTTCTGTTTTTTATCCATGTGATGCAATGTCTCCATGGAACTTCATTGTAGCATCATATAGGCCTAAAACGCTATATATGGAGTGTTGTAGTATTTTCACTATCCTACATATAGCAATATGCGGAACTTCGCTTACTTGTTAAACTTCCCGTTTCCGAGATACTCTGCACCATTCTTATATACAATCATATGGTCATCCATCATCCAGGCTTGTTGAACAGGCTCGAGAATTTCCCAACTTCGAATAACTTCACCACTACTTGTGAAAAGACTCTTTCGTGAATTAATCGCATCAACTAACACCTGTTCATAAGCATCGGGAAGCTTGACGTCTGCAGCGTAGTCAAAGCTCAGATTACGCGTTTCAAATTGTCGATCATAACCTGGCTTTTTCGTAAACAACTCAATGTCTATGCCTTCATTAGGTTGGATGCGAAAAATAATACAGTTGCTTTGAGCATCGTGCATCTTCTTGAGATGAATCCGAACTTCAGTTGTCTTTTCAGAAAGTGCTTTACCAGTTGTGAGAGTTATTGGGACATCAAGCCATCGTGGTTGAGTGGACGTCAGTTGGACAGAAACAAACGTCTCAGTAGTACTACCTGGATTCTCAACTTCTTTTTGATAAGTTTCGTATTGAGCACGAGTAGCCTTGGCTGGATCAGCAAGTTGTAGCTGTGACAATGCCGCAAGCCGATGCTCGGGTACACTATCCCATTTAAATTCTTTAGTTATATCCATAAGTGTCAGCGCAAGAAGTTGCATCAGATGGCCTTGTAAAACATCCCGCAGTGCACCGGTTTGTTCGTAAAACTGGGTCCGCCCTTCAATGCCAATTTTTTCGCTGGCTATAATTTCAATTGACTCTATGAAATTATTATTCCAAATATGGCTAAAGAGTGCGTTACCACCTCGAAATGCAATTATATTTTGGGCCATTTCTTTTGCAAGATAGTGATCAATACGGTAAAGCTGATCTTCTTTATAGAAACGCTCGGTTCGTGCAATAACATCTTTTGCAGAGCTAAGGTCAACGCCAAAGGGTTTTTCGAAAAGAATCTTCACATTAGGGGTATTCATCCCAGCTTCACCCATAAAATCCACTATCGCTGTTGCTGCCGAAGGCGGAACTGACAGATACGTTATGAGTTGTTCATCATCACCAAGATTAACAAATTCATTTAAACGTAAGTAATCAGACTTCTTAGCAAGATCCATCGAAAAAATAGAGATTTTATCTACAAGATCGGTTTTGCCAAGTGAGCCCTGGAGTAGTTCTGGAATATTTACTTCCCTACGTGAAACACCTATGACAGATAGGTCATCAAAATCACCTGTACTGATAATTTGCTCAAGGGCTGGAAGTAGCTTACGGGTACTGAGATCACCTGTAATTCCAAAAATGAGAAGTTTTGTTTTCATATACTAAGTATACACCTTAATTACTATAGTATGTATAGTAATCTTTGAAATGCATAGCTCTTCTTGAAAGTATTCTAGAATTTTTCTTCTTCGTGATGTCCGGCTGGAGTAAGACTTGGCGCCTTTGAACTTGAGCCACCACCTGAATTAACTTCGTAGCTCGTGTTAGTGCTTTCAAAAAAGTTAACAAGCTCGAGTGTGTCATTTGCTGCTGCCATCCACTTAGCTGGATTGGAAACTTTATAGTGCGCTTCAAAGCCAAGCTCTTCTAGGCGACGATCGGCTAAATACCTTACGTACTGGTTAATGTAGTCACTGTTAAGTCCAAGGATGCCGTTTGGTAGAAGATCACGATTGTATGCTTCTTCCATTTCGACGCCATCAAGAATCATCTGTTTGATCTCATTTGCAAATTCTTCTGTTTGAAGATCTTCGTTCTCTTCAAGAACAGTGAGAATCAAATTGATACCAAACTTAAGGTGAAGTGATTCATCACGTACAACCCAGTCGATGAGACTTCCGAAGTTACGCAGTAAGTTACGCTGGCGGAATGATAAAGCCACCATGAATCCACTGTAGAACCAAATACCCTCAAGGATAATATTGTATGCGACCAGGTTACGGACAAAGTCTTTCTTACCTTCGGTTGTCGCGATATCGAGTGTATCTTCCGTCATACGTCGGATGAACTTCGTCTCAAACTCTTCTTTTCTCGCCATTGAAGGGGTCTCTACGTGTGCAGCGTAAGCCATTTCACGATCAATTGGGAATGTCTCAAGTACATACTCAAATGACATACAGTGGTTTGCTTCTTCCCACATTTGCTTTGCGAGGTAAAGGTGACACTCTGCAGCATTAACATATGGATAGACACCAAAAGCTAACGCCTTATTAACTAGTAGTTCATTTGGATTAAAGTAACTCATAAGAAACGTTAGTGCATGTCGCTCTTCATCACTCATCTTCTTCCAGTCAGCAAGATCCTGTCCTAACTGAATTTCGTTTGGAAACCACGTGTTTGCTACTGCTTGATCATAGAGATCCATTGCCCACTGGTAATGGATTGGTTTAAGTAAAAGTCCGTCTTGGATACCTGTTCCTAAAATTCCTGGCATAATGTTCTCCTTATTAAAATTACTGGCAACCTTCACACATTGTTAAATCTGCTGGATCGAGTGGTGCGGCGAATGTACCACGAGATGCGGCTTCTTCGTTGGCTTGCTCCTGAGCATTTGCCATAGCCTGATCAATTGCAGCTAATTTTTCTTCAAGTGTCATATCTTCTGTGATGATTTGTGATGCGTTCATTGTGTTATCCCCCTATTTTGATTGCTATACGTTAGTTGTTTGTTTCTTTGCAAATCCGAATCCTGCTCTGCGCGCTCCCCCGCTACTCGTCTCGGCTTTATTCACCTTGACTGTACTTTGTTCGGCTTGATGCCGAGGCTTTACGTGCAGATAGTATGTCGTCTTCAACCCTTTTTTCCATGCGGTCGTATAAACCTCTACCATGTCGTCAATGTTTCGGGTTTCAAGGTACATATTGCGTGAAATCGCTTGGTCAACCCATTTTTGTGCCCGAGCTGCGACTTCGATAAATGCGTATGGGCTGAGCTGAAAACTAGTTTTATAGACATCTTTTACGTGCTGCGGAATGACGGCGATCTCTGTTAGATCTCCCTGAAGTCGCAGAACATCTTCTTTGACTTCATCCCAGAGTCCAAGTTCACGAAGATCCCGAACTAAGTTTGTATTCACTTCAAGAAATTTTCCGTTTAGTGTCGATCTGCTGAAGATCTGTGCAAACTGAGGATCAATACCTGGTGTTGTTCCAGCAATGTGAGCAATGTTTGCTGTTGGTGCGATAGCCATAAGTGTTGCATTTCGCATGCCTTTTTTAACTTTTGCGCGCAGTTTTTCCCAATCGAGTCGAGTCTTACGAGTAACATCGACTTTTACTTTACGGTCAGCTGCGAGTTCATCGACAGTATCGATAGGGAGAATACCCTTGCTCCACCCACTTCCCTTGAAGCGTGGGTAACTTCCTAATTCTTTTGCCATATCTGCTGACTCATCGATCGCATTGAAACTAATGAACTCAGTTAATTGATCCATAAGATCGTATGATTCTTCTGATTCGTAACTATGACCGAGCTTTTCGATAACATCCGTAAAGCCCATTATACCTAGCCCAAGCGCACGGTTTTGTTGGTTCGAAAACATAGCTTCAGGGATTGGTGTATTTGTAATATCACATAGGTTATCGAGCTGACGAATCGCACTACGAGTACTTGATGATAAACGATCCCAGTCCCACGTTTTATCTGCTTTTAAGTGTGCTGATAAGTTAATACTGACAAGGTTGCAAACGGCGGTGTTGTCAGCATCTTGTGGAAGTGTAATTTCAGTACAAAGATTACTAAGATGAATTGTTGATGTGTTATTGTTTAGCGCACGAACATTAATTGTGTCTTTCCATGTTAACCATGGGTGTGATGTTGCTTGAAGAACTGTCAAAATCTGGCGGAACTGTTCACGTGCACTGATTTTATTAAATTCACGCATCTCACCTGCTTCAGCTTTTTTAATGTATTCAGCAAAACGTTTACTAAACTCCATACCGTATAGTTCAGGAAGATCAGACACTTCAGCTGGATCAAACATATACCAATCTTGATCTTTTTGAACTCGTTTCATAAATTCGTCGCTGAGGAATACAGCCGTATTAGCTAAGCGAGTACGAAGATATGGATCGCCAGAGTTTTGCTTAAGATCAAGAAACTGTGGGAAGTTAAGGTGCCAGTTTTCCATGTAAAGCGCAGCAGCACCAGCTTTTTTACCTTTGCGACTAACTGCAAAAAGTGCAGTATCTATCATTTTCATGAATGGAATTGGACCAGTTGATTCAGTATTTGTTGTTTTAACTGGGCTACCAGCGGCGCGAAGTTTATTAAGGCTAATACCGATACCACCAGTTCCCTTTGCAATCCACATAACATCACGAACACCTTTTGCAATAGACTCCATATCATCCTGGACTTCAAGAAGAAAGCAATTAGAGAGCTGCGGAAAAGATCCTCCAGCATTAACTCGAGTTGAACCACCAGGAACGTAATCGAGGTTTGACATATGACGGTAAAAATCGATCGCCGCAGCAGTAGGATCTTTTTCATTGAAGCTCAAACCCATTGCAATACGCATGTGAGTGAACTGTGGAACTTCGATAGGCCCACCACTTTGCTTACGGAGTGCATAGCGGTTCTTATTGGTAATAACACCAAGATACTTACTAAGGTTATCCCGTGATGGATCAAGGGCAGCAGCAAGTTTTTTGAGATCATATAGTTTGCTTCCCATACGAATATCAAGAAGGCCATCTTTTACGCCTTTTTTGATATACTCAGCGAATTTTTGCTCATGTAATTTTTTAAGTTCTGCTTCGGTCTCATAATTACCAAGAATATTTTTATAAATATTCTTAAGAAGAAGACGCGCAGCGATTGTGTCAAAATCTGGATCGTCTTTAACATTTTGAAGAGCGGTGTGAATAACAGCTTCATCGAGTTGCTCACTTGTAATACCATCGAATAGTGTAAGCTGCAGCTCAGTTGCCACTTGAACAACTTTGCTAATCTGGTCCGGAAGACCTTCACTTGCCTTAACGAGTGCCAAGTTAATCTTGTTGGCGTCGAATGGTTCGCGGGTGCCGTCGCGTTTTACCACTTGTATTTGACTCATCCTGATTCCCCTATGCTACTTTTTAATGAAGTTATTTATGTATCACAACCACCTCCCAAAGTGGTGCAAGAAAAATATCAGCATAGCTGACTGGATACCCTCCTTGCTAAATGTGTGTTTTTGTTGAACTACTACGTATGTAGTGTCTGTATAGAATAATAAACCCTATATGTGTGGTTTTCAAGCATTTTACTCATGTTTTTTTAACTACAAGCATAATTGCTATCATGTAACACTTTAGACAACCATGATAGTGTCGTGTTTCTTATTTACAACGCTACATGTGGTGTTATTTTGTATAAAATACACTATTTATCATTAGTATTCGTTTCAAGGAGTTATTAATAAGTAATGCTACAGTGCTTCATTACGTATTGTCATTTCCTATATACTTATATGATGTTTACTACATCAAAAGATGCAATTGTTTGGAATCACGTCAAGCAGTCTAGAATTCAACTACTTGCCTATTTAGAGACTCTAACCAACGAACAATGGAATCAAGAATCTTTATGTGTAGGTTGGAAAGTCAGAGATGTGCTTGCTCATCTTATACTCGAGTACCATTATACCGCTCGCACTTCATGGAAAGACTTTGTACGGAGTGGTTTCAGGGTTAATGAATTTATGAAACGGACAGCATTAAGCCTGGGCAGAAGTTCAACAGAGAGTCTACTGGACCAGTTCCGGCTAATGATCGATGAACGAATTAAGCCCTCTTCTGTGCCTACTATGAATGTTTTAGTCGACCTACTTGTTCATGAACAAGATATCCGCATAGCGCTCGGCCAAACTAAAGCGATGAATCCCAACTCACTTCAATTAGTTTTCTCACACTGGGAGCCGAGTGAGTATAATTTTGGTGAAAAAATAACAGGGCTTGCCGCAAGACTAAGTGGGTTAAAGTTCGTATTAACGGATTTGAATATGTCTAAGGGTGCTGGAAAGGAGGTTATTGGTACAGCCGAAGACATATTACTTGCCGCAGTTGGAAGAATGGCTAGAATAAACAATCTTCAAGGAGAAGGTTCAAAAGTACTAAAAAGTAGATTGAAATAATAAGAGTTATATCCGGTTTTACTGCACTGAAGTAGTACATTATAAAAACCGAAGTATCATATAACATAAGACTGTTTGGAAGTATAAATTCAAATTGGCGGAGAGAACAGGATTCGAACCTGCGATAACATTGCTGCCATACACGCTTTCCAAGCGTGCGCCTTCAACCACTCGGCCATCTCTCCAGTACGATCTATTATACCAGTTGTATATAACACTCCAGCTTAGAGGTTGCGGGAATGCATACAAGGTCATTATAATAGATGAAATGCCAACTACGCCTACCACACCAGTTATAGAACTGCGTGCGCTCACAAAGCGCTTTGGTGTAGGTGATGCGGAGAATGTTGTACTTGAATCAATTGATCTTACGATCGAAAAGGGTGAATTTATTGCTGTAATGGGTCCTAGCGGATGCGGCAAAACAACACTGCTTAATATCCTCGGATTACTCGATCGTTCTAATGAAGGCGACTACTTACTAGATGGAACATCGATTGAAAACCTTAGTACAAACCGCCATGCCCGTATTCGTAGTCAGCAAATAGGCATTGTTTTTCAAAGCTTCAACCTTGTCTCAAGGCTTAATGTTATAGAAAATGTTGCCCTTCCACTGACATATAAAGGTATTCACCGTACAAAACGACTTAAAATGGCAAGTGATATATTAAAAACGTTTCATTTAGGTGAGCGTGAATACTACATGCCATGGCAACTATCTGGAGGACAAACCCAGCGTGTGGCTATTGCCCGCGCGCTTGTAAATAATCCTTCGATTATTTTGGCTGATGAGCCAACCGGTAACCTTGACTCCAGGTCGAGTCACGTTATCATGGAAGAGCTGTCGGAGCTACATAAACGTGGTAATACGATTATTATGGTGACGCACAACCCCGCCCTTACGACATATGCAAGTCGAGTAATCAAAATGCTCGACGGTAAAATAGACAGTGACACGAAAATAACTGTTCGATTTGAGTCAAAAACTGAGAAGATTCCTCTCGGAGCCCATCAACATCAAGCACCTGTCGAACTAACTCAAGTTGTTGCACCCGTAAAAGTAACGAAGCCGAAGAAAAAAGCAGCAAAAAAACGCAAACAGAGGACAAAAAAATAATGCGTTTTCTTCTTATTGATCATATACGTAATGCGAAACAATCACTCCGCGCAACTAGAATGCGTACAATCCTTACTATACTCGGCATTAGCATTGGTATTGCAAGCATGACGCTCATACTGTCACTCAGTGATGGTATAACAAAAGTTGTGACAAACCAGGTTGATGCTCTTGGTGGCAATGTCGCAGTTGTTCGTCCAGGCACGCCTAATAAGGATGTGAGTGATCTCACTAATCCGAGTCCCTACCAGGGTTTTGCAACCAGTACAATTACTGAGCGTGACGTCCAGGATATGAGCGAACTGCCACATGTTGCAGCTGCCTCCCCTATCATGATTATTAATGGCACAGTCAAAGCTGACAAGACGGCACCCACCAATACGCCAATCATAGCCTCAAATCCTCAGCTTATTTCAATAGCGAATATTTCTATGCGAGATGGTCAATTTATAGATAGTGTGACAAATCGTGATACTGCAGTTATTGGCAATCAACTTTCAATTGATCTATTTGGTACTGATAACTCTATTGGGCGTAGTTTTACTATTCGAGATCAAACATTCACTGTTATTGGCATTCTAAAGCGTGCAAATGATCCAATCAATTTCAATAATATTGATTTTGACCATGCTGCTATCATCAGTCTTGAAAGTGGCAAGTCTTTAAATCGTGGCACTGCTCAGATACAGCAGATCAACATTCGTGCTAAGACCGTCGGAGACCTACCAGCTGCACTTCATGAAATAAATCAATCACTTGCTAAGAATCATGCTGGTCAAAACGATTACACAATTCTATCTGGCAAAGAAATTGCCGAGCCGACAAGCCAGCTATTTTTTATGATAAGTAGTGTCACGACCGCAATTGCTAGCATCTCACTCGTTGTAGGTGGTATTGGAATTATGAATATAATGTTAGTAAATGTCGCCGAAAGAACCCGTGAAATCGGACTACGTAAAGCAGTCGGAGCAAGTAATAGTAATATTATCGGCCAATTTATGATTGAAGCACTCATCATGAGCCTTCTTGGCGGAGTGATTGGATATATTTTTGGATATATTTTAGCATTCGTCATAAGTAGCAGTCTTTTGACCTTTGATCCTGCATTTACATGGCAGATAGCTGCTATAGCACTTGGTATATCGGTTATTATTGGTGGAATCTTTGGTCTATACCCAGCTATTCGGGCTGCTCGTAAAGATCCGATTGAATCTCTTAGGCAGTATCACTAATAGCTGTGCTTCTGGTATTCTATAGCTATGCCCGTTCAGCGTGAAAAACATATCCTCGTTAGCATTACTGGTGCGCTATTTTATATTGCTATCATGATTCAGTGGCTATGGTCATCACTTCCCTACCTACCTGGAATTGTTCAATTTGCTGGGACACTCCAGACCACTCCTCAAAATACTCAACCAATTCAGCACGTGCCCGCAACCGGACCACCTTCAGTTATTCTCATAGCTATTGTGATTGGCGTGACAATCTTTATTATCGCTGCAACAGTTTATTTACTTTTAAAGCTACCGGCGACAGTTGGGAGTGTAGGTGAAAAAATGACGAAAAGCGCGACTGAATATATAGTTCCCGTTATTAGCCATCACGTAAAGCTCACACCTAAAAAACGGCAGTGGCTGACAGCTCGCATTATGCTCGATGTGAAGATAGCACTGTCTATTATCCCAATAGTCATTGCAGCTCTTTGCTTTCTTGTTGGACCAGGCCTGCCTTATGATATCGTGATGCTCATTGCTGCAAGTCTTGGTATTTTTTCGTTCACACTGCTACTCATACAAATAGGACTGACAAAATGGCTCAAAGTCAGCCCTAAAAGTTTTTAACGAAACTGACTTAAGCTAGTTCGGCTTTAAGTTTCTCAATAATCACTACCGGAGCAGGATCAACAGCATTTAAGATGGCGACATAAATACTAACAAAGTCCGCGAGGATACTTGCCCATAGTAGTTGTGCAATAAGCGTATCTCCCTTGAGTGATACGGTATTTGCTTTTGGACGTAGCCCACTAAGTAGCTTATCACTGATTGCAAAACGTTTTAAGATCTGACTATCTTCTAGGTGGGAAATAAGGTCAAAAATAACAAATGGCTTTTCGATGGGATGAGACGTCCACCCTATGAATTCGTTGTGATTAAACTCTGGATACTCATTCCAAAATGCAAGATTCTTTGCATTCTCATTCCAACTAATTTTCCATTTATACGCGACCGGCGCAGTTAATGCACCACCATAAAATACAGGTGTTTTGCCAACAGAAAGTAATGCTAATTGTTTTGCGTAATTCTTATCAGTGCTAATCTCACTTCCCCACTGACTAGATTCGTCGTGCAACCAATCAGCAAGATCAGCTATTTCGCCAAAATGATCATATCTCACAACATTAAATCGAGCCAATACAGCAACAAGAGCTCGTAACCCGTATATAACAGCCATTCGAGGCTGCAGATGGCCCGGCGTTAATACGGCAGCGATTGAGTGTTCTTCTGAAAGTTCCTGAAGTTTACCACCAGATGTAATAATCGCAACTTGAGCATTTCGACCGCGGGCATCGTTAAGTGCTCGCAATGTTTCTTCAGTATTGCCTGAGTAGCTGCTTGCGATGACAAGTGTATTGTAATCAACATAGTCTGGTAAGTCATAGGTTCTTACGATTTCAAAAGGGACTTGAAGCTCATTTTTAAGCCAAGTCTTAAGGAGTAGGGCTGCCAAAGCTGATCCGCCCATACCAGCAACCACGACTCGAGTAATATCCCTTCCATCGTTTTCTCCATGAATAACCTGCATCGGATAACTTGATTGCTGGAACTGGCTTGAGGCGACCTGAAGTGTATCCTCAGGGTCTCTCGACTTTAGTACATTTGCATCATCTAACATATTTTCTCCCACCTAGACTACTTGCGAGCCCGACTACTACTATGATACAGTATTTAGTAAAGAAGCATAAGTACTAATGTCAGAGGTGGGTCATGGATATTAAACCAGTAGAGCAGCAATCAATCAGCGACGATCAAGAACTAGCTAAAGTATTAGCTGGGGTCAGCCAGCAAACCGACGAGTCACAGCTCGGAAGTAGTGGCCTACAACTTGAGGAAACACCTCTTATGAGCCCAGCGCCAGTTGTAATGCCAGATCCAATTGCGGAGCCAATCATGGCTCCAACAATGCCGGAGCCAGTTATCCCAATGCCGCCAGCTGACGGATCTCTTGATAGTATTAAAAAAGAAGCTTTAAACGAGTTACGACCACTTGTCGATAAACTTGATGTTTCACCAGAAGAAAAGTTTGACACTTACCTTCTCCTTATACGATCAACTGACGATAAAGCCTTGATTCCATCAGCATATGCTTCTGCACGAGCTATTACTGACGAGGCACGTCGCGCACAAGCACTACTTGATATCATAAAAGAAATTGACTACTTATCAGGTACCGCAGCACAGCCAATTACCTAACATAGATCCCCCGTATTTATTGAAACCCCCGATTATATCGGGGGTTTCATATACTCAAATGGAAAGGCCCGCGATTGCTCGCGGGCACCGTTATGAACTAGCGTAGATCACTAATTAGATTTAGTGCCCTTTAACATAAATTGACAGTATATAGTTAATAGTGTATTATAAGTTATATGAATTCTATGCCCAGCCACGACACCCAAGCACCCTATTTTGAAGATGTATTGGGTGAATTATGTGATACAGCCGCACGCAGTGGTTCTGTTTTTACCTATAGCAGTGACGTACAACACGTCGACGGTAGCTACGACGTGTCGCGTGTGCTGCCAGAGTTCGCACTGGACCCTATTGAGCATAGTTCGGATTTCGTAGAGGATATTCTGGATCGTAATGGTGGCATAGAAAAAGCCGTCACAACTTACAGTTCCTTACGAGCTGACTATACCCAGTATACTCCCTTGAGACGCCTAATGTCAGAGTTACCAGAAGAATATTTAGTTTTTCCGGCTCAAAAGCCAAGTCAAGGAAGTACTGCATCTGCCACTTATGCGCAGCCGATTGGTATCAAACTCAATGCGATTCCTAATGTAACCGCTATAGTTAACGCGGCTTATACACAGATACCGAAGGGTGAAAAATATTATCCAAGTGGTGTTATGGTGCTAGATGGTCAATACAAGCAACAGCTTCTCACCTTGTTTCAGCGAGTCCTTGCACCGCCAGTTACAAAACCAGCAATAATCCCAGTGGGAGTTATCACTCCTGCCCCAAGTCCTGTACCCTTACCTCCGAAACAAGAGATTCCGCACGTTATAGCAGAGAGTAGCCCTCAAGTCGTGTTAGCGCCTAAAGAACGTAGAATCCGTCTGGTATCGAAACTTGCGTCGTATGGCCTTATTGCAATTAGCGGCGGAGCAGCTGTAGAAACATTCTACTCTGCGCTATCAGATAGTTGTGCACAAGCTCTTGGTGGAATTGCAATCGCTGCCGCCAGTGGCGTAGGTGCTCTCTTTGCCCACGATAGGAGTGTTGGCTACTGGAAATAGCACTACACCTTATGCATTGTCATTGAACGCTGCCCGTCGCCTGAAGTGTAGTTAGTTTGAATTGCCGTGAGGGGATAGTCGCCCAGTATCCGACTACATCATCCCCATGCCACCACCGGCTGGTGCTTGAGCCTCTGGTTCAGGAATATCAACAACAAGTGCTCCCATAGTTGCCGCAGTCGAGGCAATCGAGACGGCATTTTGAACAGCCTCCTTTGTAACACGGGTTGGGTCAATGACGCCTGCTTTTTTCACATCGATGAGGCCTGCTTCTGGCTTATTGACATCAACACCAAAACCAGGCTTACTCGCTTCTACCTGTGCAAGGAGTGCCTCACTGTTTAGACCGGCATTACCTGTAATCTGGAGAAATGGCTGCTTGAGTGCATTTTTAAGAATTTGACGACCAGCGCTAATACTATCACTTCCACTTATCTTGATCGTTGCCGCTAAATTAACTAACGTCACACCGCCACCGGCAACAATCCCTTCAGCAAGAGCAGCCTTCGTTGCAGCAACAGCATCATCGACACGGAATTTCTTCTCATCGATCTCGGTTTCGGTTGCACCACCAACCTTAATGACGGCAACCTTACCAGAAAGTGCAGCGGCACGCTTCTGGTATTGTTCCTTATCGTAGTTACCGGTTGCATTATCAGCTTGGGCAACAATCTGGGCAATACGAGCTTTGACACTTGCTGCTTTGCCGGCACCTTCAATAATTGTTGTTTCGTCCTTGCCAACGATCACTTTACGAGCGGAGCCAACAACTTCTAGTCCGACGGTTTCAAACGATAGCGCCTGATCTTCACTGACAACTGTCGCACCTGTGAGGGTTGCGATATCTTGCAAGATTTCTTTACGACGATCACCAAAAGCTGGAGCTTTGACAGCGACTGTATTAAAGACACCTTTTAATTTATTGAGAACGAGAATACTGAGCGCCTCACCTTCGACTTCGTCAGCGATCAAGACGACATCCTTTTTACCAGCTGATGCTAATTTTTCAAGCATCGGCAAAAATTCGGCGACGCTGCTGATTTTTCTATCAGTAATCACGATTGCAGGTTTTTCATAAACAGCTTCTTGACGAGCAGCGTCAGTCACAAAGAATTGGCTTACAAAACCTCGGTCAAGCGAGAAACCTTCAACAACTTCTGCTTCTAGTTCGAGTCCCTGGCTTGCCTCAACTGTCACAACACCTTCTTTACCAACTTTTTGAATAACATCAGCAATAAGTTTTCCAATTGTTTGATCTCCTGCACTGATCGTAGCGACTTCAGCAACACGGGCACTTTTGCCCTCAACTGATTCGCTCAGTGTACCAAGAGACTTAATAACTTCGGCACCAGCCGCTTCAATACCACGACGAAGTTCTTGTGGATTGTGACCAGCTGCAATTAGACGATTGGCTTCTTTTAGAATATGGTATGTAAGAACTGTAACGGTTGTCGTGCCATCACCGGCTACTTTATTAAGCTTACTTGCTGCTTGTTTAATAAGCTCGGCGCCAACCTTGTATCCAAGTGTTTCATCGTCGTTTTCTGGAAGGTCAATTGACTCGGCGACGGTAACACCATCGTGAGTTACTGTTGGCCCGCCGTATCCTTTTGCGATAACTACATTATGACCTTTTGGTCCGTAGGTTACTTTCACTGCATCATATAGTGCTTTTGCTCCACCAAGTACTCGGGCGCGGGCATTATCATCATAAAAAACTTTCTTAGCCATTGTATTCTCCTTTAGACTGTCGCGAGGACGTCTTCTTCTTTGACAATCAAATATTCAGTACCATCAATTTTTAGCTCAGTTGTCGAGTATTCTTTATAGACAATTTTGTCGCCATTTTTAAGTTGTTTAACGTCTGGTCCAACCGCAACAACAACAGCGACAACTGGTTTTTCTTTAGCATTATCTGGTAAATAAATACCACTTGCTGTTTTCGTGCTCGCAATTTGCCGCGTTGCAACGACTCTATCGGCAAGAGGTGTAATAGGTGTGTTCATATCTTCCTCCATAAATTAACTGTATGTAATAATTGTACGTAAAAAAATTAGCACTTGCAAGGTGCGAGTGCTAATTCACAACAACAAATTGTTTTAAGAAACTGTTAGGTTGCCCTTTACTACTGCGGGGACAAAATTCCCAGCCTCGACGAGTAATCGTATTTCTTCTAAGCCAGATTCGCTATCGATTAATTTTGCTTCATTTTGATATAACTCAATAGTTGTCATTTGTTCAGTAGCGTCAAATCCTACAACTACTGCACCTGCAAATCCCTTCGTCACAATAAGGTTCATAGCAAGATTTCTATCACCAAGTCCAGCATCGGTCACATCACGACCTTGAAGTCTTAGACCTTCAATTGACGCATTTGCAAGCTCTATTTTGTCACCAGTATAGACAACAACGACAGGACCCGAGACGGGCAACCAGTCAGCCACCGCTTTTCCAACATTCCATGCACATTCAACAGTAAGGCCTGTCTGTTCAGTCCCTCGAATATCAAATTTAGAAATTAGTTCTTCACTCATTACTGTCTATTATACCACCTCGTTTTACATTGAAGACAGCACAGCAGGCATATATGCTTAGAAGAGAGTAATGTTTAAATTTTAGGTACTTATTAAAACATATATTCTTATAGAGTCTATTGACATTTTATTGTAATTATGATAGAATTTAGTAATAATAAACGAATAAATAAACATGCACAAAAAACCCCTAGATCTTACGCGTTTAAATGAAACTATCCACCGCAATATGGCTTACGTAGGTGCGCTTCCTCATGATAGATTGTTTGACATGGACGAAGATGAGCGACGCAGTGTTAGGCGAAAAGCACTCGCGGCTAGTGCAATCTATTTGGCAAAACGCCACGAAGCAGAGCGAGGACCTTACGACCTCGATTCGCATCTTTACCAGCTAATAGGTCAGACTGAAGGGTTTTATCAAGCACAGTGCGATCTTGATAGTTTTCGATATGAGAATCGAGAGATTAATTGGCGTAATATTCCGGAAACAAAAATAGAGGACTTTGAGCAGAACCGTAAAATGGTTACTGCATATAACCACACTGTACATGAGATTATCAATGCAGGTGCCTCAAAGTTTGGTTTTAATGAGCTAGCCAATTTTATGACGAATATTCATGTCAATGGTGGAGGATCATCATCTGCAGAACACTTCCATCAGCTGGCTGTTAGTACAGTTATTGGAATGCGAACTGAAATATCAGTTGAGCAAATACTAATTGATAGAGGTATTGAATACGACCTAGGTAGTGAAGCCCAGGATATTAAAGGTGGTGACATAATTATTGCGGGTATTGGTCTTGATTTGAAAACAAGCGAATTGAGTGCCAAAAATGCAAAAGAAATTGCACGTAAGCGTGGACATAATCCAGATCGTATTATCTGGGCAGGTATTCAAAGTGAAGATTACGAAGGTAAGTTAATCTTACCTTCAGATAAATATGATCGAGTTGCAGCCCACTTACTTCCCGCAATAGAAACTGCAATTGGCAGCGATGCGATGAGCCGCGTAAGTTAACTTGCTTTATTTATATATTTGTGCTATAGTAATATAGCTCAACTTAGTGAGAGGAGCGATCGGTGGCAATCCATCGTTTTCGTATCGTCAACTTTGCATCCGTCAACATTCTCCGGAAGGAATTGTCTACGGTTGTCGAGGGTACCAAGTCCGAACTCATCATCAGTGCCGTAGAGGTTCTGGATGAGCTCAGCCGACAGCGGGGTGATGAAGCGGAGGTGCGAACCTTCATGCTCAACAGCTTCGTTATTCATGTCGGGGAAGTGATTTTCTTCAATGCACAGGACAGAATCACCGGTGACAACGTCACCGTTGAGAGTCTCAGTGCCAGCATCATCACTCTAAGTATGGCGGTTTAGGCCTATGTCTATTCGCGCAGAGTATTACCCGTGAGGCATCCGCTGACAATTTGTCGGCGGATGCCCCGGGGCTTTTTTATTTCTTGACCTAATCGCGTACAATAGAATGAATGACTGCTCGTTTTGCAACACCAGATGAAATCACAAGCTGGAACGACCATATTCTTTCTAATCCAGATAAAGGAAATATCTTTCAAGGCTCTGAATTTGCTGCACAAAAACAGATGGCTGGATGGACACCCAAATATATTATCATTGGGGGCACTTCCCTGCTTGCTATCGAAAAAAACGTCCCAATACTTGGAAAGCTTTGGTATATACCTAAAGGCCCAGGAGTTAATTCATTTAAAATGCTATTCGATCTTACGCCAATCCTTTGGGAGTTTGCTGCTAAGCAAGGCGTATTTACCATCAAAATTGAACCAGAATTGGCACTTGGCACTGATATGAGCAGCCTGCACTTTACTCCAACTCGCGCAGTTCAACCGAACTTTTCAACCGTTCTGCTTGATATCAGCAAGGATCTCGACAGTATCTTGATGGATTTACCACAAAAAGGCCGTCATGCCATACGGCGAGCTGAGCGTGATGGAGTGAGCGTTAAACTTGTTCAAGCTTCGCCCAAGAACTGTCTAATTATGTATAATCTACTAAAAGAAACTGCCGAAGACCACGAATTTGGTATCCGTTCAGCGGATTACTACATGACATACTGGCAGCGATACGAAAAGGTCGGAATTGGTCAGCTGTTTTTTGCCTATTTTGAAGGAGAAATGGTTGCAGGTGCTTATGCACTCGCATTTGGTACAAAAGGAACGTACAAAGACGGGGCAAGTATCCGTAAGCGAACCGCCTATGGGGCAAGTCACTTGCTGCAGTGGAGAGTCATTGAATGGCTTAAAACGAAAGATGTTGAGATCCATGATCTTTGCGGCGCACCACCAATTGATCAAATAAAAAACCCCGATCATCCTCATTACGGTATTGGGCTATTTAAAACGAGCTTTAACAAGGAAGTGACACAGTATGTCGGTGCATACGAAATACCAATCAGGTCTCTCAAATCGAAACTATGGACTCAGTATATTGAAAAGATAGTCCGCCGACTATATTACAAAAAACATCACGAATCATATTACTAGGAGCCTACAATGCCATTAACCAATCGCCGAGTTCTCATGTCTGATACTACCCATTTTAGTAATGATCAGCATATTAATCCCTATTATCACGACGAAGCGATCAATATAGCTAAAGCTAGCAATGAATTAAGTGCAATCAGACAACTACTATCAAGCGCTGGTGTTGAAGTCGTAAGTGTCGCCTCGCCTGCTGGCTCACAGGATGGTGTCTATACAGCAAACTGGGCCTTAGTCCGCGGAGACACGGCTATCCTTGCACGCTTACCTGATGCCAGAAAAACGGAGGAAAACTGGGCCGAGAAAGTACTGACTGAACTAGGAATTACCGTTCTTCGTGTACCTGATGGATTAAAATTCAGCGGTCAAGGTGATGCGCTGGCATGTGGTAATTACCTCTTCTGTGGCCAAGGCTACCGTTCAGATGAGCAGGCGCAGAAATTTGCAGCTGATACACTTGGTTATGAACGTATACAACTACAGACAGTTCCAGAGCTTGATGATCAGGGGAGCCCAGTGATTAACAGTGCATCCGGCTGGGCTGATAGTTTCTTTTATGATATCGACCTCGCACTATCCATTATTAGACCGGTTACTGATTCACAAAAAGGTTTGATTGCATACTGCCGCGATGCTTTTACTAAAGACAGTCAGCGTATTATCGCTAACTTAGATATGGTTGATAAAATAGAAGTTTCTATTGAGGAGGCCGATGAGGCTTTTGCCTGTAATCTTGTTTCGACTGGCGAAACGATCGTCATGAGTGAAAACGCTCCGAATCTCCGTGCCGCGCTGGAATCTCATGGTCTAACTGTCGTAAGCCCATCAATCACCGAACTCGTTAAGGGCGGTGGATACATCCGCTGCACAAGCCTCTGCTTGGACTAAATAATGTGCACCTCCTTGGTTTTTTAAAGCAATTTTTCAACCTAAATATCACATAAAAAGATTGTCTATCGGTAGACAATCTTTTTGACATCTTCTACTACTGTTAATTCTTCTCTTTTATTCTCCCTCTTATTATATATACATATAAGGATAAAGTAGTCGTAAGCTAGCAAGTAAACAACATGTTAAAAAATTCTAAATATAGAAAGTATCAACAAAAATAAAAAACTAAAGTAAAAAAAGTAAAAAACAAATATCAATAAATAAAATAAAATTTCAGTCTCTAAGCAGTAAATATAGAGCTAATTAGCTTCATAACGAATGAACTTCGAAAATAGACGTTCTATTGTTCCAACTTTTTAATTGCAGCTTTGGCAGTGGCAACTTCATTCCAGGGATGTTCACCATCTATGCGCTCGATTGTTTTTTCGTGACCTTTGCCAAGAAGAATGACTATATCAGTTTTATCACCTGCACGGGTCATTGCAAATTCAATCGCCTTTGTACGGTCAAGCTCGAGAAATAAATCTTTCCCAATGGTCTTACCTGACTTTTCCGCACCACTCGCTATTTGACCGAGAATAAGATTACCGTCAATATCTCGGTCATCTTCCTCAGTGAGAATCACTTCATCACCATATTTTCCAGCGATTTCGCCTTGGATAGCTCTTTTTACTTCGTCTCTCCGACCAGCGGAGCCAAATACGACAATTAGTTTCCCTTTTGTAGCAGTCCGTAGATCTCGGAGTAGTCGTTCAAACGAATCAGGCGTATGAGCAAAATCAACGACAACGTTAAATACCTGACCTGCTGAAACAACCGTCATACGGCCTTCAACACCCTCAAGCGCAGCAATGCCACGCTCAATTTGTGACACACTCAGGCCTAGTTTGCGCCCAACTGCGACTGCAGCCAAACTATTATAGACGTTGAATTCACCAGGGATACGGCAATGAATGTTGTAGTGATCCTCGCCAATTCTCACAGAATAGCGGCAACCATCTGGTTCGAGTAATACATTTTCTGCAAGCAAATCACCGCTTTTTAGACCATAGGTTGTTGATTCTGGTATTGCATCAATGAATTTTTTCGCACTCGGATCATCGGCATTTACGACGCCAAACTTATATCCGTGCCTACCGGCAATCTTAAATAGCCGAACCTTTGCTTCAACGTACCTCGCAAATGTACCGTGATAGTCTAAATGCTCATGAGTAATATTAGTCATGACAGCAATTTCATATGGCACACCCCACACCCTGTGCTGTGCTAAGGCATGGCTTGTCGTTTCGAGTACAACCCAATCAACACCCTGATTCTTGAACTCTCGTAGTCTTTTTTGAAGCGGTAGTGACGAAACAGTTGTCATATGTGCAATTTGTGACTTTACGTCATTGTTAACACCATATGCCACTGTTGTCATGAGTGCGGTTTTATATCCTGCATCAACGAGCATTTTATGAATCATGAATGATGTCGTCGTTTTACCATTCGTCCCTGTTACGCCAATAATGCGCATCGACTGAGCAGGAAAACCTTGGCTGATGTTGCTTATAACCGCTTCTGCAAGGTGACCAGTAGGCTCGATTGCCCGAAAGATATTTTTAGGCAGAGCTTTTTTAACAATTTTTCGAAGATTTGGCATCGCTACTCTGCTCCCTGGATTAACACATCGGCAAGTGTCTTACCTGAACTTTGGCGAACGGAGAACATACCACCAATTAAAAGAACAGTGTCCCCTTTCTTTGCACCACGAAGTGCTTTTGCGGTTGCATCCTTCGCACTCAATACTGCTTCTGCGCCGGTAATTGTCGTTGTTTGATCGGGCGTATCAATAACAATTAACCGATCAGTTAGTTTTGTTGCAGCACTTAAAGCATCGTCTGACATACCGTCAGATGCTACAACAGCAATCAGGCGGCGCTTCGATAATTCTCTCGCTGATGTAATGACTGAAAGGAGAGATTCATTATTATCCGCACCATCAACAATAATGTCATACGTTTGATCTGTCGAAACATACTCATAGTTACTTGTAACAGATTGAAGTCTTGCGATACCGTTTGCGACAAGGTCAAGATCAACTCCGAGTACATAGGCCGTTGCAACAGCTGCCGATACATTGTATGCATTCGCTTGTCCAACAAGATGAGTCGCAACGTCAATTGTCGTTTGATTATCTATCACCAACCTGACCTCAGTACCTTTGCGGTACAGCATCACTTTGTCGATTGTTGAATCTGCGTCTATTGAATCACCAAAGGATATAATTTTATGCTCAGACATCAACATACCTTGAAGCAGTGTCGTGTTGTAATGAGGAAGTACAACGTAATTAATCTGCTTTTCAATCATCTTACGAATAGAGGGCTCAACACGAGCATCACAATTTGTCACAACGACTGTATCAATCTGGATACCGTCAATAATATGTCGGTCAACCATGCGTGGAGTTACTTCAATCACGAGAAATTCTATCTGCTTTTGTTTTGCAGATTTTAGGATGTTCTGAAGCGTTGCAACATCTTTACCATAATCTTTTTCGGCGTAATTGCCCTTGATTTCAATACCCCTGTTCGTTAAAAGCGCTACGGTGTGATCAGACTCTTTTAAAAGCTCTGCGATAAAACAGGCGGTTGTCGTTTTACCACTTATACCCATAACTGCAATGACACGAATGTTTTTAGAAGGATTACCGTAGCGAGCGGCGACAAGTTTTGAGCGAGTTGCATAGAAAACAGTGTTGACTTTTTGTTTCACCATATCAGGTGTCACAACCTGTTTTGTCCCAGACTCTCGTTCCATGTATCTATTCTACCATTCGTATCGCGAGATACTGCTATTGTTTGAAGCCAATCCTACTGATACGGAAATAAACCTTAAGAATTGAAAAACCCGTAGGTTTTTCGATCACACGCCTTGGGAGACGGGACAAAAAACCTACGGGTAACTAGAGGGGTGTTGGACAGTGGTGAATCAGGCCGCTACGAACTTCTTCTCGATCTCATCGACGTTGAAGCCGAACTCGGTCAGAAGAGCGCGGTGATTAGCGTAGTGCTCATCTTGACCATCGATCAGTTCGTCGAACTGATCTCGCAGATCAGCATCGGGTGCTGTCTTCTTGAGTACTTCGACGAGCGCTGCGGACTCCTTCCGGGTTATGCAACACACCAGGAACTGAACATACTGAGCCTTGATCGACTCCAGCATCAGGTCGGACGAACCGGCCTGAAATAGGAAGCGTGGCACGCCGGCATCATTCAGATGCGCCTGAGCGATGGGCTTGCCGTTCTCTTCCCATTCGAGCTCCGCCGTCATGTGCGACTGCTTGGTGGCCTCTGCCAGCTTGCGACGCGCAGCCTTGACCGGCTTGATCCTCTGGTTGTACTTCAGGACGAGAGCGGCCTTGTAGAGCCGCTCTCCGAGGTACCAACCTGATGCCAAAATCGTGAAAACTCGCGCGGTCTTCGACAACATCGTTCCTCCAGTGGTCTCGCTATTCTCGGAATAAGAATAGACTCGATAGATACTATACAAGTTTAGTATATATAAGTCAATATATATGGTCATTTTATCACTATTTTTAACGGGGGTAGATGAATGTCATGGTAAAATAGGCCGTGATGAATATCCTTGGTATAGAAAGTAGTTGTGATGAAACCGCCGCCGCAATCGTGCATGATGGTCGTGTTCTAGTTAGTAATGTCGTTCACTCGCAGATCGACATTCATGCCCTCTACGGAGGCGTTGTCCCTGAAGTGGCAGCTCGTAGCCATATAGAAGTCATCAACCCCGTAATCAATCAGGCATTATCTGATGCCAATATGACATGGGAAGACATCGACGCGATTGCCGTGACGTATGCACCTGGCCTTATTGGATCCCTTCTTGTTGGAACGCTTGCCGCAAGAACGCTTGCACTTCTCAAAAACAAGCCACTCTTCCCTATCCATCATGTTGAAGCCCATGTCTACGCTAACTTCCTCAATGACACAGTACCGGAATTTCCGATGCTTGCCCTTATTGTCAGCGGAGGTCACTCACAGCTGGTACTATTTCGAGGTCACGGTGACTACGAGCTACTCGGCCAAACCCAAGATGATGCCGTCGGCGAAGCCTTCGATAAGGTAGCAAAAATTCTCGGTCTCCCCTACCCTGGCGGCCCGTCAATCAGTAAGACTGCGCTTACTGGTGATCCAAAACGATACCTACTCCCAAAAGCAAAATTAAAGAATCCATATGACTTTAGTTTCTCTGGCCTTAAAACAGCCGTTCTACGGTCAGTGCAGCGCGAAACAGGTGTTGACTTCACTTTTCCCTCAGGCGAGCTTGCAGTACGCTTAGATGATGTCCAGAGAGCAGATTTTGCTGCTAGCTTCCAGCAAACTGCAGTTGAAACATTAGTAGATAAAGCTGAGAAAGCATTTCTCCACTATTCTCCAAAATCTGTCGTCATTGCAGGCGGTGTTGCAGCAAACAGTGAATTACGGCGTGAACTATCCGAGCGCCTCCCTCTTCATATCGATTACGCACCGATGAATCTATGTACCGATAATGCCGCAATGATCGCAACACTCGGATACTACTATGCACAGAAGAACACACCTACAAGCCCCTTTGAGCTAAAGGTGGTTCCTAGTCTCTCGATGACAAAAACTACCTGGTCATAGACAAAAATACTTAATTGACTTTAATCAATACTGGTTATATAGTAACCATAAATTTTGAGGTTTACATAGAGGCGTTATGTTTCTGTGACCACAAATCGTCTGGCGGCGCCAGATTTAACAGACAGGAGAATGACTCGTGGTCGATCCAGCAAGAAGACTTGGGAATCACGACTTCGAAAAAGAAGTTGGTCTCATGATCAAGAGGACCCGCACTGGTATAAATATGAGCAGAAATGAGCTTTCAGCCCGAACGGGCGGAGAGATTTCCGCAATTCAGATCCTTAGCTACGAGAATGGTGCCCGTTCGTTCACAGTGCTCACACTTCACGTGATCGCTGAAGCTCTTGGTGTCGACGCAGGGTCTCTGTTGAACATCGCCGAGCTCAACACTCAAGGCATGCAACTGAAATTCTACGCGCTTGATATTCCCAGCTTGAAGAAGAGCGGTAATTCTCGACTTCAAGCAGTCGTGCGTTGGTTCACACCGCTACAGGCCACCTCTAGCCGGAAGAACAAAATGATCTTCGGTGATGCTGACATGCTCGCGCTGGCGACATTCGTCGGCGTCACCCTCGAGGAGCTACTCGAGCTACTTCGAGCAGAGAACATCATCATCTGATGTAAAGCGTGAGCAGTCTTTTCTCCTGTCTCACGCCCCAAGGTATCAAATTCTTTGATATTTTAGGGCGTGATATACATTTAAAATCCAATCGTTGTTATTTACGCAACGACTTCACTTTACGTACGACATGCTTCATCGCAGGCAATCCACGCTGCCACACGATATAGAGAGGTGAAAGCGGCTTATCGTACGTTCCCGCCAACTGATTCTCGTGCCCGGCAAAACCTTGCTTAAAGGTGCTAATGCCATCGTTAAGGAGCCCGTTTAAGTCGTAACGGCTAATCCCCCACTCACGCATCTTCGTGATGGCATACCACTTGAGTGCATAGTTTGCTCTAAGTTGTTGACCTTCATCACTGACGCCTCCATATAGCTCAAAGGCTGTATGGCGACTAATAGCAAGCCACAAAAACGCGACGGGTCTATCGTCAACGAATGCCGCAAATACCGGCGAGTAATCACCCATCATGTGAAATATATCTTCGTAGTATTCGTCGTCGTGAAGAGCAAAATGTGCACGTTTTGATGTTAGTCTATATATCTCAAGACAAAGTTCCAAATCTTCTTTTGTTTTTACCCGCCGTATCGTCATCTCTTCACCGCCAGATTTACGGATGTACTGTCTTGTCTTCTTGCTCATAGAATCCATAAGAGAATCGACACTTTGGTCAAGATCTAAAATGATAGTTCTTGGAATTAAGATTGTATTATCTGTTTGTTGCCATCCAGAGATATCAAAAGTAGCTTCATCATCTGGTTCAACACTGAGCGCAACTGATTTAAAGGTGTCTTTTACGTACGACGCAATTTCATCAAGCACCGCTTCCCTTTTCTCAAGCGATGTGACTGGTCCTCTGGGAATATATGCAAGTGAACGAAACGGCCCAGGAAGATGCCGAATTAAAATTTGAGCTGCACCAATAATCTCACCGTTATCGGCTACAAAAGCACGTGCTACCTGCCAATTATGTGCAGCTTTTACTTCTCCCCAGCTCCATAGCTGCAGTGGATGACCCTTGTGCGCAAGGACATACTCATCCCACTCTTCCCTATCGTTACTTACGTTCACGCTTATCATAGGCCAATTATACACTGCCTTGAATGTGGTATAATAGTAGGTGAAAACAAACACGTGAAACAGAGGAATGCAGTGTTGCGGTGTTTTCAAATGAAAATGCCTGTGGTACTTTGTGTCATTTTTTCACGTGAAGAAATAAACCTGGAATTTTTTACAAGATGAATCTAGCAAAAACCTATGATCCGAATCAGTACGAACCAAATATCTATGCAATGTGGGAAACGTCTGGTGCATTTGCTCCAACAGGGAAGGGTGAACCCTACAGCATCGTCATGCCGCCGCCGAACGCAAACGGCAACCTCCACACCGGCCATGCGCTTACAGTTCAGCTAGAGGATATTCTTGCCCGCTACTACCGCATGAAGGGAAGGGATGTTGCTTATATTCCCGGCGCAGATCATGCAGGATTTGAAACATGGGTTGTCTACGAAAGAGAATTAACTGCAAAAGGACAATCACGATTTGACTTTACTCGTGAGCAACTTTACTCCCAGGTATGGAGTTTTGTTGAAAGGCAGCGCGGTAACATGGAGTTACAACTTCGAGCACTCGGTGTTAGTAGTTCATGGGAAGATCTTGTCTTTACACTTGATGAGAAGGTGATAAAAACAGTCTACGGAACATTCAAAAGATTATGGGACGAAGGACTTATTTACAGAGGTGAGCGTATTGTGAACTACAGTACGAAGTACCAGACTAGCTATGCTGACATTGAAGTTGATCACAAAACTGAGAAGGGGACTCTGTGGAAAATCGCCTATCCAACTCTGGATAAAATTGGTGAGATAGTCGTCGCAACAACCAGGCCGGAGACAATGCTTGGCGATACTGCAATCGCAGTTCACCCAGACGATGAAAGGTACAAGAATCTTATTGGTACACGCGTTCAACTGCCGCTTACTGATCGTGAAATTCCAATCATTGGCGACGAACATGTTGATCCCGCCTTCGGGACTGGTGCAGTAAAGGTCACTCCGGCTCACGATCCAAATGACTTTGATATTGGTAACCGTCACAATCTGGAACGTATTCAGGTTATTGATTTTGATGGCCGCATGATAAACGTTCCTCCGCAGTATGTTGGACTTGATGTCATGTCAGCACGTAAAAGGATCTTGGCCGAACTAGAAGCGAATGAATTTCGACGTGGTGAAGATACAATCGAACACAGTGTTGGCTATGACTACAAAAGTGGTGAGCCAATCCAGCCACTTGTAAAAGAACAATGGTTCTTAAAGGTTCGTCCACTTGCAGACCGAGCTAAACAGGTGATTGAGTCAGGTGAGATTAAGTTTCATCCAGCAAGTAAAAAACAAGCGCTTATTCAGTACTATGATAATCTTCATGACTGGAATCTTAGCCGCCAAATCCCATGGGGCATTCCAATCCCAGCTTTCCAAAATGTAAACGATCCTGATGACTGGATTTTTTATGATCGTGTAGACGAAGAGCTAATTGATGTAAATGGTACAACATATAGGCGTGAAGAGGATACATTTGATACCTGGTTCAGCAGTGGTCAGTGGCCATTTGTTACAACTGATTTCCTCGAAAATGGAAGATTATCGAGATTTTACCCAACCAGTGTCCTAGAAACCGGTGTCGACATTCTATATCCATGGATAGCCCGTATGATTATGCTTGGCCTCTATGCAACTGACCAAGTCCCATTTCGTGATGTCTATCTTCATGGGCTAATTCTTGACGAGCACGGTCAGAAGATGAGCAAAAGTAAAGGTAACGTCGTAAATCCGATGGAAATCGTTGCAAAGTATGGATCTGATGCTCTCCGACTAGGTATCGTTGCAAGTCGTAGCGCTGGCCAAAACCAAGCATTCTCAACAGGTAACGTCGTTTCAGGCCGTAACTTCTGTAATAAATTATGGAACATTGCACGCTTTACTGAAGACGCTCTTGGCGAAAGCTACCAACCGGGTCCACCAGAACCGACAACACTCGCTGATCATTGGATTATACGAGAACTGAATAGGTCAGTTGCCGATATTGATAAGCAGCTTGCGGCATATAGATTCGCAGAAGCAGGTGATAGCGTCTACCATGCGATCTGGGATAATGTTGCAGACTGGTACGTCGAGTCAAGTAAGAAACAACCTGACAATGCGATGCTCGCGTGGGTACTTGACGCATGTCTCACACTCGCCCATCCTTTTGCACCATTTGTGACGGAGACTATCTGGCAAACACTCCCATGGCACACCGATCTTCTCGTGACAACTCCTTGGCCAACAGAAATACCATATGACGATATCGCTGCCGCTGAATTTAGTCGACTTCAAAAACTTGTCGTCGAAGCTCGCTTCGTTACCGCTGAATTACCTGGTAACGAAAGGTACGCTCTTCTATTTCAAGATGATAGCTTAATTGCAGATAACGCCGACCTCATTAAGCATCTTGCAAAATTAAAAGATGTGACAGAAATTGACCAAGCAAGGGGACTACGTCTCGCATCAAGTGGCCGTGATGCATGGTTAGACGTAAGCCCAGATATTCTCTACGAGCACCAAACGAATCTAGAGGTTCGCCTGGCGGAAACAAAAGCGTTTATTGCAACACTTGAATCTCGCCTTGGAAATGAAACTTACGTTTCAAAAGCGCCAACACGTCTCGTTGAAGAAAGTCGCGAACAGCTTGAAAGTAAGAAGTTACTCGTTGAACGTCTTGAGAACGAGTTGAACGTCCTTCGTACTGATTAGACTAAAGGTAAATTGTAGTTATCAAACGCGTGATGGCCGCGTGGTACATTCTTCGGTGTCACATGCTTTCTACTATCCTCACGGGGATGGATACGCGGTGCACCACCCTGAATTTCGTGAATAGCCTGCGCAACTGACGCACGCTCAACATGAGTATGAGGTTCAGACGCGCGGACAACAGCAGTCATAGCCGACTCAACATTGACCCTTGAGATACTCGGTATATTTGTCGTAGTGACAAATGCTTTATCGATTTTCGTATCATGAAGGGCAATGCCTGTTGCGGTAAACAGACTGAGGATCACTGCGAATTGATTGAATAGAGTTGATGCTAACATGTTTATTTTTTAGGTTTACATGTACAAATATAGCATAAGTTGTATGCAATGTCAATTAGCTGTGATGATACGGTTTACCGCCAGCTATCTCCTGTGCACGATAGACCTGTTCAACGAGCATGAGTCGTACGAGTTGGTGTGGAAATACAAGAGGTGAAAGTGACCAAATAAAGTCTGCACGGCTATGGACGGATCCATCAACCCCATAGGCGCCACCAATAACAATCGTCGTAGGCCGAGAAGATTCGAGTGGGACCAGCAGTAACTTTGATAAAGCAGGGGAGTCAATCATCTTACCTCGTTCATCGAGTAGTATAACGAACTCAGCATCTCGAAGACGAGGAAGTATGCGTTCTGATTCTTCCTGGCGAGCTCTAGACTCATCCAAACTAGAATGTGGCAATAGAACCCATTCTATATCAAAGGGACGTCCTAGACGTTTTTGGTAGCGCTCGATACCATCGAGTACCCAAGTCTCATGCTTTTTACCAACCACAAGAATACGAATTGGCATAACTAAAATCGAATACGCTCTGCGATTGCAGCTAATTCATCATTTGATGGACTATCGGGTGGTACAGTGTGATCAAAAATTACATTACTCCCCTCGTTTACTGGGATAAGATGGATGTGCACATGAGGAACTTCAAACCCTTTTACGACAACACCTACTCTATCAACTTTCATAACCTGCCTAAGATGAAGCGCAATTTTTTTCGTAACATCAAGGAGATAGACATAATCTTCACTTTCAAGGTCCCAGAGCTGATTAATCTGCTTTTTTGGAATAACAAGCGTATGACCTTCGGCAACGGGATTGATTGTCAAAAATGCGATAACTCTATCGTCTTCATATACTTTGTGGCAAGGAATTTCACCTTTGATAATTTTCGTAAAGATTGAGTCTTCCATAGGGCTATGTTACCATTTTTGTTACAATAGGGCACTGCATGGAGAGGTGCAGGAGTGGTTTAACTGGCCGCTCTCGAAAAGCGGTGTGGGGTAACTCACCGAGGGTTCGAATCCCTCCCTCTCCGCCATCATGTTTATGTTTGCATATAATGCAATATCATGATATAATTATTTTTATGCACGAATTTCCTACTATTAGAGCAGAGGTACCTCCTTTATCCCCTGAGGTGATGGCTATACTGCCCGAAATGGCTCGCTTAAAGCTTATAGCTGAACTTAAAAATAATGGGGTATGTAGTGGGTTTGGCTCAACCGATAGCGACTATCGATTTCGTGATAATGTCGAAAAATTATGGCGAGCTGCAACTGGCATAGCCGATCATACGCAATTTGAAAGTGCATTTAAAGATCTGAGTAATTTGATAGAGAATCAAGGTGGAGCAGAATCGGTATGTGCTAAGTATCTGGACGATAAGAATTAGCGAGATGAAACCATCAATCAGAGATGGACTGAATTAGTTACATAATAAGCTAACCTCTAACTTCGCTGATCCCTCTCCGCCAATAATATATCTACTCTTTGGTAGATATATTTTATTGGGTAGCGACTTACTCGTTTCCACTGTAAAATAGATATCAGATATATCATCAGGAGACTTACATGACCAAAAAGACCGACGATCTTAAAAATATTCCAGTGTCACCAGTTGCTAAAGTACCGACTCCGACTGCAGCTCAATCCCCACAAGCACCCGCATCAGTAATAACCGTGAAAGAGGATACAACCCTCGCTACCGTATCGATGGTTCTGGGGATCGTGTCCTTTTTTGGATTCGGTCTGTTACTCGGTATACCTGCAATTATCACAGGCTCGATTGCGTTAAAAAGAAAATACCCTGGCCATGGCATGAGCCTTGCTGGCGTTATCACCGGTGCCATTAGCTCACTTCTCTCAATTCTATTTATTGGGCTTTGGGTTGTGATTGTTATTTTTGCCATCAACCACCCCCAAACACACGACTATAACCCAAATTCAATCGATCAAGGTTCAACCCAGATGCATATTGAACCTTTCCAAACTTAAAAATAGTGACAACATCCGTAGATGCGCTAAAGATCAAAAGTTACGTCTTCGCAAGTACAGATACATGCTGAGTACAGTCAGCCCAGCCGCGTAAGAAAATAGGCTTGTAAGTTCATATGATAATTGAATTAATGAGGTCAGTGAGTAAGCCAGATATATCGTAATCCACCCCATACTCATTGCCACGATAGCATCCGTAAGCCTAGTTAATTGGCTTGTTTTGTAGCTCGACAGAACTTTATAGGAAATGCCCACTAAAAGTATTGGCACAGCAATTGAAGCAATACCTAGCAGAGTACTGAGCCCAGTTTCGTATTTTTGATTCAAAACGAGATAAAACAACAAGCCGATTACTGTAGCTATTAAAAGAACCTGGTAGGGTCTGTGCAGCAGCACGGATGTATTTTTATTGCTTTTTGCATATGAGACTGCAATACCGGTAATCAAGAGGATAGTTAAAACAACAGGTACGATATTACTGACAAGTAGTGATATAGGCACGGGCAGTCCACTCATAGATAGACCTTCATAAAGTCCGCTAACAGCAAACAGTTGTGCGATCCAAAATGCCGCAACACCAAACAATACACCATTATAGTGATGTATCAACTTATTTTTTGCATGAGTTGCTCTATCACCGATTAAATATGAAATGAGCGCTGGGAAAATTGCAGCTACTGCAAATGCAATTATTATAATAAAAATATTGAAATGCTTGGCAGTTGGCACAAAGAGGATTGAGCCAAAAGGAATGGCAGTTGATAAAAGAAAGGACAGTACTGTCAGCGCAAATAGGGCATAGCCAAAATTGATTGTTACTTTATTTTGTGCACTGAATGTATTTTTGTGTTTAACCATATTAAACATGAGTATAATTCAGAACTGGAGTTATTTCTATGCATTTAAAAGAAAATAGACTCATCAAATGATGAGTCTATTTTCTTGGTACACCCGACAGGATTTGAACCTATGACCTTCGGCTCCGCAAGCCGACGCTCTATCCAGCTGAGCTACGGGTGCAAAATTGCGCGACCACACATGGTGTAACATACATGATCACGCTTTTCGTGTAACTAGAAGGTGCTTCCAGCTACATTACTGTAGCGAACATCGGTTATTGTACCACGTGCCCCTGATGGTAGGCAAGTTAGATGCGCAGTTTTCGCGTCACACGATCAACAATATCAAGACTTAATTCTTGTATAGGAAGTCTCAGACCAAGCATGTCAACAATCGCTTCTCCTGCTTCTTCTGGAAAGTATACAGATACTCCTAAACGAAATCGTTTCACAGGAATCAGCATAATGGAATATTCACCACCATCTTTGATAATGCCAAAGCCTTTAAACTCGTTAAATGCATAGAGTTGATCGTTAATATAGAGCCCCTTAGCGCTGAGCGTGTAGTCTAAAACTCTTGGTGGCCGCTTCGTATACACAAAGAGTGCTGCCCCCATAACTGGTATAAGAAAAGCAAACGTAATGGACTGGAGGACAAAGATTGCGAATAGAACAAGCCCTAAAATAATAAGACCAAATACAACGAACCACCCCGTTGACTTATCGTGATGAATATATTCATTTGCCTGCCAGTGAACAGGCTGTGATGCATTATTTACCTGCAGCTGTTCATCGTCTTCTTCATACTGGTCGGGTGCGTCATTCTCATCACTGTTTGGTTGCATAGCATTAGTATATCATGAGCAGTATTCGCCTCGACAGACATTACAGAGCAGGCGACAAAGTGCTATACTTTATCCCATTAGGGAACTGATCATATGCTTCGATTGCTACGGCTTCAACATCACAAACACACAGGTAAAGTACTCACTCATCGCCATACGTCGTATAGGTCACTCTTTTTAGTCGTTGCCTTCTTCTGTGTTACGCTTGCTGGTATTCAAAAAGCTGCTGGTGCCGATGAGATAGTTATTAGTGCCAAGATTGCCGCTCGTGTCTCAACACAGCCAGCTGTTATTACTTCTGTCGCTGATGGAAGTACCACGACAACACCGATAATTACGCTCACTGGTACCTGCGAAGTGATAGATCCTCCTATCCTCATATCTATATATTCTGGTGCAACATTCCTAGGATCAACCCAATGCGGGGCTGATGGTACATTTTCCGTTTCAGTCGTACTCCAACCAGGAGGTAATACGCTTATTGCAAGAAGTGTTAACCGTACTGGTGACTATGGGCCAGACAGCGCACCAATCACTGTTACATATATAGAGCCCGTTAGCGGAACAGTCGCAGGAACTGCAGACGGTATCACATTACCAAAAAATTCATCCCAAAACACCATCACTACAAATGATGGCATTGCACCAATTCAGATACTTAGTAAATACACATATTTAACCTATGGACCAAATAAAGATGCTGAATGGGCTGGAACGTTCACCGGTGGTAGGCAACCTTACGTCGTCACTATAGACTGGGGAGATAACCATACGACAGAGCAACGAAATGTGAAAGGTGACGAGTTCAGTATGAATCATCACTATGACCACTATGTTACGTACTTCATTACTCTGACAGTTACCGATATTGATGGACGGACACTTAGTCGTCAATTTGCAGCAGTTACCCCATACATTCCGCCCACATCGACAACGACAACCACAACAGACCTACCTCTTCTTGACGAACACACACTTACGGCTGGTATTTACGCTAGCCTTACTGTTCTTGCCGGGCTCGCAGCCATAGTATGGTTTGAGGCGGCTCATTCTGTACCAGTCCTTATTGCTGGTGCTCATGGAAGTGGTAGGGTACCAAGGAATATAAAGAAGAGATCTGTAAGAAAAAGATGAGCAGAAAAAGCAAGTTACTTATTATTGGTATTGTCGCAGTTATTCTATTAGCTATATGTACTATTTTACTTGTGAAGTGGGCAAATAGTCCATCGACTAAAACAATCACTCTAGAAAGTCAGGTAGATACCCCCTCTGAGCCAACTGAAAAAACAGTTAGTACGGCATTATTCATGACGAGTCTTCCCTCTGATTTTGAGGTTCAAACAAAAGAAAGCCCAACTGATAGCGCAGTAATACAGCTCACAGCCTTTAAATCCAAGGGAGCAGATATTCAAGTTGGTATTACGACCGGGACACTCACAGCTGAGGGCATTAAGGGTGTAGCGGACTATCTCTACCGTTTAAAGTCAAAAGATACATATGAACAAATAACACCAATTGTTTTTCCCGTAGGGACGCCGACGTTCCATAAAATAAAGGAGGGCACGGAAATAACAAGCTTTCTCATACAAAATAATCGCTATGCATCTATATCAATAACGGGGGGTTCGGGTGACGATCAATCTCTTCGGGACGTGCTTACAATTGTCGCTAAAAACTGGCGATGGATGTGAAAATTTATTGATTAAAAAACGTTGTGGAAAAATAGTTGCAATATGTAAACACTAGCGTTATAATACACCCCAAAGATAGTTACTATATAAAATAGTATGTTCTTATGCAGAAAAAATATACAAAAAAACAATAGGGGTAAACAGTACAATGAACACCACATATCATCGGACCACAGTAAACTACCGCTTAGTGCTGATTGCAGCAGTCTTAGCACTCACTGTTATCACACAAATCGTGTTTGCACAGACATCTGGAGCGGCTTCTCTTTCGAAGCTCTTCGTTCGATTTGATCGTATGAAAGTAAGTACAGCAACAACAGGTACTGTATGTGCTAATCCTGCAAGCACGGCAACCGAAACTGACGTTCAAGTAACATTCCCTACTGGCTATACACTTGGTACTGCAGCCAACTTTACAGTCAACACGACAAACACAGCGTGGCCAACGGGTGGTACTGCATGGCCAACTATTGGTACTGCAACAAACGTAACCGGTCAGGTTGTCACATTCCCTAGTGGTGATCTCACCGTTGGAACACTGTATTGCTTTAATTGGACTAATAGTGCAGCTGTCACTGTGAGTGCCGCTGCTACTAGCTCAAACCTAGGTAGCATTACAACAAGAGCTACTGGACCAACGGCCATTGATACAGAGTCATATGCTACTGCAAGCATCACTGATGATCAAATTATTGTTTCAGCTACAGTTCCTTCTATCTTCTCTTTCGCACTAAGTGGAAACAACGATGCACTCGGCGCACTAAATACTGCATCAGTTAGTACAAGTCCAACACCTCGAACTGCTACTGTAAATACGAATGCTAAAAATGGATGGATGGTCTGGGCTAAAGACGCAAATACAGGCCTTAGCTCTGCATCTGCAGCTAGCACTATCGCATCAACAACGCCGGGTACCAACAGTACACTTGTAGCCGGAACACTTGGATACAACACTGGTGTTACTTCAAGTCAAGTTGGTGGCTCAGGAGCAATTACTGTTGCTACACCATTTGCTGGTGCTGTCGCAGGGCAAGGTGGAGGTCTTGATACGTCACTTCGTGCACTTGCAACATCAACAGGTACAGCAAATACAGCAGTCCTAACGCTTAAAAACAACGCGGCAATTAATGCAACTACTGCGGCCGCATCTGACTATACCGACACGATCACTGTCATCGGTGCAGGTCTATTCTAAGAGTCAGTACAATCACAAGATAACAGCAATTAATAGTCGCCGATATCCGGCGACTATTGCTATACTAAGACACAGATGAAAACGTGGAGATGGATTATTGGGGGAAGCCTGGGCATTGTCCTTGGGATATTGCTCCTCGTTGTATCAACACCAGTTCTTGCTCAAGCACCAGGTGAATTTTCACTACAAGTGAGCCCATCACCACTTGTTACGACACTCAAACCAGGCCAGACGACTGATCTTGAGCTCAAAATACGTAACAGTGGAACCGCACCAGAAGAACTCACCATTGCACCTCGAGGCTTTAGCCTTAACGATAGCGATGGCACTGTAAAACTTAATGATACTGCACCCTCAGATATCGATGGGTGGATTACATTCTCTAACCCGTCCTTTACCGTACAGCCTGGAGAGTGGTTTACACAGAAAGTCCGAGTAGCTGTACCGAAAGATTCCGGATTTAGCTATTCATTCGCGCTGGTCATTAATCGTAAGAATAACCCACAGCCTACCGAAGGTGGCCGCCTTATCAAAGGATCAGTGGCTGTTTTTACACTCATTAATATTGATCGACCGGGTGCAGTACGAAAACTTGAAACAACCGAATTCGTCGCTTCACAAAATATATACGAGTATCTACCGACTGAACTAAGTATTCGCTTTAAAAATAGTGGTAACACGATCGTCCAGCCGTACGGTAATATATTTATTCAACAGGGGAGTGGCAGTGGCTCACCAATCGCAACCCTACCGGTTAATGAAACAAAAGGGTATATTCTTCCAGGCAAGGAACGAACCCTTCAGGCATCATGGAATGATGGTTTTCCTTACTATAAAGTAAGTGTCGATACTGCAGGTGTCCAAAATAAGAGCCTCACGTGGAACTTTGCCGATATAGCCAAGTTTCGTATCGGGCAGTACACCGCAAAGCTTGTAGGTGTCTATAACGACGGCCAGAGGGATGTTCCTATCGAAAGCGAGATAACTTTCTGGGTCATTCCATGGAAAGCAATCCTGATGCTCATTGGATTTATTATAGCCGTATGGTTTATTGGCCGTAAGATAGGCCAACGAAGAACACGAAAAGCGGTCAAGAAGGCACTGGAGAAGCAAGCTGCGAATAATAAAGATAGCGGTGCGAACGGAAAGGGACAGCAGTAATGCGTACAATCTTTAAACGACCCCTATTGATTTGGCTACCGGCTGCACTACTTATGTTAACAGCATCAATAGCAGCTATTGTTCTCCATCCTCCGACAGTTTCCGCCCAAGCACCTGGTGAGTTTTCACTACAAGTTAGCCCATCGCCACTCGTCGCAACGGTTAAGCCTGGGCAGACAACCGATCTCGAGCTAAAGATCAGAAACGCAGGAACAACAGCAGAAGACCTCAAGATTGAACCACGAAGCTTTAAGTTAAATGATACCGATGGTAGTGTTGTCTTAAACGATACAGCACCACCAGATGTTAATCAGTGGATTAGTTTCAGTGAACCGTCCTTCACCGTACAGCCAGGGCAGTGGTTCACACAGAAAATCCACGTGGCCCTTCCAAAGGATGCAGGATTTAGCTATTCATTCGCTTTAATCGTGAGCCGCCAAAATACACCAAAACCAACTGAGGGTGGCCGCCTTATCAAAGGGTCGCTCGCGGTCTTCACACTACTCAATGTCGATAGGCCAGGCGCAACGCGCAAACTTGATGTTGTTGAGCTAGAAACCGACAAACAGGTATACGAATATCTTCCGAGCCAAATTAGTGTTCGCTTTAAGAATAGTGGTAACACGATCGTACAGCCCTATGGTAATATATTTATTCAACGATCAAGTTCGAGCCCTAGTCCACTTGCAACGCTGCCCGTTAACGAAACAAAAGGGTATATCCTCCCTGGTAGTAGTAGAACACTAAAAACAAACTGGGAGGCTGGATTTCCTACGTTTAAAACAAATGATGCAGGTAATACGAGCGAGAGTTGGGACTGGTCAAAAATTGCAGATTTTAGAATTGGACAATACACCGCTAAACTCGTCGGTGTGTATAACGACGGTGTCCGTGATGTCCCAATCGAAAGTGAAGTAACATTCTGGGTCATTCCATGGAAAATCATTCTTGGTGGTATCGTTGTGTTAGCACTCGTAGTGTTCGCACTTTGGTCAATTATTCGTAAGATAATACACCTTTTTAGACGCAAAAAGACTCCAAAAGTCTCTCTGAAGCCATAATCATTTTGACATACCACTAGCGGTATCTTATACTTTTATAATAAGAGGCAATCGGTGTTCGTTGATGGAGAGATTTTTAAACCCGCAAATTCTAAAGGAAGAGGTAACTCGTAAGCAGTTCTTGCGATACGTTTTAGGTTTTGCAGTTGCCATAATTGGTATTAATAATTTAATTTCTAATCTCCAAAAATGGAAAGCTGCACCAGGTGCTATGACTCAGGTAAAACCAACAACAAAGCCTCACGGCTTTGGCTCAAGTAAGTTCGGGGTGTAGCCGTGGCTACTCCGCAGCGATTACCAATCGTTAATAACGATGATGGCGTATGGGGTGACATACTTCGCCAGTATCTCTTGAAAGAGCACTACGATGATGGCACCGATAATGCCATAAATGGTGGCCACAAAACAATTACTGTTCGTGCAGGTACTGCAGCTGCAGGTACTGCGCCGCTAAAGCTCACGTCTGGTACGCTCATGACAACAGCAGAAGTTGGTGCAGCTGAATTTAACACAGATTCACTTTACTTTACAATTACAACTGGAGCTGTCCGTAAAAAAGTAGCACTTTATGATGATAGTTCCGGCGCAACGGGTGACCTACACTATAGAGACAGTAGTGGTAACTTCGTACGCTTACCGGTTGGAGCAACCGGAAAGACGCTCCGTGTCGCTGGAGGACTACCTTCATGGACCGATGCTGACGCTACAACTGCGACAGTTACAAAGATTAGTAACTACACAATCACAGGAAGCGACGTTATTATTTTTGCCGATGCTGCTAGTGGCAATACAACAATAACTCTTCCACTCGCCGCGTCTTTTACTGGATATAATTTTTACGTCAAGCGCATTGATACTTCGGCCAATACATGTGTTGTTGGCCGATCTGCTAGTGACACGATTGATGGTGCAACGACATTCTCGCTCGATAGTCAATATTTTGCTGTCCGCGTCGTCTCAAACGGTAGTAACTGGTATATAATCTAAAGAAGCATGACGTACATTCCTCCTAAATTTGGCATGAGCAACATCGGGAACACTTCGGGTACAACCGGAACTGTTTCTCGTGGGATTGTCTTTGCCGGTGGAAATAACGTCACACTGTCACAAAGCATTAATGGTGCATCTGCAACTGTCAGTATCTCAGCGGCAAATCAAACTCTTCAGACATCAAATGTCCATAACATCACTCTCTCGGGAAATACCGCTGGTGCAATGGCACAAGTTAGCTCCGGCACGCTGACATTGGCCGGCGGAAACAACATTACACTATCTCAGGCCGGTAACGCAATTACGATCTCTGGTGGGGCTGGTGGTGGTGTTGCGATCGTCGGAGGTGGCACAACCTACTCAACAGGCTCAGCTAACTTCAACGCAAGTGGTGCACTCACCATCGCAAGTGGTGTCGGACAGTCACTTAACTTCTCTGTACCGCAAACTTCAAGCATATCCGCAACAGGTGCCCTTAGTATTTCAACTAACGGTAATACCGTTAGTATGGGTGTGCCCGTCCAGACAAACCAAACCCTGGGAATGTTCGCTGGAAACAATACTTTCTTTAACAGTACCGCCACCCTAGATGCTCGTTCGCTTAGCATTAACGGCTATGGTGGTGTCAGCGTTGGCTATACTAACGGCTCAATAATTCTATCTGGTGCAAGTGGTGGTATTGGCATAGCAAACTCTCAAACTACCTATAACAGTGGAAACGCGAACCTCGTTGTCGCAGGTGGTGCAATGACAATCGCATCAACAACAGGACAATCGTTTAATTTCTCAGTACCACAAACCTCTGTCTTCTCTGGAACAGGTGCTATCAGTATCTCTACAAACGGTAATACGATCAGTATCGGTGCGCCGGCAATGTTTAATGCAGGTATTTCTACTATAGGAAATACGAGTGGCGTTAGTGGCCAGAATACCAATGGACTTGTCCTCGTCGGTGGTAACAATATCACACTTAGCCAAAGTACAAATAGTATTGGTGCAACAATCACCGTTTCTGGCGGTGCAGGTGGTGGCTTTAGTGCTGGTATGAGCACAAACGGTAACACGAGTGGTGTGAGTGGTTTTGCCTCTAACCAACTCATTTTTGCTGGTGGTAGCAACGTTACCCTAAGCCAGGCAACGGCTGGTAGTGGTAATATTATTACCATCTCTGCTGGTGGTAGCGCGGCGGCGCCTACTAACTTTATGAAGAGCGCATCAGCAGCAGGTGTCACAGGCACGACAAGTCAGTACACGGCTAACTCAAGTGTTGCTCCTAACCCGTCACTTGCAATAGACAATACGACTGCAGCTGAAGGCACGACAAGCCTTCTTGTAACTAACCTGTCTGTAGGCTTCCCGTATGTATTTATAACCAATAACGCGACTGATGGTGCATCTGTCACTCCTGGCCAAACATATACGGCAACTGTATCTGTAAAACGTGGTATTGGTAACACTGCACAATGTCAGGCGCAAATATCTTTCTACACATCAGCTGGTGCATACATTTCAAACATCACCGGTAGTCCAGTAAACGTAAACAGTACGACGTTTACATTACTAACTGTGACTGGTGCTGCACCTGCAACCGCTGCCTATGCTGTCCCACAGTGGTTAACTGCAACGAGCGTGCCTGTTAATGACACGTTCTACCTTGATCAATGGGGTATTTTTGACAGTAGCTACGTTAGTGGTTGGTCACTTCCAGGTGCAGGAACAAGCAGCGGCGGGGTTGCCCTAGCAAATTCAAATACAACCTATACCAGTGGTACTGTTAATATTGTTGAAGGTGGTGGTGCAATCACTATTAACTCAGGAACAGGAACAGCCCAGGCATTTAGTGTTGCAGTTCCTCAACTTTCAAACCTCGTAGGACTCAATGGCATAACGCTCCTTACGAGCGGAAATACTATATCGATATCAGGCAATAATGGCACGGGGGCCTTAGCTGCAAGATGGGAAGCACCAAATGCTGTTTTCTCATCTATCGGAACTATGGCTAACGGCTCTCTATCCCTCCAGCACCAATATATTCCATACAATGTACAGGGTACTGCAGCAAAGATCGCTGTTTCACTGACAGTATCGACTTTTACGTCAGCAACCACGGCTTCTGCAAACTATTCACTATCTATGGGCGTGTATACACTAAACGGCTCAACTCTTTCTCTTATGTCTTCTGGTACTGCGAATAACGGCTTTTCTTATGGCAATACAGCCAATGCGCAGTACACTCAAACCATAACTGGTATCAGGCAAATGACCGTTCCGATGAACGTTAATATTACACCTGGAGAATACTGGGTCGGAGCACTTATTTCAAGTGCTTCAACATTTGCATCTACGGGCATGACAATGATGGGGAATAACCAAATCATAGCAACTGGCGTTCTTGGTGTCATCGGCAGCAGTACGAGTGCGGGTCGCGACGTGTATCTCGGTCAGGGTATATACAGTGCAAACACGGCAGGATTACCAGCAACTATACCCCTTACTGCAATTAATAACACGCAAGCATCCAATGCAATGAGAGCTGCTTTTTATCATGCAATTTATAGTGCGACGTACTAGGCTGGAGATCTAGCTAGTATGCCAATGATCAAAATCAATACGGCTGAGGGCGGGACGAATGGTACGGCTGTGACCCAGGCAAACAGTGGTGGTGCTTCCGGAGATGCATTTACCTCTGCCGTCGGACTTGTCGGTGCGGGTACAGTAGCATTTTCAAGTTCAAACCGCGCACATGGTACGCTTTCATATAATGTGGTCGGTGGTTCAGGGGATTCAGTGCGATGTTATCTTGGGGCTGTTGGCAATGCAACTATAGCGACTCGATTTTACCTATTCATGCCAACACTTCCTGGGGCCGCAGTCGATCTGGCGGCTATCCAAAGCACTGCGTTCGCAGTGGTGATTACGATCGGTCTTGATGCAACGAATAAGTTAGTCGTTAGAGATTCAGCAAGCACGGTGCTTTTTACTGCAACCAGTGCACTAACTGCTAATACTTGGTACCGCATAGAGTGTCAGGCTGTTGTTGCCACGGCCACAACTGGCACAACTAAGTTACAGTACTATCTCAGTGATTCAAAAACAGCTATTCAAGCACTTTCGAGTACGACTGCTAACAATGGAACGACTTGGTTATACCGAGTAGCATTTGGTAAGTATAATACTGCTGGAACCTTAAATGCTTACTATGACGATATTGCTTTTAGTGATGAAAGTAGTGATGCGATCGGCTCATATTCAGCGACACCACGCAAGGTAAATACATACAATACAGCCGAGGGTGGGACGCATGGCGTAGCCGTAACGAGCCTCAATAGCGGCGGTGCATCTGGTCTGCCATTCGATCTTGTCACACCGGGGACGGGTGGCTCCATTACTTTTTCAAATGCTCCGACCAATACTGGAATGATGGCATATAATTTCACATCCGCTAGTGCAACAGGCTCATCATTTACATGGTACACCAGTGATACCTCGGTCATTTCACAGCGTGTGTATGTATGCTTCACTGATTATCCTACGGCAGCAACTCAATTCATCCGAACCTACTCCAGTATATTAATGTGTAACATAGCAGTTACAACTGCAGGTAAATTTTTTACCCAAGATAATTCTGGTACTGTTACCGGTAGTACTGCAGTAAATACTCTCCCTCTAAATACCTGGCTTCGCGTGGAACAAACTGTTATTACCGGTACGACGACCTCAAATGGCTACGTTCACAATAGCGTCTACATAGAAGATACGACGACTAACCCTGTTTACGATTTTTCAAGCGGTACACTCAATACGACAACCTCAAACTCAACGAGCGTTGCAGTCGGTAAGCTATCTAATACCGGAGATTGGGCAACCTTTTATATCGATGACTACTCCGTACAGGATACATCGTATATTGGACCAGCAAATTCTACAAACTCATGGCTAAACACTGCATATGCAGTACCGATCGTTGCTTCTAACGGTGGCGGTACACCAAGTCTCAATGGAGTAGTGCCGTCCGGAGTTGTTGCAGGGTCACTTGTTTTGATGTACGTATGGGCATCGTATAGTACAGGTACAAGTCCCGTTTCGTCTCCATTTAGCGCACCCTCATTTACAACTGCCAGTTTTGTTGTTTCAAACACAGGGTCGGCAGTAACAGTAGGTGCATGGCTCTATAAGTATGCGGCAGGAAGCGATACAGGTACCTATAGCCCAACTGCCGCTACAGTTGGTGGTGTGGCAGCGACTAGTACATGGTCTAATGCCATACGTATCACTGGCGGACCTAGCTCTGGTAACCCGTTTGTTGATACGTTCCAAACCGCTACAAATAGCTCAGGAGCAAGTGTGACGGTTCCGAGTCTTAGTCTTACCGGGACTAACTCGCTCATTTTAGCTGGTGTATGTAATACAGGCTTTTCAGCATTTACATACCCAGCTGGATGGACCAGTGCGCCAACATCTTTTGGTAGCATAGGGAGTACATCACAAGTTAATACAGGTGCAACAGCTAGTTTTACATTTACTGCCAGTGCAGCCGGTAACCTGAGTGCGCTTATAGGAGTAATCCGTGGTGGAATTTAATACTTTTCCAAAGTTCAGACAAGATATAATTAATACTGAAATGATTGTCTTAAATAGAAAAACTGTATATGATTTTAATTAATACCGCAGAGGGTGGAACTGATGGTACCACGATCACGACAGCTAACTCTGGTGGCGATAGTGGTCAGCCCTGGAATAACGTCACAGGTGGCGGTGCTACTACAATGACATATTCGTCTCTTACTTCTGCTCATGGGTCACTCTCATACCATATTACAACTGGTAGTACTGGGTCGAATGCTTACATGTATTGGAGTACTGCTGTCAGCCAGCCTGGAAAAACCATGTACATGCAGTCATATTGGTATTTTTCAACCACGCCAGTCAACACTCCTTTCATTTTTGAATATACTAATGCATCAATACAAACTATTGGAGGATTTGGTATTGGCGGTAATAAGCTTATTGTTAAGGACTCTTCAGGAACAACTGTCTCAACGTCGTCGACGAGTATTCCACTCGGTCAGTGGTTCAGGACTGAGATGATGCTTTTTTCAAACGTCAGCGCAGGCCAGATCGTTCTTAAGATATATTTAACAAAAGACGGTAAAACGCCTACCGAAACCATCACTACTCCTGCCACAATTAACACACGTGGAGATGATATAAATGCAGGTATCTGGGGAAATGTTGCTTCAACTGCCAATATAGATTACTACTTAGATGATATGTCGCTCCAAGATATTGGCTATATTGGGCCGAATCCATATATATCAAAGTACCATCAAAATACAGCCGAAGGTCAGCCAAACTCAACAGGTTTAACGAGGGCAAACTCGGGCGGCGGGTCTGGTACGGCGTTTGATATTGTTTCGCTCAATGGTAGTGCTTCTGTCATTTATAGTAACTTTCCTACTATGCATGGTAACAGATCATATTATTCATTTTGTTCCACTTCTACTGACTGGTTTGTTCTCGCATTCAACAATCAGGTCAATGATATGACCGGCGCATACAGATTCTATGTTTATCTAAATTCAATGTCAAGCGCAACGACAGACATCGCTTACACGAGGAGCGCCACTAGTTCCGTGGCTAAAGTCCAAATAGGTAACACTGGAATACTGTCAGTATGCGACTCGACTGGAGCAGCCATAAAAGCCTTTTCAACTACACCACTCACTACAGCGACGTGGTATAGAATTGAGCAACAGTGTACCGTAGGAACTTCTACAACAAATGGAACAATCAACACCCAGTATTTCCTTGGTGATTCCTTAACACCCCTAGATAGTTATAGCGTGTCCAATGTAAATACGGGTACGACGCCCATTATCGATTGTCGATTTGGTAAAATTAGTAGCACCCAGGGTACGATGAATGCATACTGGGACGATATTGCGTTTACTAGCGGCAACATGTATCCAATTGGGCCTGCGTCAGTTCAAGCAACGACTAGCTGGGTTAGCGGGCCATAGTGTTAACGCCAGTATGGACAGATTTTTAATATCATAAAGCTGAAAGGGTAAAGTATATAAATCCAACACTTATCACATCTTATGCAGTTCGCTCAACCGCAAGTGATCTTTCAACACTAACTACCCCTTCATTTACTCCATCTAACGGCGAGGTCAATGTTATTAAAGTGGCCAGTGAGTCTCTGGCTACGCCAACTATCGGAACTGCCTCGGGCGGTAGCCAATCCTATACACTCCGTGCAAGTAATGCATCGAGCAGTCAAACACCGGTATCTTTATTTACAGCTAACATATCTGGCTCGCCGGGATCAATGACTATTGCGGTCACTTTTTCAGGTACATCGGGGTGGCATAACCTCACAGTAGAGCGATGGTCGGGTGCGGTACTTGCGGGAACCCCTGCTGCAAATGAGAATATAACAGGAGGTACAGCTCCGTCAAGTACGCTAACAACTACTGGTACAAATAGTATCCTGTCTTGGATAAGTGCTGACTGGAACGCAGTAGCACCTGGAGCCCCAGCCTACAGGTCAAGTGCAGTCCAGGAGGACTTTTTTGATAAGTCAGGTACTGGAAGCTATGTCACATATTCAGCCTATCAAGGAGCAAACACACCCGGATCACAAACATATGGCTTAACTTCACCAAGTGGTCAAAAACCAACAATGGCAGCTATAGAAATTCAGGCGGCAGCTCCAATTTCTAACACCTTGGGATGGTATAAATTCTAGATACAAGTATAATGTTAAGACAGCCTTATGACAAAACCACAAATACTCGTCCCCGATAATTCTGGCATCCACAACTCAAGTGATTATTCGACACGCCTCGAAAAAGAAAAGACATACCGAGACTTATCGACAATTATCATCTGCCCAACTCGCGGCATGATTTCAGCTCGTATCGTACAGAGTTGGCAGGGAATGATACGTCCGATGAATCAAAAAGTCCTAGGCCCTCTCTTCATGGAGGGTATGGAGGTAGGTGAAGCATATAATCAGGTTATTAAGATGATTCTTGAAAACCCTGATCTTAGCAGCTTTAAATTCATTCTTACGTTAGAAGAAGATAATGCGCCGCCAGCTGATGGGCTCGTAAAATTATATGAATCCATTGATGAGTACGACGCCGTTGGTGGACTCTACTGGACAAAAGGTGAAGCTGGACAGCCAATGTGTTACGGTAACCCAAATGAAATGCCCTTAAACTTCATTCCACAAATTCCAGCTCCGGATGCCGTCACACCATGTAATGGTCTTGGTATGGGCTTTACACTTTTTAGGACAGAGATGCTAAAAGACAAACGATTTACCTATGGTGAGTGGTTTAAAACAAAACAAGAGATTACGCCGCAAGGTGGCGTCCAGGTATTTACACAGGATTTGTGGTTTTTCCAACGTGCCCGAGAACTTGGCTATAAATTTGCCTGCGACAGTCGTGTACGTGTGGGACATTACGATGCAACTAATCAGATTATGTGGTAAGGAGACTATATATGGCTACTAAAAAAATTGAGACAAGTAATGAACCGTTAAGATTATCGCTTGGTTCAGGCGAGCACAAACCGGAAGGTTTCAAAGGCGTCGATCTTATCAAGACAAATGGTGTCGATTATGTACAGGACCTCTTGAAATTCCCATGGACACAATTTGCAGATAATTCAGTCGATGAAATCGAATGTTCTAACTTTGTTGAACATATTCCACATGGTGATAGTTTTAATGATCCATTCTTCCAATTCTTCGACGAGATCTATCGAATACTAAAACCTGCAGAATTTGATCCAAGCAATCCAAATATTCCTATTAAGGGCTTTGCACGTATTGTCTGTCCATACTACTCAAGTATGCGGGCATGGCAGGACCCTACGCACCAGCGAGCTATATCTGAAGCTAGTTTCCTATATGTTAACAAGCAGTGGCGCATCGATAATCAACTTGGTCACTACCCAGTTTCATGTGATTTTGACTTTGGCTATGGCTACGTTATTGCGCCAGAATGGCAAACCCGTAATCAGGAAACTCAAGCTTTTGCCATTAAACATTACAATAATGTCGTTACTGACATCCAAGTTCAGCTCGTTAAACGTAGTTAGGAGGGTAACTTTGTGAAGCGTCGTTTGCTATTCATGACGTTTTTACTCGCCAGTCTACTGGTTAGCCTATTTCCTAGTACTACTTTTGCGCAAACACCTACAAATAAAGGCCTCGCAATATCCCCACCACAGCAATTTCTTGAAGTTGACGCGGGAAAAACAGTTCAAGGAAATGTCACAATTGCAAACTTCACAACTGCACCCCTTACGGTGACATTATCTGTTGAGCAGTTTTCGGTCGCCGACTACTCATATAACTATATTTTTAGTGATGTTAAAGAAAATTGGCTACATTTTACGCAGACAGTCGTTCAGCTTCAGCCAAATAAAAGTGCGCAGGTTGCATATAGCGTCACACCCCCTGGTAAAACAGCACCGGGCGGTAAGTACTACACAATCGTTGCAAGCGCGACATTAAAACAGGGGAGTATATCTAGCCAAGTTCAGGTCGCAACTCCACTATACATTACAGTTAATGGCCCAACGATTCAAACAAATAAGCTGGTTTCTCACTCAATTAGTGGATTTGTGGTTGGGAATGTTATTCCTTTCAGTCTCGATATCAATAACACCGGCAACGTTCACTACACAGCAACGACTACAGGCTCAATTAGCGGCTTATGGACCGACAAAAGTACCGTTACAGCAACTCACATTCTCCTACCGGGAACTACTCGCAGAGTCACCGATGACATACCGTCACCTTTATTACCCGGCATATACAAGGCAACGTATGGATATAGTACAGACTCGTCAAAACCAATTATAAGCGAGGGACTGGTTGTCTATACGCCTCTTTGGTTTTACGCAGTCGTCATATTGGGTAGCTGGGGCTTAAGTATACTCATACGACGACATACTGCAAAAAAGAAATTATCTCAGGCTACTGATTCTCGGCAACAACAGTATAAATAACAGCTGTAGAGTATTGGCCTGAGGCCTGCGTCGAATCAGTGAATGCTTTGTAAGTTACCGTTGTTGTATCACCAGTCTTTGCAGGTCCACTCGTATCTTTAATAAGACGAGGAACTGTCGTCATGCCAACAAAGTTTGCACTACCGTCAGTATTAAATCCCCACGAATTAAGACTGAGTGCTGCTGGTGTACTGTTCGCACTTGCTGGGATGGTCGCACTCGCACCAGTCATATTCGTACTACCATTGCTTCGTGCAAACAACTGGTACCCAACAACATCTGTTGAAGTAACCGTGATAACATGCGATCCCGTACCTGCAAGATTTGCGCCACTTGTCGTAAGGCTAAGTGATACATTCCCACCGAGGTTAATGGCGAGACTTGTTACGGAACCAAACGGAACGTTTGCACCAAAAACACCCTGACCAAACGGCGAGGCCATAACTGTCGTTGGAATAAATGCAACTACAAAGCCAACAAGCATAATAATTGCCCGGGACGGAAGTCGCAAATACCTGTTCATATACATGTATTATAACGCATTGCTTACATGTAAATTAGTTCTCATGAATGGCTATCCGTATAGACACTGGAGTTTAAAAAATCCTTTTTACGTTTTTCATATTCCTTATACGGCAAACCATCGCAAGATTCTTTCAGTAGCCTGTACTCAGTTAGTAAGTGTGGGCTATCTCTTAGTGTTTCAAACGTCTTTTGCTGCTCCGGAACATGAGAAAATAGAGGGTCTGAAAGTATGACGTCTATTTCAAATCCATCAAGCATATATTCCCACGCTACTAAATTTTTGTGTATTTCTTTAGGAGCTCCAAGCACTACGGATAGTTTCTCGGTGTACATAACGAGATCTTTCCATTTACACAGGACATCAAGATCAATATCATTTTTACCAGGAAGGCCAAGAGCGGCCGAACCCATAAAAAGAACTTTTAGACCGGGGGTAAACTGATGGATCTTATGAATAAGACCTTCCGCAACTTTTATCACATCTGGCGACCAAGGCTTTACGTGGAATATATTGTCCTGCATTAGCTAATAATAACAGAGCATGGAAAATAGCTTAAAATTATTGTCAGTCATGAAAAGTAGATAACTCATAGCTTAGATTATGAACTTGTTAGTACTACAAAATTAATAATTTAATACGCTTTTAATTGACGCCTTCATAACAAAGCTTTAGTATTATATCTATAAGCATAGCGACATTTAATGTATGCAATAAGGTATACATATAAGTACTGATAAACGACTACCGATTCCTGGTGAAGATACAAATACCTGGGGAGAAATCCTCAATGAATACCTTGAGGTATCTCATGATAGTACTGGTAAAATCAAGCCCGGCGCGGTCACTCAAGCGGGTGGTATCACCTCTAACCAGATTGGGCAACCATCGGGCGTGGCTGGGCTAAACAATTCAGGTGTCGTGCCTACAGATGAATTAGCAACTGGCTCTGCAACGAGTACAACCTTTTTAAGAGGTGATGGTACATGGGCAACTCCCACCGTACCAGCAGCACAGTCACCCGCATACGCCTCGTATTACTCAAATGATTACCCATCGTCGAATAGTGTACCAAGTGGTCAGTCGGCTATTAGCTTTAATACAGCTTCAGTCAATGTAGGATCTGCAATCACAGTAAGTGGTTCAACGATAACGATTTCAACCAATGGCACATATCTAATGAGCGTTTCTGGCATTGTACAGGAATACATTTTTGAAACTACTGATCCAACCTCGTTATCTTTTACGGCTGGTTTTGAATCTCAGCAACATGGAACAAGTTCATGGCAACAGGTACAGCCTTTTCCGGCAACGACGCACTCTTCATGGACTCCTGCCGATCAAACTGGTTTTATATATGGCTTTGCAGTTTCGGCTTCACTGAACGTTTCACAGATGGTTACCGTGACGAACGCACCAGTTACGTTTAATATGCTTATTAACAATAGTTCAAGTAGTTATTATGTCACCGTCAGTAACCCCATACTAAACGTTATTAAACTCGACTAATGTCGACAGACCTGTTAGATAAATTTCCCGTCGATGTTTGCTACATGGTTGCGGATCTAAAATATAGTGCAACGCAAGGCGTGAAAATTTGCGAAATTCAACAGGCAAGTCTCTCGTTGTTTAATGGTGATGCTTACCGAAACCCGCTTGAAGATTCAATACACACAGAACTACTGAGTGTATTATCTACATATAATAAAAATGGTTGGATACTTAGTGATGGCATGGCAGATAAAAACCTAATAGATGTGCTTGCCAGATCACCGTCATGGAAAAACCCTAAAGACCTCATTCAGCTATTTTCTGATGTGACTTTTAGAGAAAAGTCCAAACAGTCTACTAAAAATTCTCATGATATTTCTTCTTATCAAGGATTTTTATATACGAGTTGGTCACAATTATCAGTTATCACAGATTTCGAAACACGAATACCTGGAATGGTTGTTATGGATAAATCGAGCTTCCCGTTTTGGATCGATAAGTACCTTATGACCGATTTATTTACGGGCGACGAAATGCTTTCGACTCTTAAGCCAAAGTGGGGCAATTATAAAAAGGCGTACACCAAAAACCTCGCATCCAAAATTGCTAGTGACCTTCAGTGCGATACGTTCGTCATTAAACCAAGAGGTGAGTTTATGGGCAAAGGTGTCATTATTGTTACACTCCCAGAACTAGATAAAGTACTTCACTATATCATTACAAAAAAAGGTATCTTGGCAGATATTGAAGATGCCGCATATAGTGCCTGGCAAAACGATACCTTTGATAGTTTCATCGTGGAAGAGTTTGTTACGTCAGATTTAATTAAGCTACCACATTTAGAAAATAGATCGTACCAGCCGACGATGCGTGTCGCTTTTTTGCTAACATACAACAAATATAAACATGGTGTTCATTTTTTGGGTGAATATTGGAAGACACCTAAAGTTTCTGTAGATGATGAAGGCGATTTCATGGAAAAGAATAAAGATATATGTGAGCCACCATATTACTTAGCCGTCAGTCCAGAAACAACCCATATAGTACACGATAGTCTCCGTACATCATTACCGCTACTGCATGCTAAAATGATGAGCTATGCGAACTCTCAGCCCCAATTTTATGAACCGGAGAGTAATAAAAAGGTACAATTAGTTCTACAAGAAAAACAAGTCAGATAAAAGGAGGTAGCATGTCGATCCTAGTTTGCACAGGAAAATTACACCGCGTTCATGTAACAGGAGCCAGACTCGATTACGAAGGAAGTGTCACTATCGATCCTTTACTTATGGAAGCGTCTGGAATAGTTCCATTTCAGCTTGTACACATCAACAATATGTCTAATGCCGCACACTGGGAGACATATGTCATTCCCGGTGTTCAAGGCGAAGGCGAAATATGTCTAAATGGGTGCCCGGCAAGAATTTTCCAACCAGGTGACGAAGTTATCGTGCTTTCACTAGAGCAACTTGAGCGTAGTGAAGCGAGCCACATTGAGCAAAAGGTGGTGTTTGTTGATGAAAAAAATATGGTAACAAACGTTGTCGTTAAACGTGTGGATCAATAGCACCTACAATCTCAAACATAGTACTTTTAGCAAAACATGCATTCGAGTTGTCGTGAGCCAACTTTTCCAAATAAAGTAGACACTACAGCCGTAGTGTCTACTTTATTTGGCGGGGGTTAATTAACGAGATTAGAAGTGAATTAGTAAACTATGCTCGTTGAATTTAAACTTCATCAGCCAATACTTCTTCGATTGGACCGTAGGTATCTGCAAACTCGTCCGCACCAATGATGTATCGGTCAGAACCAATTTGGTCAGGGCTATCTGGATCAAAGACTGTAGCAATCAAACAGTTCTCGTCTCCAAACTGTGATTCTCCCCATGGAGCCGTAATCTCAATTGGTGCACCTGTATCATTCTTAAGTGCACGTGCCATGCCTTTTGCACGGAAAACACCTTCTTCAGTTGTCGCTTCATAGCGTTTTGTAAATGTCTCAGCTGGAATGATATATTGTTCACCACCAGGGTTGGTAATAATGGCATCACCAGAATTAGCTATGTTGACTGTCTCTACAATACCATTCGCAAGTACCGTCTCGATTTTCTCCCCGCCGACCGCGACAACTGCATGTACTTCCGCTTTCTTAGCAAATACTGGAGCTTCGGCAAGTTTAGCCGTGTACTCTTCTGTTGATAGATCTAGTTTTTCGTAGGCTACTACTGGTTCGTTTTTTGGTTTTGGTTCCATTGTTTAATCCTCTTTTTGTTTTTGATTGAACTTAACATAATCATACTTTATTTTGATCAATATGTCAAGTGATACATCTACTGTAAAGATATGAAAGCACCCTCCTTCGAGGGGCTCTCATTACTGAGTGCTCTCCTCTCCGGAGGGTGTGTTTGAGTTGGCTAGCCGATCGTGATGTCGGCCCTCTTGAAGTTCAACCCGCAAGATGTGCAGGTGTTGCCTTCGACCATGTCGCCGAAGATCATATCTTCGCGGGGGTGTCCGAAAATCTCGTGCTTGAGCCTCCTGAGCATACGCTTCACGAGACTCAGCCGACCTGGTACAGCTTGCGGAACTTCTCGTCCGTCATGACGCCGACCTCACCGTGAGGCCACCGCACGAGCCAGTCACCGTTGTTGACCGAGTTCTCGGTCTCGACAGTGCCGCTGGACAGGACGGTGACGACGCGAGCAGTGTGGCCTTCGTAGCAGTAGCCCTCGATGGGCGTGTTCTTGAAGTACCCGTTCTCCACCTCGTCGGTGGTTCCGTGGGTCTCCTCGAACTCCTGCTTGCCCGACCCGTAGATGACGTTGCCGTCGGTGTAGATGGCGTACCACGGGCCGACGAACGACTGGGGTGAGCCCCACTCGGCATTGATGATGGCCTCCACGCCCTCGGGAACGGGAACCAGTACGGCCTGCTTCACCACACGGTGCGGCAGGTAGGACTGGGACAGCGTCTCATTGAACGTGACCTTCTCCATCACAGCGTTCATGTTGTTAACTCCTAGTCTCCTTTGTCGAGTGGAGAAAGCTCGGTGTCTCAAATAGACATCGATGTATATTATACATAATTATTTATAATTTGTCAATAGTTCTCAAAAAAATACAAACAAAAACACCCTGCGAGTGCAGAGTGCTTATGCTTGGCGGAGGAGGGGAGATTCGAACTCCCGCTCCAGGTCTCCCCAGACTAATGATTTAGCAAACCATCCCCTTAAGCCACTTGGGTACCCCTCCGTATGATATGCTCACGTTCGATGATTAATATTACTACTAAATACTCTCCCGTGCTCGAATTATTGTAGCACACTACAGAGGCGGGGGGTAGACTTTTTGAGTATTATTGCTATAATAGAATATATATGGTGTAAATTGTGAAAGGAGCAATGTATGAAATCACTAAAAAATATAATCGCCAGTATTTCTATCATAGCCTCACTTGCTGTGAGTGTTATTGTTGTTCCAACTAGCCAGGCTCTAGGTGGTAGTATTTCTGATGGTGCAGACGCTGCAAAGGGCACCGATCAAGTTACTGACCTATTTGGTGCAGCCGGCGTGTTTACGACAATCAGTAATGTTATGTTGTACATTATTGGTGCTGTGTCAGTTATTATGATTATCGTTGGTGGTCTACGCTACGTAGTCTCTGGAGGAAATTCAACAGCCATTACGGCTGCTAAAAACACAATCCTATACGCCGTAATTGGTATCCTCGTAGCGCTATTTGCTTATGCAATGATCAACTTCGTCATCGGTAGCTTTACTCCGGGTAATGTGGCTGGCGGCACAAACGTCTAGTCTTATAGTTATGCTATAGTGGTCCCAATGGTAGGGACAAAATCAAAGGAAAAGAGGCAATTTTGGTGGCTAAACTGGTCACCGATGCTCACTTTTAGTATTGTTTTCATTCTTATTTTTGTTTTATCTTATCTGAGACTTGATCCTGACTTTGGCTGGCATCTCGCAGCAGGTGACTACTTCCTCCATCACGGCATACCTAAAACAGATATTTTTACCTACACAGCTGCAGATTTTCCATGGGTCGACCATGAATGGCTCAGTGACTGTTTACTTTTCCTATTGCACTCAATTGGGGGGTATACACTCCTAGCGGCTGTATACGCCGCACTCTGGACACTTTCATTCTTCATCATAGGAAGACGCGTGTACGGGCCGCTTGTACTTCTTGGTACTATAGCAGTCTTACCATTCGCTGGAGTGCGTGCAGTCACCTGGACGGTCCTTGGAGTAGTGCTCGTATATATTATCGTGAAGACCAGTAACAAGCAGTGGAGGTTCTTACTCCCGTTACTCTTTCTCCTATGGGCAAATATACATGGAGGTTTTGCTATTGGTCTTGCACTGATTGCATATTGGACTATTTCCGAACGTTCAAAGAGGCTTCTTGTTTTACTCATTCTATCTTTCGCAGTGACTTTTATTAATCCATATGGTATTGATCTCTATGTTGAGATATTTAGAACAACATTTGACGGGTCTCTTCGATGGGTAATTTCCGAATGGGTGCCTATAGGAAGTGTCTGGCAGACCTTATGCTACGTTGCGATCTGGGCCGCAGGTTTCCTCCTTCTTTTAGGTAAAAAGTGGCGATCATACCTTCAAGTAGACTTTCTATTATTTTTAGCAGCCATGTCGAGCATCCGTCACTACCCATTATTTATCGTTTTATCACTGCCATTCACAGCAAAATATATCAAACACTTTCTGACAAAAATCCCAAGGCAACTTGATCTTCCTAAGCGTAAGGTTATTTGGCTTATCATTGGTATCATTTCTCTTATATCAGCCTGGAGTCTTTATGACATATATAATGGTCCTCTCGATAGAGAAGAGGCATACCCGCGTAGTGCGGTTGCATATTTGACCGCGCACCCTTGCTCAGGTAATCTTTTTAACACATACGAGTCTGGTGGATATTTCATCTGGAAACTACCAACACAAAAAGTATACATTGATGGCCGTATGCCAAGCTGGGAAGGTAACGGGCATAAATATATGACTGACTACTTAAAAATACTCAACGACTCAGTATTTCGTAATGAACAGTTTCGAACTTATAATATAACCTGTGCACTTGTCGCGCACGATGACAGGATAATTGGCGTGCCTTACCAGCTGAAGAAATCTGGGTGGAAAGTTGTCAGCGATGCAAATGGCTATGTTCTTCTTGAGAAATAAATAATATCAACGTATTAGTATACGACCATTTGATGGTCGTATACTAATTCTGGCGGAGAGGGCGAGATTCGAACTCGCGGTGAGTTGCCCCACGCTTGTTTTCAAGACAAGTACCTTAAACCGCTCGGTCACCTCTCCAAAGAAGGTACAACATAAATTGTACCACAATTGTAACGGTATATAGTACCGCCTATATTGACGGTGTGCGTAGATCAATAAAACCACTACTTATTCATAAGCTATGGATAATCTATTTTTCTTCTACATTTGCAGTAAGGAGTATATGTTCAGTAATAATGATTTATAAATCTATATCAAACACTTTTCTGATCTGTGGATTATATTTAGAAAATACATAAGCAAAAAACTTCCAAATGATGTTATGTTTACAATTATCATATCTTCAGGACCATTTTTATGGTCTAAACAACAGTAGTGTAAGGCAGTAATCAACAATAGCCACTCTACCATTGTGTTTTTTACGTTTAAGCACCCTGTTTCATTGATTATACTGCATAGCTCCGTTATACTGTAAGAGACTACTTGTCAATAGTGCCTAGAGAAAGTGGAGGATATCATGGCCCGGAAACAAAATGATGATCTCTTGATCGAAGATGAACTCGCAGCCGCGTTTTTATCCGATGATGATCTAACAGTACAACAGAATAGCCCGTCAGCCGCACCCGTAGCTGATAACAACACATGGGAAGAATCAGAAGATGATTTCCCAGGTCAACTCGCAGTTGATGTATATGAAACAGATGAACGATTAGTCGTTAAAGCCCGCACCGCAGGTGTGAATAAAGAGGAACTTGATGTTAGTATCAGCGATGGTATTTTGACAATTAGCGGTACTCTTAGTAGTGGTGATGACACTGATGCAACTAATTGGCACATCCAAGAATGTTATTGGGGCGAGTTTAGCCGTACACTAGCACTTCCTGTTGCCGTTAAAGAAGATGAAGTTGAAGCAGTCCTTAAAGACGGCGTCCTCACCATTAGCTTTAGTAAAGTAAAACAAGAACAAGCTAAAAAGATTACAATTCAGTAATCATCTAGCTCATATAAAATAGCCTGCATCAATTGCAGGCTATTTTATATGCAAGCACATATGTAGATTTTAATACTAGAATAGCCCCCTATAGTAAAGAGGGGGCTATTGAGTGTTAATTATACTGAGTTCTATTATTGTTTGAAGCTTGTGATAACGAAGTTAACAAGAGCATATGCAATCAGCGCAACGATAATACCGATAACAGCGTAAAGAATTGTATTCTTCGCACCAGATACAGCACTACTTTCACCACCAGATACAACGTATCGGATGCCACCGATAATCAACATGATGACTGATACAGCACCGATGATGTAAAGCATTACGTTTGTTACTGTTTTAAATACACCGTCTGTGCCATCAAGATTATTTTGCTGACCTGTTCCTTTTGCTTCGCTGGCGCCGTTTTCGATACCACCATTGAATGCTGCGTTTGCTGTTGTTGGTGCAAATGCCGGAAGTGCCAAGCTAACACCAAGGGCGATAACTGGGACCAGCAGAAGGCTCTGCGCTAATTTCTTAAATGTAATTTTCATTTTAGTTCCTTTCTTAGGATTTACTCTCTTTAGTTTATACCAGATTGGCGTCTATTTGTTAATAGCAATTTTACTTCACACCTACGTAAGTAGTATTACGGCTTAAATGATGTGACTACAAAGTTCACAATAGCAAAGGCAATAATAGCTATAACGAGGCCCACAACTGCGTATAGGATCGTATCTTTAGCACCTTTCGTCGCCGAACTGTCACCACCAGATAGAACATAGCGTAGTCCGCCGATCACGATCATAATTACCGCTGCAATACCAATGATGTAGAGTAGTACATTAATTGTATTTTTAATACCACCATCAAGTGTGCCGGTGTTTGATGGGCCAACATTTGTTACCCCCTTTGTAATTTGATCCGTTGGCGAGTCAGCTGCCGCTGCCTTGTCTGCGGCCACATCCGCTGGCTTTTGTGCAATATCCCCAGGCGCTGCATAAGACATTTGTGGTGATAGTACAATCCCTGTTGTACCAATGCCGACGACAGCGACCAGGCTGATAATGATTGTTTGTATACGTTTCATAATTCTCCTTTTCATAACTTTTATTTAAAATCTACCGACAACAAAGTTTACAATTGCAAACGACATAATAGAAATGACTAGACCTATCACCGCATAAAGGATCGTATCCTTTGCACCTTTTGTTGATGAACTATCGCCCCCTGAAAGGGTATACCGGAGACCTCCAATGATGATCATAATAACAGATGCAATACCAATAGCGTAAATAAGAGTGTTGATTACAATTTTTATCATACTATCTGCTTTGTCTGTTCCCGCCGCCGAACAAACTGTTGATCCTGGATCAGCCGTACAGCCATTAAATACGTTTACTGCACTGACTGGCATAGCAGCACCAAGAGCCACCGTGACAAAAAATGCTATGGCCATAATATATTGTTTGATTCGTTTCATATTTTAAAACCTTCCTATTACTACTTGCGTAAGTGCAAATGCCATTATAACAACAACAAGACCAACGACAGAATATATAATTGTATCTTTTGCCTTCGTAATATTACTGGAGTTGCCACCAGATATCGTGTAGAGAAGTCCACCGATAATTATCATAACTACTGAGATAATACCCGCCCAGAAATAAACTGTATTAAGAATAGCCGAAAGTGTTGCCGCATCCGCTGTAGACTTTGGAATGCCGGTTGCAGGATCGACAGTACCAGCGATAGTACCTGTCACGACATTTACAATAGCGACGGAGAATATAGATATAACAAGTCCAACTACAGCATTCATAATCGTTTTTCTTGCCTTTGCCGATGCATCCGCAGACCCAGCACTTGTAATGTACTTAAACCCACCAACAATAATAAAGACGGCCGCAAGGTATCCAGCAACAGTAAGTATGATCTGAACAACATTAAGTGCAATATGCCAAATAAAGTTAGGTAGTCCGGTCTGACCAGTCGCTGGTGCAGTTACTTGGCATCTGTTGTCCTTTTTCGCAGCAAGGCCGTTATACCAAGCTGGAATACCGAAAAAATTACCGTCACATTCGTTTGCGGCCGCGGCAACCGGCTGTGGAAACGCAGTGGTAAGAAGGGCACCACCACTGGTAGCTACGAATAGGAGCCCGAATATTAAATTTTTTATTGGTGTTTTCACTAAAATATCCCTCCAGGAACAAGATAATTAAGAATTGCCCACATTAGTAGGAAGCAAACAAGTCCTATGACTGTGTTTGTAATAATTGTAATTGCTTTTTTAGTCTGTTCACTGCTTCCACCGGCAGTTGTATAGAGTACTGCGCCGTAGGCAATAGCACCGACAGCAAGAATACCAATACCAGCAGTCATGATGTTAATAGCCGTAAGAAGAAGACCCCAAACGCCACTATGCTTGTAACCACCGCTGTCTTTTTGATCACAACTAATAATTGCTGTCTTTGCTTGTCCACATGTTGACTGTGCGGCAACTGGCGAGGCTCCAGCAGCTAAACTAATAGCCCCCAGTGTAAGTGTCCCAAATACTAATGTCCTTATTGTTTGTTTTAGGCTCATAACTATCTATAATGTACGACAAAAGTGCATACTTGGCAACAGTATAGACAACGTGCAATTATTTGATACCATTATAGGTGGCGAAAAACCTTTAGTGGTATTGACTTTTATGACATATAGTGATATTATCGGAAATATGTGGGACGTAAAGAATTACATCTCGCATAGGGGTAACTCTATGCGATTATTGTTTGTTTTTGTCTTGGCGGCTGTCATGGCTATCCTTTCTGGTATCCTTTTTACAGCTCAACCTGCGCATGCTGCACCTGCAGATGCAACCTGGAGTGGTCAGTCAATCAACTACGATGGTAAAACTTACTCTGGTCCTATCGATTCGGTTGCAACCGATAGTCACAAAATTACCCCTAAAAGTAAGCTGTACGTGTACACAGATCCGGCACCTGTCGGTACTGTTCAGGTACAGCGTAAAGCGTACTTCATCTATTTTGCACCTGGATTAGATCCAGGTAAGGAATCGTCTGCGTCGTACGTTAATTACGATTTCACTCCACCGGATGTGTACAGTAAGCCATCGTCCGTAACAAAAATTAATATAACACCTCAAACTTCCGCTAGTAATAACACAACTAGTTGTGCAGTTGATGGAATTGGCTATATCATCTGTCCAGTCACAAATTTCCTCGCAAAGGGAATGGACTGGCTTTTTGGCATTTTAAGCAGTTTCCTCGTCGTGCGTCCTATTGAATCAAGTCAAGATACTCCTCTTTATAAGGCCTGGACGGTCATGCAGAGTTTTGCAAACGTGGCCTTTGTCATTGCATTCCTCGTACTTATTTACTCACAGATCACTGGTGGAATCATGACTAACTACGGTATCAAAAAGTTACTTCCACGACTTATTGTTGCAGCCATTTTGGTCAACATATCATATTGGATCTGTGCTGTTGCAGTCGATGTATCAAACATTCTTGGATACTCCATCCAAGATGTGTTCCTCGGGATTCGTGATCAACTGGTTGGACCAAGTGGCAACGGCTGGCATATCACTAGCTGGCAGGTCATTACCGGTGCTGTTCTTTCCGGTGCGACCGTTCTAGGCGCAGGTGTTATAGCTGGGCATGGTGCACTTGCTGCGACTGGTGGTAGTTTTGCATCCGCTATCTATCTTCTTCTTCCGGCGCTTGCGCTTGTTGTGCTCGCGATCGTTGTTGCTGTTCTTATTCTTGCAGCAAGACAAGCAATTATTACTATTCTCATCGTTCTTTCTCCACTCGCATTTGTCGCGTTCCTATTACCAAATACCGAGAAAATGTTTAATAAATGGCGAGAACTCTTCACTACAATGTTGGTGTTATTCCCGATGTTCTCAATTGTATTTGGCGGAGCACAACTTGCTGGAACTGCAATTATTCAAAACGCTGACTCACTTCTCGTTGTTATCCTAGGTATGATCGTACAGATCGCACCGGTTGTTATCACACCGCTCCTCATTAAATTAAGCGGTTCACTGCTCGGTCGTATCGCCGGTATGGTTAATAATCCTAAAAAAGGCTTCGTTGATCGTACTCGTAACTGGGGTAAAGAACGTTCAGATCTCCATAAAGCACGTGCTCTTGGCACATCAGCAAATGGACGCCAGTTCCTTCGTAGAGGTGCTCAGGCAAAGCATACGAAGCACAGCCGTGAACAACAATGGAAAAAAGCACACGAAACCGCAGCTGAGGCTCACGTAGCGGGTGATACTGGCTACCGTAACGCAAGTCATGCACTTTCATACGCGAGTATGAATAAAGAAGCAGCGGATGCAATTACAGAAAAAGCATTCAATGATATGCGAGTTGGAAATGTCAAAGTTCAAGTCGCAGAAACAAATCTACGTGTTGCAAAGCTTGACGTAGATGTTTCAAAAGCAAAAGCAGAAGTACAATGGGAAAATATGCGTACCGCAGTCACGCCAATAAATGTGACACCAGCTTATTTAGCTCAAAATGCCCTGCGCGCTCGCGCACTCACGCAGGATACTCAAATCCACGCCCGTCAACTTCATGAAGCACAGGAGATACAAAAAGACGAGTTTGCTGAAGCGCTTATGCATAGCGATGCTTTGCGAACCGTGGCGGGAGGTATTGCTGGTGAAGGAGGTGCAGAGTCCTCACTTGCAGCAGCAATTGCTACGAAGCGTAAGCAATATGGTACGAATATTGCCGAAAAGAATGAACTCCTCAAGCATTTCAACCCTGGATCTGGTGGCTACCAAGAATTAGCACTCGGTAATGACTACAGTGTCACGCGCGACGACGGAACAAGTTACACCTTTAAAGGTGACGATAACTTCACACGTGAAGCGGCTATTGATACGCAACTTAGAACAGGTGCTTTTGGAGACATACAAAAAATCATCGAGGAATCAGCTAAGACTGTTGTTGAAAATGGAGTTGCACGGACTGGTAAAACATATGACTATCGTACTTCCATTTCCGATGCAATACCTCAAAATAATCTTGCAGGCAAAGCTGTCTACTTTGGATCAAAGTCTATCAATGATGTTTCGCAAGGTACGTTTGATCTCGACAAAGCTGCTATCTTCAATATTGTTGAAGGTAAGATTAAAGACGAGGTTCTTGCTAAAATGGATGCTGGTGGTATAAAGAAACTATTCGACGACAAACTGGCTCTCAAAATTACCGACCCTGTCGAGTTAAGTAAGTTTACTGCCAATCGAAAAGAACTTCAATACAGTGCTGATCGCATATTGGCAAATCCAACACTTAGCCAGGGATCAAGTGCGAGTGCTCGTCAAGTCCTCGAAACGTTCCGAGCAACTCCTTAGTCACTGTATTAACTGGCTAACATTGCTTAATTATAAAAATATGACACTCACTTGTCGAGAGATTAAGTATCACTTCCGGCACCCAAGATCCTTCATAATTAGATTGTAGTCGTTCAACACTAGGTATATGAACTTACTGTTCGCCCAGCAAAAAGGTGTGTGGTGTTGTTTATAATGTATTCGATGCTAGTATTTGCGTTACTAATCACTATAATTTGCTCGTATTTGGATGCATGACTATTGATAAATATATTCAAAGATGTTAAAATATATTTATCACAAACCATGAGGTATACTCTGGCCAATGTGAACATTCACAACCAGATCATATCAACAATGGCCAACTGCTTTACGCCGAACGTGCACCAGCATGTCGGAAACAATACCTAGAAAGGTAATCTTATGGATCCTGGGTTCCTCATACTCATCATCGTCCTGGTGGTTGTAGTCATCGCAATCGTTGCCGCCGCCCTACTCCATGTACCACCACCCTCCAAGCCCGGTTCAACGCCGGACGAGATCATCCGGAGACGTACCGAGGAGTTGAAGGCAAGGGCAGACGAGCCGAACCTCACCTTGACGAGTGGCCTTGTGCCTCTCATCAACGAGATGTGTCCGCTAGTAGCTGAGGAGCTCGAGCTTCAAAGCTACCCCAACTCACTGCCGAACTTCCGCCGCATCACGATCAAGGGCAAGGCGTTCATCTCCTGGGCTCTCGCCAGTAACTCTGGCATCTCGATCATGACAGACGGAAATCTCGTCTGCGGAGAGATCGATGCAGTCTCCTATGTCCCCCATGAGGATGGAAGCAAAACTGGCGCTCATCTCGCGATCGGTCTTGCACGAGACCTCGCCAAGATGTTGCCAGATAAGGATCGAGCCGAATACGAGGCAGAAATTGCCGAACTCGTAGAAGCTTGGGAAGCTTCAGTCAAGGCAGCCACCTGAAGAAACACCCGATCCACAGGGCAGCAGTCCTGTGGATCGGGTGTGGGTGATATGATCTGGTTGGCACATCCACACTATCTACACGTTATGCGTGTTTTTTTTGAACGCCAAGTAAAAGAAGCATCACGACCAATGTCAATTCTTGACATATCATTAAGACTATTGCTTTTTATGAAAATTTAGTGTATAGTAAAAGCATTACCACATTATTACGTGCCCAAGTAAGCGCACAAGGGAAAAATAAGCCATGGTCATGATGAACCCTGAAGATCCACGAAACATTAAAACACCTCACGCTGGTGATTTAATTGGTGGTGAAAAACCTACAAACGAATATGACAATACTCCACTTTATGTAGCAGAGGGTCAATATAACCTAACTGGCAACATTCCAGGTACTCCTGGTGAGGGTTACGCACCCGTAACTCCTGAGGAGCAGGCCGCTGCTCGTCAGGCAGTTGAAGCACTTCGTAACAAACAGGAGAAAAAAGGCTTCTCATTAAAAGCAAAGCTTGGTGCGCTTGGTGCTGGCCTAGCAGTTCTTGTTGGTGGCACTTTCGTCGCTAAACAGGCGTTTAGCAGCTCTGCTGCTCCAACTAATACTCAACCTGTTGCGAGTTCACCAGCTAACCCGGGCAATGTTATTCCAACAACTATCGATCAAGGTACAACAAGTATTAGTATCACTCCAACTACAGCGAGTGAAGTAGCGCCTGTAGTAAGCGGCGACAAAGGACCTACCACGATAAGTCCTAGTAGTCCTGAAGTAACAACTAAACCAAACGGCTCAGAAACCGGTCCCGTAAAAGGTGGGCTTTGGGATAAACTTCCCGCTGATAAGCAAGAGTCATTCAGTAAACTTAGTGAAAAGAACTGGGCCGAAATGGATGCGCTTACTTTCCAAAAAGAAGTATACTCAACATTTCAAAACAGCACCGAAGCAGATAAGGGTAGCGCTTTCCTAGAATATGCTGCGTACTTATATGAAAATAATGTAGGACCAGCTCTTGAAAGCGCCAAAAGCGCATACCCACGCCTTGCACCAGATATTACTGATGCAGAAAATATTACATCAACCAGTAAAGGTCAGACAAAAATTCTACATCAGGCGCTAGTAGAAGCAACTGCATATTCTGTAGGTGCGAAAGATAAAGATGCAGGTGCTGTAATTCTTGGACTCGCATTCGACAGTGCAGCTGACACTTTATTTGGAGAAAAACTTGCTGAATATAATGCCTTTGACTTTAAAACTCAACACACCTTTACTGTCGATACTGTAATGCAAGATCCTACCATAACATATACAGAAGGTGCAGATGGTACTCAAGGACACGGTGATGAAGTTTATAACGACATCATTCCAGACGCTGGTGGACATGAGATGCGAAGATATACAGCTTACATCATCAAAAATCCTATGACTGGTGAGGAAGAATATATTCTCTCATTGTTTGGTACTCAAGTTCAGTAAAACTTACATCTTAACTCATATTTACCAGCCCCACACAGGGCTGGTATTTTAGTCCCGGGTGTTGTTAAATGTAATCATAAGGTTTATGAACATGAAGACAAAAATCAAGTATTCATTATTGGCATTACTAATGGTTGTATCTACAATTATCAGTACTGTTTCTATCGCAAACCCAGCTTTAGCTAGTCCTGCTGACACAGCTCCAATCGACGACCAAGCAAAAGCTTTTTTATATTACAGAGCTCTGACAGCTTGCTTTGCTAATGCGTCTGCTAAAAGCCCTATAAGCACAACTGACGTCGTGAGCGGATCATGGTTCAATACAGGGACGGGTGTGTCTATTGGCTACATTGGTTCAAGCGAAGGACTTGTGAATTGTGACGATGCGGGCTTTATAAGCTCGGCAGTGCAGCTCTATGGTTACACTGGTAAGCTTGAGGCTTACTGTGACATTATGAAGGGTGCTGGTGTATCAAGAGTTGATAAAAGTGAATGCACAGGGCCAAGTACAAGTGATCTCAAGATCGATCAAACTGCAGATAAGGTAACGTCTGTTAAGAAAGCTATTGAAATAAAGTACTTTGGTGGTGCAGGAAACCACGGTGATCCAGGATATCTTTCATACTATATAGGTATAAAACAATTTGAGGCAAGGTGCGCTGATAGAGTTAAGCCATTCTCACAAGCTACAACGGATGAGAAATCTACTGGTCTTTCGGTAACTATTGTTAATGATCTGGGTGTAAAAGAGGCTTGGTTATATAAAACTAAACCTGATGTTAACCTTTCAGACACTTCGATGGCAACCTTCGGTCAAGAGGATGGTCAAGGCTACAATCCATATTGTAATAAACCGTCAGACGCAACCAATTCTATAAAAGATAATCTTATTGATAAAAATATTGATGCATATGTGACTTGGTTCGCTACTCACAAGCCTGTAAGCTGTCTAGACCAGTATAAAGGAGTTCCAGCGGACCTGGCAGCATGCGATGCGGGTTTTAAAAACAAAACAGATGCTGCTTTTTGTAATAAAACCTATCCCTCAAATCCAGATCAGAGTCCAGGAAATGTCGCGTGTGTCTTTGGTCGAGAAAAAGCTGCGGGAGGAGCTGACGGTACTATCGTAGCACCTGCCGCTGGTGGTGCAAAAGACACGACATCCTGTGTTGTAGATGGTATTGGATGGATATTGTGTCCTGTTGTTGATTTCATGGCAAAAATTGTAGATGCCGCATACACTGTCGTATCGGCACTATTAACTATTCAGCCAGTTTTATGGACAGGAGATAATACCACTATTTATGACACTTGGGGTGTCATGCGTAACTTTGCGAATGTTGCATTTGTTATAGTCTTTTTGATCATTATTTTTTCACAAATAACTAGTTTTGGTGTTAGTAACTACGGTATCAAAAAGATGCTTCCAAGGTTAGTCGCAGCAGCAATATTGGTAAATATATCGTTTTGGATATGTTCAATTGCGGTCGATGTATCAAATATTGTTGGTACATCTGTCTATGGAGTTTTTAAAAACATAAATGCAAATATTGCACCAGTTAGCGCACAGTTCTCGAGTGGTGCAACTGGTAAAGGATGGTCTGGTATAGCGGGAGGTGTCCTTGCGGGAGTTGCGGTTGGAGTTGGAGCGCTTTTCGTGGGACTATCTGCACTTCTTCCGGCACTTATAATAGCCTTGATTGCTATTGTAACTGTTTTTATTGTGTTAACCGTTCGTCAGGCGTTAGTAGTCCTGTTAATTGTTATTTCTCCTCTTGCATTTGTTGCGTTTTTACTACCAAACACAGAATCTATGTTTAAAAAGTGGCGGAGCCTACTTCAAACGATGTTACTTATGTACCCAATTATAGGTCTTGTGTTTGGTGCGGCATCACTCGCATCAACTGTCATCATGACTACCGTGCCAGCCGGTACCAAAGAAGGATTAAAGCTTGCTATCCAAGTTATGGGTGCGCTCGTTTCAATCATACCTCTTGCTCTGACTCCACTTATTATGAAGGCTGCCGGTGGAGTACTCGGTAAAGTTGGTGCATTTGTGAATAATCCAAACAGAGGTCCGTTTGATCGCATGAAAAAGGGAGCTGCAAACTTTAAAGCAGATTCAAAAAATAGTCGAGGTATTCGTGCGATGAACGGTGGACCTTCAATGATTGGACGTGCTGGAGCTATCAGGCGACGCAATAAGATAAACGCACAAAGAAGCGGCCGCGATGAACAATTCAAACACCTTCAAAACGAAGAAATACTTAAAGAAGCTGTAACAAATAGAGATTTTGCAAAAAGTGTGGCTGGGCAGAATGCTACCGGATATCAAGCAAGAGCTCAAGCACAATTAAATAAAATTGACAAAGAAAAGATCGAAAATGAAGAATTCCTCCTTAAAGCAAGACTCGCTCCTGATCAACTTGTTGATGGTGCGGTTAAAGCGCTTAGGGATTCTGTTGCAATAGCAAACGACTCTACAAAATCAGAGTCTGTCAGGGAAGAAGCGTCAACTAAAGCTCGTGCAGCTACAAGTATTTTAGCAAATCAAACTGGAGCAAAGGGTCTTAGCAAGTTAAGAAATACGTTTACAGACACGATTGATCCTGCCACTGGCGCTATTGTTCCAGCAATAAACCCTACTGGAGCGGTTGGAGAATCTATTCGGAGAGATATTTCAAATTCAAACTTAAAAGGACGTGACGCGGGTATGGATGCGTGGTCCAGAGATACACAAAATACAAAGCTCGATGAGACTAGCGGCAAGGCAGGTACTTGGGGTGGGCTCTCTCATGAACAAATTGCTGGTCAAACAGCAGATGCGATCACAGCAGCTGGAAATTCAGGTGGTATAAGTGCCGAAACTGCAACAGCAGTACTTGCAAACGAAAAACTTAATTCAACCATTGGCACTGACGGAAAGAAAGCTTTGCAAGCAATTGCTAATAGTGCTACACCTAGCCCTACTCCTCCAGGTCCTGTGCCAGGAACAAACCCTCCACCATCAAATACACCTACCGTTCGTACTGGTCCAGCACCAACGCCAGCACCAACACCTTCAAATCCATATACAGTACCTACAGCACCACCAACCGTCGCTACGGCTCCAGCACCAACAACAACTCCAATTTGGCCTGGTGCTACTGTAAGAACAAGGCCTTAGTAGTGTCTTGCTTATGAATAAGATTCTTGGCGGAGCAATGCGTTGCGGAAAAACAACGCTTGCGAAAAATATTTGTCTCGAAACTAACTTAACACGACTGTCATCTGATTTAATACGAAAAAAAATACGGTCTCAACTAGAAAAAGATAGTAGTCATCCACTTTTTGCTTGGAGCACTATTGATAGCCTTAGAGGATCAGCCTGGGAGAAGAAGCATAGCGAAAATACCGATGAACTCGTTAATCTATTCATAAATGAGGCAACGGCGCTCCAAACATTTATTAAAAAGGAAATTAATGATACAAAGGGCGACTTCTTACTTGAAGGTTCACACATCCTCCCAAGGTTTGCGTTAACGGTTACTGATATTGCTCATATCACATACGTTATAGATAGCAGCCCTGATCAGTTTGAACGTGTTGCGCGTGCTCAAAAAAGTCCCGATAAGGATTTTCACTATGTCCAGGCATGGTCATATTTTAATAGAGCATACGGTAAATATCTCCAAAAACAATGTAAATTATACGGTATTCGTTGTTTTGATATTGCCGATATGGGGTTTGAAAAAACTATGGCAACAGTGGCAGCCACACTAACTACAAAATGATATACTATAAGCAATATGGCGGTCTATAAAGTACCTCAAGATGTCGAAGCTGATGACAAACTCATCGGCCCGTTTAGCTTCCGCCAATTTATATACTTAATTATCGTCGCTATTTCAATCGCACTTGCGTGGGGACTTTCTCAGCTATTCATACCGCTAGCCATTATTCCTCTCCCAATCATCCTGTTCTTCGGCGCGCTTGCACTTCCACTCAGAAAAGATCAACCAATGGAAATCTATCTCGCAGCAATAGTCTCATTTTATTTAAAACCTCGTCGTCGACTATGGGAACCTGATGGTATTCAGTCCCTTGTTGAGATCACTGCTCCGAAGGTTATTGAGGTACAGCGAACTAAAAACATATCTCAAAATGAGGCTGAGAAGCGTCTATCTTACCTCGCAAGCGTAGTTGATAGTGGAGGCTGGGCAGTTCGTGGTGTTCCGATGCCAACAGAACCAGATAACTCAATGGTAACTGACATGTTTTTTGAAGCTCAACAGGCAGAAGATGTGCTTGATAATAATGCCAAAGTTTCTCAATCCTTTGACACAATGATCGGCCAAGCAGACGTAAAGCGACGTCAGGATATGATAAATCAAATGCACCAGCAGCCTATAGCACAGCCAGCGCCGGTTCAAATCGCCGTTCCAGATCCGTATGCAGCACTGACTCAGACACCCACCAATATACAAGATCCTCATCTTACTTTTAATCCGTATCCGAATTCAATGCAGCAAACTGTTATTCGACCACTTAGCGATAACCAGCCTATTCAATCACAACCACGACAAGCTCCAGTTGAACCAGTTCCTGTCCCTCAACCACAACAACAATTAGCTCCAGAACCTATAATTCAACCTGTTATTCAAGCGCCTGAGACTACTGAAACAAACACTAGCGAGAATCGTGTATCTCCTGATATAATAAGCCTTGCAAGTAACTCTGATCTATCTATTGAGACAATCGCTCATGAGGCTAATCGAATTCGTCAAAAACAAGAACATCTTGACGAAGAAGTATTAATTTCACTGCGATAGATACAGTAGAGATAAGAGTAGGAAGAGTGGGAGATCGTGCCGCCAAATAATCAACCCGTCCCTGGCCAAGTGCCAGTTGGAGCCATCGGAAGTCAACCTGTAGCAGAGCCAGTACCTGGTAAAGCTCCTGAAGTAGCTGTCAAAAAGCAAACTGGGCAGAATTCTACCCAGACTAGTTTACTTATCTCAGAAATCCGTGATGGTATGGTTATTATGAATGACGGTAGTTTCAGATCTGTTATCGCATGTAAATCAATTAACTTTGATCTTATGAGTAGCCGTGAACGCGAAGGTGTTGAGTTCAGCTACCAAAACTTCCTCAATGCTCTCTATTTTCCAGTTCAGATATTTATCAGGTCGCAACGTGTCGATATCGGCCCATACATAGACCGTCTATCTGCAATTCGTAAATCACAAGATAACATGCTTCTAAATGTCCTCATGGATGACTATATAAACTTTATCGACGTCTTATCCCAAGAAGCGAATATTATGGACAAAAGCTTTTTTGTAGTCATACCATTTTTCCCAGCTGGTGATCTTAGTAACATCGTCGAACAGGGAAAGGGTTTTTTTGGAAAAGTATTTGCAAAACAAACCCTAAGTGCAACAAAAATTGATAAGGTTGCCTACGATAAAGCTAAGGATGAGATCAAAAACCGTACCGACTCAGTTATGAGTGGGTTATTCCAAATTGGTGTTCGCTGTGTACAGTTAAATACTAAGGAGCTTGGTGAGCTTTACTATAATGTTTACAACCCTGACACTGCAGTACGTGAGCCCCTCGGTGACTTTGAAACTGTCACGAGTACGTATGTTCGTAAAGGAGAAGGTCAAGCACCTCGAATTAATCAAGCCGGCGAGGAGACAATGTAATGGCTAAAAAACAACTTGATCCAATCGATATTGCAGCTCAACAGCGAGCAAGAGAACAGGCAGAAATAGAAGCAGCTTTTTTGAAGGGTATGACGACTCTTCGTGATCTTATCGCGCCAAGTAGTCTGGAAATTCATTCAAGTCATTTCCGCCTTGGAACAAAGTACGGCCGAACTCTCTATATCTATGGATACCCTCGCCAAATCTATACAGGATGGCTCAGTTCACTTATCAATATTGATGAGGTACTCGATATTAGTATGTTTATCTATCCTGTCGAAAGCCAGGTAGTGCTGTCAAACCTTCGTAAAAAAGTGACGCAACTCGAAGCAACAATGTCGATCAACAATGAAAAGGGTAGGACACGTGACCCTGGCCTTGAAGCGGCATTACAGGACGCTGAAGAGCTTCGTGATGAACTTCAGGTTGGTTCTGAGCGATTCTTCCGTTATGGACTATATGTAACGTTATATGCAGACAGCTTAGATGAACTCAGCTTCGTGCAACATAAAATCGAAACGTTATTTGGTCAGCAACTTATATTTAGTAAGGTTGCTAGTAGCCAACAGGAGCAGGGACTTAATAGTACCGTTCCGCAGATGAGTGATCAGCTACAAATTCGTCGTAACATGAACACTGGTGCAATCAGTACCAGCTTCCCATTCACGAGCGCAGATCTTACTCAGGAAAAAGGTGTTCTTTACGGCATCAATATGCATAATAATGGACTCGTTATTTTTGATCGTTTCAGTCTTGAGAACGCTAATATGGTCGTGTTCGCGAAATCTGGTGCTGGTAAATCCTTTACTATTAAGCTCGAAGCATTACGAGCGATGATGGTTGGGTCAGAAATCCTTATTATCGATCCTGAAAATGAGTATCAGAAACTATGTGATGCAGTCGGTGGTAGTTATATCCGCCTCAGCCTCAATGCAGATACACGTATCAATCCATTTGACTTGCCGCGTGTAATTGATAGTGATGAAGCAGATGATGCACTACGAGCGAACCTCGTAACACTTCATGGACTACTCCGCCTCATGCTTGGTGGAACTCAAACAACAGCAGCAGGACAAGCTATGTCTGCATTAACTCCAGCTGAAGAAGCTGACCTAGATCAGGGACTCATTGATACATATGCACGTGCAGGAATCACGAGTGATCCACTCACACATAACTCACTACCGCCAACTATTTCTGATCTATATGACACCCTCCTTCACATGGGCGGAACAGGACCTGCACTTGCGCAGCGTCTTCGTAAATATACATCTGGTACATTTGCTGGAATCTTCTCTCAGCAATCCAATATCGATATCAACAATAATATGGTTGTCTTTAATATCCGTGATCTTGAAGACGAGCTTAGACCAGTTGCGATGTATATTGTCCTCTCACATATTTGGAACATTACGCGTAGTGTTCAGAAAAAACGTATGCTTATTGTCGACGAGGCGTGGCAATTAATGAAATACGACGACTCTGCAAACTTTCTGTTTAGTCTCGCAAAGCGTGCACGTAAATACTACCTTGGCCTTACGACAATCACACAAGATGTCGAAGACTTTATGGGAAGTAAGATGGGCCGTGCAATCGTCGCCAACTCCTCTATGCAGCTTCTTTTAAAGCAATCGTCAAGTGCTGTCGATGTGTTATCTGACGTGTTTAAGCTAACCGAGGAAGAAAGAAAAAGACTCGCGAACTTCCCGGTCGGGCAGGGCCTCTTCTTCGCTGGACAAAACCATGTTCACATTCAGATTGTTCCTTCACAGACTGAACAAAGCCTTATTTCAACAAATCCTGTTGATTCAGTTAAGCCAAATAAAGCCCCGGTTTCAGGGGAGCCTGTAGCTAATAATGGGTACATGAACCCTGGCGAATATAGCGTATAATAGAAGTAATTTATGGCACTGAGAACAAGTGATAGTAAAGAGGAGCAAGACGAAGCCTATAACCCGGCTAATCTTCATGCTGCGGAACAGTTTCCGGATGCGTATAGTAAAAGTGGTGTTGATCAAGCTGAAGCATTTGCAAACGATCCTGAAAATCACGATGGTCAGCCGCTTAGTACCAAGAAGATTAGTAAAAATGATAACGAGGATAGTAATAGTAGCCGTGATGCCGCTAAAAACCAAGAAGAAAACGCTGGTGGCTGGAAAAATTCATTTACAAAAAATGACTCAGCTCAAAATAGTGGTGGGCGATTTAGTGGTGTTGTAAATGTTGCGAAGAAAAAAGGACCGATGGCACTTATCGTCACTGCACTGCTTGGGGGTGGTGGTCTATTTTCGCTCGTTAGTATTCCTTTACTACCAATTCAATTCAGTGAAACACTCCGTGGAAGTTTAAATGATCAACTTACGACAATGGATCTTCGTACGGATAAAGTTCTTAAAGCAAGACTAAGTGGTTTGTCTCCAAAACTTAGTTCATGCGGTAGCGTGAAGATTCGTTGTAAATTTACGACTATGTCAGATAAACAGGTTCAGCAATTTAAAAATGCTGGGTTTAAAGACATAACAACCGAAAAAAATGGTCTCACAGGTCGAAATACTATTACAGGAATATCTACTCCAGACGGAGTTAAGATAACTGATCCAGGTCATCTCACTGAACTAGCAAAAAGTGATCCGGCTCTCCGTAGTGCACTTCGAAAAACGTACAATCCAAAATTTGCTGGATTTTCGGATTCGGTTGCTAAAAAAGTATATACGAAGTTTAAAACCGACAAATCCAAAAAAGTTGTAGGTAATACCGACGAAGAACGGAATAAGGCAGTCGATAATGCAACTGCCGGTGACAAGGCCTTTACGGGTCTAACAGATAAAGGCCCGGTTCAAGATGATAATGATGGAAAAGGGAAATATTACACTGATTCAACAGGTGAAAAAGTATATGAACTTGATGCTAATAAAAATCCTAATCCAAAGTTTAAAGAAATAGCTGATAGCTCTGGTGGAGTTGGACGTATTAATGACTCTGCTAAAGTTGGAGGTCACGCGACAGAAGGTGTCCTTAAATCTGGCCTCAAGGGAATATCTATTATCGGATATGCAGACACAGCTTGTACTGTCTATAACACAGCGAGGGCAGTTGCAGCAGCTGCAAAAATCACTCGTGCCGTCCAGCTTGCACAGTTTGCAATGGTATTCTTTAACACTGCTGATGCAATTAAAGCAGGGGATGCAAAGCCAGGTGATGTTGAGTATGTTGGAAAAAAATTAACCGACCTTGATCTTAATAAAACAGCAACTGATGAATCGAGTATTACTGGTATTGATAAGACAACAGGAAACCTTCAAACAAAGGATGTATCAAATTCCTTTTACGGTAAAAGCGCCTTAGATTCACCGGGCTATAAAACAGCTGCATACAACGAAGCGCCAACACTCACTTCAAGATCACAGCAGTTTATGACGGGTGGTGGACTTGTCGGAACACTATCGGGTGTTGTGGATACAATCGCTGGAATCTTAAATCTAGGGACAGCGAAAACTCCAAAGATTGCGCGCGAAAATATCAGAAATACCTGTAAAACTGTTCAGAGTTGGTGGGCTCGAACAGCTGGTCTTATTGCAGGACTTGCATCCGCCGTTGGATCATTTGGTATACTTACGTTCGCAACAGTTGGAGCGTCCGTTGCAATTGGTTTTGCAACCCCATTCCTAGAGGCCCAGCTTGCTGATATCATTGCTGGTAAAGTTGTTGGGGCTGATACGAAAAACGTTGCGGTTGGTGACGCGGCATTTTCAGGTGGTGGAGCCCTTATGGGTGACTTCGCAAAACAGCGTGGTCTTAAACCTGCTAATAAAGCCTCGTTAAAGTCATATCTCGCCATTACTGATGAAGTGAAGAGTCAGGATGTTGCTATGGAAACATATGAAGCGAAGAGTACGCCTTTTGATGTCACGAAACAGTACTCTTTCCTTGGTTCTTTAGTGCGAAAAGTAAATCCAACGATCGTTGAGTCAACAGGTAGTATCGCAGCAGCGCTGACAAGTATTCCATCGTTCCTCGGTGCAGCTTTTAGTAGTATTATCCCACAGGCAAGTGCTGATCAGGTTTTTAATCCAGATAGATTTAGCAAATGTCCCGATCCAGGATATGATGATGTTGGAATTGATGCCGATGTATTTTGTAATGTCCGTTACGTTCTTCCAACTGATGAACTTAATATGGACTCGTCAACTGCACTCAACTATATGCTTGATAACCAACAGATAAATAGTGATACTGGCGAAGCAGTTGCCGGAAGTGACTACGAGGCATGGCAGAAACTATGTACAGACCGCACAGCTGGATGGGGTGAGTCTGATAATGCGGATGATAACAACGGTGCTGGACTTGGTACGGAATGTATGGGTGATGGGCCAAGTGGATCAGTAGCATTTAAATATTACCGTGTCTACAATATAGACAACCCAATTAATGATGGTATGGATTCCGAACCAGATCCAAGCGCACAGGATGGTGGCACATCAACAGCTGCAACTGGTGGAAGTACAGTTAGTGCAACCGCACCAGAGGCATGTAAAACACTTCCAGCTGATGATCTTGGCCAGATTAGTTGTCATTCATTCAAGTTTGATGACTACGGATACGTATACGCAGGTGGACATAGTGGAACAGCAGCAGCCTTCATGGCTAAATTTAACGCTGGTGGCTTTAAGGCTGGAACAGACGCTATTGTAGATTGTAGTGGTCTTGTTCGTATGTCAATCTTTGACGCATTTGGTGTGGATGTTGGAGATATTGCGACTGGCAACATGCTTGGCAACTCAAACTTCACTGAAATACCAAAAGCTCAAGCAGGTCCTGGAGATATCCTTCTTCGTACTGGGCATACAGAAATTGTTGTATCAAATGATGTTGCAGCTCAAAAATTCCAGCAATTCGGTGCGCACACAGATAATACGGCATTTCCAAAACAAGTTGGTCCGGCCAGTGGAACCTGGGGAGCATGGGAACATGTTCTTCGATTTAAAAAACCAGGTGCAACGGTACCAGCATCATGATGATTAAAAATAAGTTTGTCATCATTATCACTGTAATTTTACTTATTGTTGGTGGGGTTTTAATATGGTACGTCGTCACGAAGCCGAAAGAGGTGGTTACGCCAGTTATTTCAAATAGTCCAGATACAACCGCTGAAATTACACCTCCTACGAGCACTCCAACGGTTGGTAATAGTCCAATTAAAATTAACGAGTATCCAAACCGTACAAATGATGAGCTAAATAGTACTATAATAAAAGCAGCTCCTCAGCCCCTTGTTAGATCTAATGGAAAAGCTAACTATATTATTCTTACTGTTGTTTCACCTATAAAAGCTTGGTACATTGTCACAATTCGACTAACAACCGTACAGACTGATGATGCAAAAATAATTATTAAAGATAACGGAACAGCTGCTGGTGGATTAGAGGTTATCGCGGGACCTGGAACAACATTTCCAGATGCTATCGATCTACCTCCGGAAGTAAGGATTGCACTATCATGAGAATAATTCGAAATAAGTCTATCCGTATTGGTCAGCGATTCGTTATATTCACTATGATCAGCGCCTTTGTTTTTTCAACTTTCTCACCAGCCATTTCATATGCACAGTCAACTGGTGATGATCCTGCGTTCTACGCAGGTAATGATATCCTCACATATAGCCGTTCTGCAAAATCCTGTAGTGCAACTCCAGCAGGCGTCGCAACAGCAGCACCTGCAAGTATTACTCCTGAGCAAAAGATTGCCCAGACTTTTGTTGTTGGCTTTGATCCAACTCAAACAGATGCTGTGAGCACAGCGGTAAAAGATTTTAAAATTGGTGGAGTATTCTTTAACGGCGAAGATTTTTCAAAGTTAAATGCAAAATTCTTTACAGATCTAAATACATCTAATGGTACGCCAATGTTCATTAGTGCCGACGATGAAGGCGGTAAAGTAACACGTTTTGCTCCAAGTATGCCGTCAGCTAAAGATATGGGTGCGAATATGACTGCATCGCAAATCGAAATTCAAGGTAAAAAAGTTGCAGATGCGATGATGGCTAATGGAGCAAACATCGATCTCGCTCCTGTATTAGATATCCAAAATCCAAAAGGTTTTATGACAATTGCCGAACGTACCTGGTCAACTAATCCTGACGTTATTTCTGAAAAAGCTGGAGCATTTGCCAGAGGACTTAGTGATGGTGGTGTAAAACCTGTGTATAAACACTTCCCAGGTATTGGTGATCTTACTCAAAATACAGACAAAGGTAAATCTGCCTCTCAAAGCCTCAAGGCCATGGAAGATGCTGGTCAACTCAAGCCATACAAAGCTATTGGTAATCAAAACGGTGCTGCTGTCATGCTTAGTAACGGATATATTAATGAGTGGGGTAGTACGCCTGTCAGTATCAATCCAGAAGCTATCGCGTACCTCCATGAAACAATTGGATTCGCTGGGCTAATCACAACTGATGATCTTACCCCAATGACAAAGTATACAAACATGAGTGTTCCTGATGCAGTCGCTGCAGCTATGAATGCAGGTGTCGATATGCCTTTGTTTGATAGTACTGATCTTGCGGCGGTTATTAAAACGGTCTCTGCAAAGGTTTCAACGGATAAAATTGAAGTAGCTTATCAACATGCAATAAAATTCCGCGGTGGAACCCCTGCAGCCTCTGACGCTTCTACAGACACAAGTTCAGCCACTAGTGGTTGTTGTACTGCAGCGGGAGCAACAACATCAATCGAACTCACCGGTAAAGATAATACCGAAAAGATTCTATCGTTCTTTATGAATAATGGTCTTACATTAGCACAAGCATCTGGTTTTATTGGCAATATGGTTCAAGAATCTGGTTTAAATCCTGCTGCTGTTCAACCTAGTACCACAACGAGTGATCCTAATTACGTCCCACAAAGTGGAACAGGTTTTGGACTCGTTCAGTGGACATTCCCAGAACGTCAAGATCCACTTGTCGCATTTATAAAGTCAAAAAATGTCAGTATGATCGATATGGGCGGTCAGTTAGGATTTGTCTGGCAGGAACTCAACAGTCCAACCTGGGCAAAAATGCTCGCAGTACTAAAAACAGAAACTGATCCTGTTGAGGCTGCAATTACAATTCATGGACGAAAAGGTTCTAATATTAGGGGACCAAGTGACGACTTCCGTGGATACGAGGAGTCTGGTGATACTCCTGATGCCGTCCGAACTGTTCGTGGTGGAGAAGCAAAGCGAGTTTATGATCTTTACGCAGATAAAGCTCCGGTTGCAACCGGAGTACCGACGGCCGCGGGAACTCCAACTGCCGCTTCAGCTTCTGGATGTGCAGCAGCAACACCAACCAGCATGGGTCCAGCAGTTGCAGCAGGTGACTTCGTCTTTTATCGTCAAGGTGATCCTCAATGGGGACAGAAAGAATACTCAGGCGGATCATACGCTGGTAACGCTTGTGGCGCTACATCACCGGCGATGGTAATTGCAACTTGGAAAGATAAATCGATTAACCCCTATATTGTTGGTGAGTGGATTAAAGCAAATTCAACACCATATAACGCAAATGAAATGCCAAAAATTCTCGCCAACTGGGGTGTAAAAGGTGAATTACAATTTGCTTACTCGCCACCACCATCAGACATAAAATTGAAAATTGACTCAGCTCTCAAGTCCGGAAATATGGTTATCGTCAGTGGAGCTGGAGCAAAACCATTTACAAGTGGTGGTCACTTCATCGTTCTTCGTGGCATAACAGCAGACGGCCAATATCTTATCGGTGATCCTGCCGCTCCTTCAGAAGGTACTGATGCATATAACCAGAAGCCCTGGGACCCAAATCTAATATACGGCGCATCAGAATTCCGAAGTGCAACAATAGCAATAAAACCATAGGAAAGATATATGAATAAACAATACGGCATACTCACAGCTCTCATACTTCTTCTCATCGCAGCGGCTACTGGTGTGTATTTTATTTATCAGGCAAAGTATCAAACTGCATATGATGCGCTTGATCCTGATACAGGTCTTGTTATAACAGTAAACGGTGTAACTTCAGGTGAAAAGTTACCACAAACTCCAGTGTACGGAGGTGCTTTACTTACAAAACTCGGTATATCATCTGTTCAATATCAAAAGATACAAAATGTCATACAGGCAACTGTTACTGATACATATAAAAACACCTATAATCAGGTCGCAATCAACGCAAAGTCTTTATTATTTGATAAAAGCTCGCGAACCTACACTTTTAAAGCGCGGCTTGGTGATATTGGTAGTACAAAGTATATTTTTGTAACTATAAAGATGGTTAGTGATACTGAATTTACTATAGAAATTAAAGATGATGAATCAAAAGTATTAAAAAATGATAATTCGGTAAAGGTATAATATGGCACTAAAAGAATTTATTGATAGATATATCCGGCAAATAATTGCAGTGGTCATACTTATTATTTTTGCACTTGTGATTGTCGGGGGGGCGTTACTTATGAAATCACAACCACCCGCTATAATCGATCCGAGTAGCTCATTTTTAACGGATAACCCAATTGTTTCACGACTTCCGTACCAAGATCCTTATTATAATATTAGCTATAAAACAGACAGCCAGACAACAAATCAAATAACACTTACTATTCGCACACCATCACCACGCTACAGATATACTGCAATTGGTAAATTACAGAGTTGGGGATACGATCCAACGGACTATAAAATAGAATTTATTGACTATAAAAACCCGCTGGAGAAATAGTTATGTTATATAAATACCGAAAAATTATTATTGCCGTTATTGTACTCGTTATTATTATTACGCCTGTCGTTATCTATGTAAATTATATTAATTCCATTCAAAAAGTAATTGTCACGTTTGATAGTACGCTTATTCAAAAAGTAGACATTTATGACGGAGATGCAACGTCTGGTATATCAAGTGGACTTGGAGAATTTAATCAAACTATACAACAAGGCAAAGAGATGACTCTTAAGAAGGGAATTTATACCCTAAAACCAACGGGTGAAAATATTAACGATGCAACCACAAAGCTAATCGTTGGTGATACGCCTGTAAGTGAAAATATTACTGCTGATTATAACAATACATATCTTGCAACTAAATTAAACTCAGAGCTCCCCGGAATTCTTGCTGCTCTTGATCGCGATAGCCCAAATCTAAAGAATCTCTACTCACTGAATGAAGGAAGTCTATATAAGCATGGTGAGTGGTTTGGAAGCACACTCAACTACACGGGAACTGACTCATTAAGTCGTGACCGTCTCCGATTTGTCATGAAAAAAGAAACGAATGGATGGGTTCTTGTAACAAATCCACCGTCAATAACTTTAGCTGCAAGAGATTATCCGCAAATTCCTCACGATGTCCTAAGTAAAGTTAATGCGATCGATCTTGGTTTACCGGTACTACTAACAAACTAGTTTAATTCAATATGGTTATATGTCTTTGCCTCTGGCAGACCGTGAGTATTTGTCATAATTACCTGATACTCACTAATACTGTCGACGAGCTTATGGCGACGGGTTTCATCGAGTTCACTATAGACGTCATCTAGTAAAATAATTGGTTTTTGTCCAAGATTCGTTTCGATAATCTTCACTTCAAGGAACTTTAGTGCTAATACAATACTACGAATTTCACCCCTTGATGCAACACTTGTCGCGGGCATCGTATTAAAAATAAATTCAATATCATGACGGTGTGGTCCGACACTCGTATTACCGAGTAGCTTATCTTTCATATGGTGATCATGGAGGTCTGCGAGAAGTTTCTGCTGAGATATGTCATGTGAGTAATGTATTTTCACTTCATCGTCAGTATGTGCAATTGAATTATAGGTTAACTCTAGTTCTGATTGAAGAAGGGTAGTATAGTAAACTCTTTTTTGAATAATCTCATACCCATATTCGCTGAGTAGCAAATCCCATACAAATAGTTCATCGTCAGCGATGTACGGCTTTTTAAGCAAATTATTGCGCTGCTTGAGTCCTCGTTCATATTTATGAAGAGTTGACGTATAGGTGGGGTCTAATTGCCCAATAAAGCTATCTATAAATAAACGACGCCGTGCTGGTGATCCATGTAAGAGTCGAAGATCATCCGGTTCAAACAATACAACGGGAGATTTATGCTTTTGCGGAAGGCGGTATGTCGTCTTACTGTCTATGATAAATCGTTTACGGCCAGTTGATTTTGAAGAATCAAACAAAACACTCCGTGTCGTCTGATCATCGCTTAGTAAATCGATCCGCCACCATTCACTACTATGGCGAACGATGTCAAGGTCAGCTCCACGAAAAGAGGATCCGCGTAGTGCGATATAAATTGCTTCAATGAGTGATGTTTTACCGCTACCATTTGATCCTGTAATAAGGGTGACACCGTCATGAATAGTAATATCCATCGCTTGATGGGTACGGAAATTTTGAACTTTCAGCCGACGGAGGAGTGTCATGTTAGCTTTTTAGAGGCATAATAATGTGTTTATAAGTTACATCTTTTATTTTCGTTGTAAGGATACAAGGGGACAGTTTTCCACTAAATCCAAAAATAACTGTATCACCATCAATAACAGATAGTGCCTCACTAAGATAGCGAGAGTTTAATGTCACTTGGCCGTCATTGGTAATCTTCGCATCTGAGTGTGACGTATTTTCACCAATCTGTGAGGCGATTGAATGTATTGCAAAGCTTTGCTTCTCTTTATCTGCTGTTATTGTAATACTGCCACCAGATTCACGAGCGAATAGTCCAGCAATCTTCGTGATTCTTGTAAAATCACTGGTTGAAACAACAATTTCTGTTTCTGATTTTGCAGGTATTAGTTGTCTGTAATTTGGATAGTTACCGTCAATAAGGCGACTTGTCACTTCTGATTCGCCAATCCTAAACCTAACTTGAGTCTCATCAAATAATACATCAATTTCATTTACATCATCTGTTAGAGTTCGAAGTACTTCTTGAAGTGTTGTTGTTGGAATGATTGCGGCAATCTCACTTTTTGTTTCGATAAGTTTTCGTTCTGATAACCTATAGCCATCAGTTGCAGCGAGGTAGAGATATCCTTCAAATGAGTGCCAAAATACACCGGTCAGGACAGGACGAGTGTTGTCACTACCGCTCGTCACGATTGTTTGTGAAACGGCTTGTTTAAAATCTGTTGTATTGATTGTGTAGTGAACCGATGCTGATTCATCAATTGTTGGTAGCTCAGGGAACTCATCAGCAATGACGCCGTGGATTGTTGAGCTATAACTACCTGTAGAAATACTAAGATGGCTGTCTTTCACTTCTAAATCAACAGTTCCTTTTGGAAGACTAGAGACAAATTCAACAACAAGCTTTGCGGGTATTGTAATTGCACCTGGGGCGGTAATTTTAGCACCGATATGTTGGGTTGTAGCGATTTCTAAATTTGTTGCAGCGATAAGTAGGCGAGTACCATCTGTACGAAGGAGGATGTTACTTAAAATAGGAAGTTGTGTTTTACTACTTGCTACTCGTCCTACTATTGTCAGTGCTTTTGATAGATTTTCTTGAGTGACTGAGAGTTTCATTATTAGTTCCTTTTTAAATATTTCCTTTGGTAGTTGCTATTAGTAGTCGTTGTGGAAACTGGGTAAAAAATGTATTCATAAGAGGTAGATTGCATATTTTATATGTGGATAGGGCAGAGGGTAAGTAACGTACAACTGTTCGTATAACTACAAGGTTGTCCGACCAATTATGATTGTCAGGTAGGCTATCGTTCTTTACTGGGGACAATACCACACAGGTTGTACTGGTTTGTTTCCTCTGAGTGTACACAGTTTGTCCACTATCTATCAAAGTACTATGCATATAACTTTTCTCTAATTTCTGCAACCTGTTCACGAATCATAAAGTCTAACTTCATAGCTTTTTCAATCTTCTCTACTGAATGAATTGCTGTTGTGTGATCCTTACGGCCAAGCTCAACAGCTATCTTTGGAAAACTTAAATGAAGTTCACTGCGAAGCAAGTACATTGCAATCTGCCTTGGTACAACAATATGTTTATCTCTCTTTGGACTGCAGATCTCTTTACTATCAATCTGGAAATGCCGAGCTGTTTTCTCAATAATTTGTTTCGGGAGTAGATGTTGTGGTCTTGAGACACGGATGTTACCAATTAAACCTTCAGCGATTGAGATATCTGGGGTGACACCACGCATTTCCGCATATGCAAGTAATTGGTTAAGCGCACCCTCAAGTTCACGAATATTTGTCTTTATTGTGTTTGCAAGATATTCTACGGTGTCACGGCTAAGTTCAACACCTGATAATGAGGCTTTTGCTGCGATGATAGCGCACCTCGTTTCAAAATCAGGCATTTGAATATCAATAGACATACCCCATTCGAAACGGCTACGAAGGCGTTCTGTTAATGTAGGGATGCTCTTTGGTGGTTTATCACTGCTAATAATAATTTGTTTATTATTCTGGTGAAGTTCGTTAAATGTATGAAAGAACTCTTCTTGAGTTTTTTCTTTACCGGCAATGAACTGCATATCATCAACAATAAGAACATCAACATTACGGTATTTATCAGAAAAACCTTTTTTCTTAAAACGAATACTTTCAAGAAACTCCTTAACAAATGTCTCGGAACTAATATATAGAATTCGTGCATCTGGTTGTTTTAGCGCAATCTCATTACCAACAGCTTGCATAAGGTGAGTCTTACCAAGTCCAACACCACCATATAAAAAGAGTGGGTTATATTTTGTACCAGGCTGAGATGCAACAGCCTGACAGGCCGTATAAGCAAGGTCATTACTTGATCCTACAATGAAGTTTGAAAATGTGTATCTCGGATTTAAACCGTTTTTCGGAGTAGTTGAACGAGAGAATGAAGATGATGTTGTTGACGTAGGTTTAGAAACAAGCTCTTCAACACGTAACTCATTTTGGATTATCTCACGACTTACAATCGCTTTATTCATTGTTTTAACGGTGTAAGTGATTTTTTTTGGTGAGACACCATTTTTTACAAGAACATCCTTAATTTGCTGGTTGAATTTTACTTCAAATTGACGCTTTGCGAAAATATTTGGGACTGCAATAGTAAAGACATCTTCGGTTGTGCTAATAAGTTCAGTATTCTTAAACCAGGTTGTAAAAGCGGCATGCGAAACTGATAGTTCTATCTCGCCGAGTACACTTTTCCATAACCCACGGTCCATACCGAAAAACCTATCCTCTCACTGTTCATACCTCAAACTTGTATTATCTTTAGTATAATCGCGTCCTGAGTTTTCCACAACTCCAAATCAGTACGTGTCATAAAACAGGTAAGAGGTATTAGTTTTCCACAGGTGATACCGTCATCTATAAATATGTGGATAAGTTGTTAATGTATGTGGAGAAGTTTTTATTATTACACAACAACAAGTCATTATCATCAATCGCATATCTTGCAAAAAACAGATAAAAAAGCTACAATACTAGAGATATGCCAAAACGAACCCACCAACCCCACACCCGCCACCGCGCGCGTACTCACGGATTCCGTGCACGTGTCTCGACAAAGGCTGGACGTGCTGTTATTAAGCGCCGACGAATCAAAGGTCGCGCAAAACTGACCGTCTAATAAAAAATCAGCTCACAAAAAAGAGCTGATTTTTTATTTATATCTATAAACAACCTTCAAAATACCATATACTTAAATATACATATGCTTTCATTCCCTTTCCGATTTCATGGACATAGCAGCTTACGCTACGTCTATAAAAATGGCCAAGCTATCAGGTCACGACTTGTGACTGTTAAATATTCTGCAAATGAACATCGAAAGAATTCACGATATTCAGTCGTTATTAGTAAAAAAGTATTAAAGAGCGCTGTCGGGCGTAATAAGGTTCGTCGACGAATTTATGAAGTAATTCGAAAAGAAGACGAACGCATTAATGGTGTTTATGACGTCGTTATTCTTGTATTTTCAAGTGAAGTAATATCATTACCATCAGATGAATTAACGAAGTTGATTCGTGAGCTTTTCGAGTCAGCTAGCCTCTATAAATAATCCTATAAAACTGCTATAATACCTATAAATAGTTTTGGAGTTTAAGTGTGAATATTTTTGATATCTTGATTGTGCAGCCAATCTTTAACCTGTTAATTGGTCTTTATAGTATTATTCCTGGTCATGATTTTGGCATAGCCTTAATTCTTTTCACGATTCTTGTTCGTTTTGCGATGTACCCACTCGTTAAGCGTCAACTGCATCAAACAAAAGCAATGAAAAAACTTCAGCCTGAACTGGCGAAGATTAAAAAAGCAACAAAAGGTAATAAACAGCTTGAAAGCATGCAAATGCTTGAGTTGTATAAAAAGCACGGCGTCAGCCCATTCCGATCAATAGGGATACTACTTATTCAGTTACCTATCTTCATTGCCCTTTATCATGTTATACAGATCTTCACACTTAATCGTGATCAGGTAGCAAAATATACTTACGACTTTCTTGAAAACATCGAACCAATCAAGCAACTCATTCACCATCCAGAACAGTTTAACGAAAAACTACTAGGAGTTGTTGACTTAACAAAGGGTGCATTTGCAAACGGTAGTGTTAATATCGTCCTTATTATCCTCGCAGTTATCGCTGCAGGTACTCAGTATATTATGTCAAAGCAGACAATGCCTCAAAACGAGAGTAAGAAACGTCTTCGGGATGTTATGACTGAAGCAGCTGATGGTAAGCAAGCAAACCAATCAGAGATGAACGCAATTGTTATGGGTAAGATGGTAAAAGTACTTCCATTCTTCATGTTCTTTATTATGATCAGCGTGCCGGGAGCTCTCGCACTTTACTACGCAGTTTCAAACCTTGTTGCAGTTGCTCAACAACACTATCTTCTCAAGAAGGATGGAGTTGAACTGGATCAGATTGCAGATATAAAAGAAGCAAATATAGTGCAGCCTCATAAAAAAGCAACAGCTAAAGCACGAGAGAAAGTGGCGCAACCTGCTACGATTACTCGTATAGTTGCTAAGGATAGTCGTAAAAAAGGAGGCAAGTAATGGATCAACAAGCATCAATTAATTTTGCAAAAAAATATCTTGAAGATATCCTCTCATTTTTCGGCGTTAATCTTGAAGTGACGGCAAGTTGTGAAGAAGAGGTGATTGAATTATCAGTGCCAACGAGCGAATATAACAGTCTTCTTATAGGCCGTAATGCAGAAACTCTTCGTAGTATTCAATATCTTATATCTACAACTCTACGTAACAACGAAGCAACTGTTAATCGTGTAAATGTAGACGTTGCTGATTACAAGAAACTACGAGCTGAAAAACTTGCTGAAACAGCACGTGGCTGGATTGAAGGCGTCCGCACAAGTGGTGATTCATACGTTGCTGATCTTAACGCTGCAGATCGTCGTATTGTTCATCACGTCGCTAGTGAATATGATGATATTAGAACTTTCTCCGAAGGTGAAGGTCGCGAGCGCCGCATTATCATTGCTCAAAAAAGTTCTTAGTAGAACTTTTTATTATTTCTGTAGTGACAAATAAATATCATGTACTTGTCGTACCATACGATTCCATGAATAACTTCGAGCATGAATGTAACCCTTTTTAATAAGTCTCTGTCTCAGGGTATCATCTAGAAGAAGCGGCTCTAATATTGAAACAAGGTTCTTTGTCGATGAAGGGTCAAATAGAAGTCCAGCATTGCCAACGACTTCAGGAAGGCAGGAGACATTACTTGCAACAACAGGACATCCTTCAATCATAGCTTCAAGTACAGGCATACAAAATCCTTCAGAGAGAGACGCGGTTACAAATGCTTGTGCATTTTGTAGTGCCCAACGCTTTTCACTATCAGATATAAAGCCTAGAAAATGAACATTATTAATATTTTCTTCGATACAACGTTTTTCAAGCTGTATGTAAAACTCATCCTTCTTACCGGCGAGCAGAAGATGCAGCTCAGGATTATTTATCTGTAATTCTCTAAATGCATCAATAATGCGCCAAATATTTTTGTAGGGAAAAGCATTTCCAACAAAAAACAAATACTTCTTACCAATAAACTCCTTTAAAGGTTTTGGTTTAACTTCGGGTATTTCACCAGCGAGTGGTGTTACGTGAATCTTGTCTAAGTACTTTGTACCGAAAAACGTACCAAGATCTTGACGAACAAATTCAGTAGGGGTGATAATTGCATCCCCGCGTCGTAGAACGATACGAAGTAGTATACGAAAAACCCGCTGCTTCATGTGATAAATAATTGGGCTTTCACCTGGTCGGATATTATCATAGCGTATGAGTGTCATATCATGAATTGTCGTGACCGCAGGCCCAACCCATAAAAGGGGCTGTTGAGGCATTGTAAAATGCACGAGATCAGGCTTAAGCCCACGTAGTTGTTTATATAGTGACCATTGCTCAGAAAAACTATACCATTTTTGATCAGCGGCCATAACAGTAATATTAGTAAGGCGCTGTTGCCATTTATCAACGTGTTGAGGTGGCATTAATGCAATATAATCATTACCGTCAGAGAGTGCATAAGTATCGTTAATATTTTCGAGAAGGCGCTGCATATACCTACCAGTAGATGTTTCAATAATTCGTGTATCAAGAACTATTTTCACGATGTTTTCTTTTTTCTAAATACAACATGTGAATACATGAAATAATTCCAAATAAGTCCTACACTAATAGCTGCAACTTTTGCTATGAATAGTGAAACGTAATCTGATAAATGAAGACCCGCAAGAAGAGGGAGAGAAATAGAAATAACCACTGACTGAATACCCCAAGCACCAATAAGTGAAACAATTATAAATAAAATTATTTCACGAGTAACGTTTGTATCTGATGCTTTGAATGTAAATTTTCTATTAGCGAAAAAACTAAAGCAAAGTGCTGCAGTGGTCGATACTATATTTGCTTGAACCTCTGGTAGTCCAAAACTTTTCAATAAGAATAAAACACTAAAATCTATAAGGGTATTAATACCACCGATAGCTATAAAGCGGCCTTTTTGACCTTTATTTTTTATCGCCACTTTTGTGTAATTCCTCAATGAAATATAACGGTCGATTTTTAGTTTCGTTGAATATTCGTCCAATATACTCGCCGATAATGCCAAGTGATAACAATTGGACACCACCTATAAAGAGCATAACTGCCATTGTTGACGGATATCCAGCAAGATCACTGCCAAAGAAAATAGTACGTATAACAATATAAATAATATATATAAATGCAAAGAAGGATGTTATAACACCAAATACAGATGCAATTTTAAGTGGTGCAGTAGTAAAAGAGGTAATTCCATCGATAGCAAGATTAATAAGTTTTAAGTAGTTCCATTTAGTCTCACCAGCAACACGTGGATCACGGTCATAGAGAACTTCTTTTTTCTTGTATCCAATCCAACTAAACATTCCTTTTGTGTAGCGTTGTGATTCGCGGAATCCACGTAGAGCCTCCACACAACGTTTATCAAGAAGGCGAAAATCACCTGTATCAATTTGAATTGGAACACTCGTTGATTTTTGAAGAATTTTATAGAAAAGTTCAGATGATTTTTTCTTAGCGTATGATTCACCTGAGCGGCTTTTACGCTTTGCATATACATCATCAAATCCCTCTTCCCAGTATTTGATCATTTGAGGGATTAATTCTGGTGGATCTTGTAAGTCTGCATCAATAATAACGGTTGCATCACCAGAAACATTATCAAGTCCAGCAATCATTGCAATTTCTTTACCAAAGTTACGTGATAAATTTATATACGCAATACGATCATCTTTTTCGGCATAAGATGCGATAATCTCTAAGGTCTTATCACGACTACCATCATTTACAAACAAAAACTCAAAATCGTAATCTGGCGTCTTCTCGGCAAGCATGCCAAGTCTTTCATAAAGTGGTCGAAGCACTTCTTGTTCGTTGTACGCAGGGATGAGAATACTAATTTTTTTACGTTTTGTCATTGGTGGTATTATAACATGGGAAATTGAGAGCTATCTGTAAGCTATATTACAAATAAGTAAACAAATTTCATAAAAGTAGAAATGATGAAATGCTATGACACAGACCTAATAAGGCCTGGGAGGTTATCGCTCGTCGTGGCGCCAGCGCTACCTAGTGCCTTGGTCTTACAGGCGGCAGATTCATCTTCACCTCCAAGAATTGCACCAGCATGCCCTAGCTGGACACCAATAGGTGCTGAATGACCTGCTACGTAGGCATAAACGGGTTTTGTAACACAGTCTTTTATATAAGTTGCCGCAGCGTGTTCACTACTCCCTCCAATTTCACCAATAAGAATAATCGATGTCACATCGGGATCGTTTTGAAATAACTCGAGACAATCAACAAAGCTTGCTCCGCGGATTCTGTCACCTCCGATACCAATAATATATTTTTGTCCAATACCTCTTGCTGTTAATTCTGCAGCAGCCTCATAAGTGAGTGTCCCTGATCTACTGACTATACCAACTGATCCAGGTAAGCCCATCTGTGCTGGAATAATACCAATTTTATTATTGCCAGGTAAGAGTATTCCAGGGCAATTTGGTCCGATGAGCACAGTAGATGATTTATTGATGAGGTGCTTTATAGATATCATATCGTGAATTGGTATACCCTCTGTTATACAGACAACGAGAGGTATTTTTGCGGTGATTGCTTCAATTATTGCATCTTTAGCGCGCGGTGCTGGAACAAAAATAACACTTATGTCAATTCTGATATCCTTCTGTATTTGTACAATTGAATCGTACACGGGTACACCATCAACTAGCAAGCCAGCCTTACCAGGTGAAGTACCACCAACTATATATGTACCCGCAGCTCGCATACTTGCGGTGTGAAATGAGCCGTGTGTACCAGTAATACCTTGGACAATAACATTTTTGGCAGTGAATATATTACTATTCATAAATAAGCTCCTTGGCTTTCGTAATGCAGTCATCAAGTGTTGCCAGTGTTGATATATTCTCACTAGAAAGTAATGAAGCAGCTTCTTCGAAATTTGTTCCGGCGAGTCGAATACAAAGTGGGGGTAAGTCCTTAATTTTTTGCCGCGCAGCAATAATTGCTTTTGCAACTTCATCACACCTTGTAATTCCTGCAAAGATATTAATAACGATAACTTGAATATTCGGAAATGCAACAATTTTATTAAATGCGAGAAGTATACTATCTGTATTTGCCCCACCTCCAATATCGAGAAAATTAGCTGGGACCATCCCAGCCGCCGCAACGGCGTCAACCGTTGCCATTGCGAGACCAGCACCATTTGCTATCGTTGCAACATTACCATTATTATCTAGCTCAACGAAGCTTGTATTAACTGGTGTTTTCTCAAACTTCCACTCTGGATGGCGAAATGCTGCCATATCATCAAGCTCCATTTTGCAATCAGCCGAGAGTAGCTTGTTATCATCTGTTAACACAAGAGGGTTAATCTCAAGTAACGTTGCATCACAACCAACAAAGCATTTATATAGATTCTCTACTAAATCTTGTAAAGCAAATGTCTGATCTGGGAGTTCATAGTACTCAGCAAGTTGTTCACCAGTTTGATTAGCCGAGGCTCGGCCAGTCTCAACTGTCCATACCTTAAACCCTGTCTGTGTTTCCACTTCCACTCCACCATTAGTATGTGCCATCAGCTGTATAGTTGCTGTCTCGAGATTGATCAGTATGGCAATATATAACTCTCTCTTGATATCTATTGTCTGTTCTGCAAGAATTGCAGTTGGTTTATACCCCTTAATATCAAGTGTAAAAATCCGATCAATCGTTGATGTCACCTCAGATGGAGATTCTACTTTTACCACCCCCCCAGCTTTACCTCGGCCACCGACAGGAACTTGAGACTTTAGAACAACAGGAAGTGAAATCTCAGGAGTGAACCTCTTTGTGATAACTAAGGCGTCAGGCGTTGGAATACTATAGTTACGCAGAATTGTTTTTGCTTCGTATTCTAATAATCTCATAATTACTTACCTATAAACATCTTACGAACTTTACGAATACCGGTCTGATCAGGAGGTAAGTCATCCCATAGTATAGATTTTATATAAGACGTTTTCACACGTTTCACACGTTGAATGTGCCATCTTTCCCTGAGTTTTCTTGGAGTAAATACAATACTCATGAATATTCCCTTAGTGGCAGACCAACCACGCCTATGTTTAAAAGTGTTAATAAACATTAACCAATAAGCAAAATAGAATCTAATCGCGATCGGTAAATAGAGACCAACAGGGACGTCCTTAATTAATAAAAGTGGGAGGTTTTTAAATGTTTGATACACTGCAAAACCAGGAATTTTATTACTTGTCGCGCCTTGTTTATGGTATGCGACTGCCTTAGGTGTGTAGATAACCTTCCAACCAGCTAGTTGGGTTCGAAAACTAACATCAGTATCTTCGTAGTAGGCAAAGAAATCCTCATCAAATAAGCCAATATCTTTGAGTAGTTCAGTTTTATATAACGAAGCACCACCTGAACCACTGAACACAAATTGTTTATCTGGTGCGCTGCCAACTGGTTCATTTCTGTTGCGAGGGAATGGTAGACCCCAGTTTGTATACCAGTCTCCAGTGCTATCTATCGTTTTACCATCTTCATGGAGTAGCAGGCCTGTAACAATACCTACGGTTTCGTCCCCTGACTCATCAACAAGTGACTTAAGCCAATTACTGTCTGCAACCGCATCGTTGTTAAATAATGCAACGAGCTCGTAATCATTTTTTATTACCCAGTTAATACCGGTGTTGACACCACCAGCAAATCCTTTGTTGACAGGGTTATATAGTACAGTTAGCCTACGCGAATTACTTATTTGTAATTTTTGAAGTACGTCTTTTGAATTATCGATTGATCCATTGTCTATAATAATAATTTTAAAGTCTGAAATACTTTGTTTTAATAACGAGTCAAAACAAAGTAAGGTATCGTCAATGCCATTCCAATTTAATACGATAACCGCAAGTCTATTCATATGCTACCCTTTATCATATAATGAATTACAGACTTATGAAAATCTCAAATATTATTAGCAGGCGAAATCGTATCCTGTTACGCGAACTGGTCGTGACTGATTTTAAACTCCGTTACCAAGGTTCAGTACTCGGTTATGCCTGGTCTTTATTGAAACCCTTGTTTTTATTTGCCATCATGTATGTTGTATTTGGTGTACTTATAAAACTAGGTTCAGTTGAGCATTATGCAGTATATCTATTACTGGGTATTGTATTATGGACGTTCTTTTCGGAAGCGACAAGTCAGGGTATGGGGTCAATTGTTGGTAGAGGTGACTTGCTGCGCAAAATAAGCTTCCCTAAATATATTATTGTCTTATCTACGACTATATCTGCACTCATTAATCTTATTTTAAATCTAGTTATAGTTGGTGTACTTATGGCAGTAAATGGCGTTGAGCTTCATTGGTCGGCGTTAATATTACCGATATATATATTCGAAATCTATCTATTTGCACTTGGTCTAGCATTCTTTTTGTCGGCTTTAAATGTGAAATATCGAGACACAAGTCATATCTGGGAGATAATTATGCAAGCTGCTTTTTACGCGACACCGATAATCTATCCGCTTTCGATAGTTATGGAAAAAAGTGAGATAGCTGCTAAGTTTTTATTATTAAATCCAGTTGCCCAGGCGATCCAGGATGCGAGATACTATTTGATCACAACAGAAACAATCACACCATTTACATTATTTTCAAATATTTTTTATATTCTAATACCTTTTCTAATAGTTATTCTAGTATTTGTATTTGGTACATTATATTTCAAGAAACATTCAAAATATTTTGCGGAGAATATATAATGAGTAATCAAGTTGCTATTCAGGTAAATGGTGTATCAAAAACTTTTCGTATACCACTTGAAGGCAGTAATGGCCTTAAGCAAAAGCTCATTAATTATATCAAAGGAAGACGTGGGTACAGAGAGTTTTCTCCGTTAAATAATATATCATTAACTATTGAAAAAGGTGATTTCTTTGGTATTGTTGGTCGTAATGGTAGTGGAAAAAGTACACTACTAAAAGTTCTTGCAGGTATCTACACACCAAACAGGGGCGGTGTAGTAATAAATGGTACCCTTGTACCTTTTATAGAACTAGGCGTCGGGTTTAACCCTGAACTTACTGGTAAAGAAAACGTTTTTTTAAATGGTGCTCTACTTGGTTTTAGCCGAAAAGAAATAGAAACTATGTATGAAAGTATTGTTGAATTTGCAGAATTAGGTGAGTTCATGGATGAAAGATTAAAAAACTATTCAAGTGGTATGCAGGTTCGACTAGCATTTAGTATTGCAATCAGGGCACGGGCGGACATACTTCTACTGGATGAGGTCCTAGCTGTCGGCGATGAAGCTTTTCAGCAGAAATGTTATGACTATTTTGACTCACTAAAGAAAAAGAAGCAAACTGTAATAATTGTTACGCATGATATGAGTAGTGTTCGTCGGTTCTGCAATAAAGCCATACTTATTAAAGACGGTGAAATTATATGTTCAGGAAATCCCAGACTTGTTGCAGATAAGTATTCTGATATCAACACTGTGAGTGAGGATAAAACAAAAGAGAAGACCGATATTGTTGAAGCTGTTAAACCCAAATACCTAACAACAAATATAGTAAACGGATCACGTTTTAACACGAATGACTCTATGATTGTAAAGGTAATATGGGAAAATTTACAAAATACCATATTTGAAAGTGTTGGAATAAATATTTACAAACAAACAGGCGAACACATCACAGGAATTAATTCAAGGACTGGAAACCTTCCTTTGGATTGGAAATTAAAAAATGAAATAGAATTACAACTCGATTTAAATATAGGTAGCGGTAAATATTTTCTAGAAATAAATCTATTCGAAAAAGAAGGCAAAATCCTTGACGCGATATACAATGGTCCAGAATTTACTATTGTGAACAGTAAACCTACATGGAGTGGCATGACAGAATTAAAGCACGAATGGATAAATAAGAATTAACCATGAAAGTTTTAAGCTGTTTGTATTGTGATAATTTAAGATTTACCGATGTAACAAAAAGAACTGACGGAAATAAGATTATTAGATGTGAAAAATGTCACGTTATGATGGTTGAAGAAATCGCTGATCACACCGAAGATCTATACACCGCAGATTATTTCGAAAAAGCATCAGATACAAGATCCGGCTATACGAACTATCTATCATCACCCGCGGTAAACCTATTGGGAAAATTTGGCCTTTGTAAGCAGTTTATTAAAAATAATGGAAGACATATGGATCTTGGAGCTGCCGACGGTTCGCTAATGGAGATATTTGCAGCAGCAGGATACGAAACTGTTGGTCTTGAAATTTCTCAAGACGTCGTAGACATTGCAAAATCTAAAGGTTTAAGGTCATTGCAGTCAAATCTTCATAGTTTTCCTGAGAAGATTGGTAAATTTGATATCATTACCGCCTTTGATTTATTAGAACATGCAGACCGACCGGGTCTTGTCCTTGATAATGTTGTAGATCACCTCAATGATGACGGTTTTTTTGTGTTTTCAACATTATCAGTTACACAATACACACCTGATGATTATTGGTTTAGTCATTCTCTTGAACACTACATATATTACGACACTGAAAACCTGACAAATGTTTTAACTGATAAATTTGGAAAAGGAAACTTTGCATTTACAGCAATAGAAGTGAACGGGGTATCGGAATTCTGGGGGTTTGCAAAAAAAGGTATTGTTAGGTCTGAAAAAAAAATAATAACAAATTTATCAAAAAATATCTTTGATAAACAAAATCAAGAATCAGGCTATTATATTTCCCTTTTTTATAATCAATTATCTAGATTTGAGCTAAGTTCAAAAGTAATAAAAAATTTTGAAACTAAATGGGACCAGCAAACACTATTACTTGCTAGGTTTTACCACTTTTTTTACCAAGGAAAATACGAGAAGGCACTTCAACTTACTAATGTAAGTGAGAGACATATACCTTCAACCAACGCTCTTTATTGGCAGGCTATGGCATTTATGCAAAAGGAATATGCTGAAATTCGTATTGAAAGTATGAGGGCAGCATATGAGAACCAAATAGATAGTCAGCAAAATAAAATATATGCGTACCAAGCTATTGTTAGGTCCTTAAACACTAGGTTGTTCAAGTCGGGTAATTCAAATATAATCACAGCAACACATTCAATACTTCGTAGTGGTAAAAAAGTAGCAAAGAAAATTCTAAAAAGAAACGATCATAATCCAGCACTACATAGAAATAAAAAACCGCACATACTAATTACTATGCCTTGGATGACATTTGGTGGTGCGGAAACACTTGTCTATAACTACTGTCGTGAGCTCAAAAAAGATTGCAACATTAGCTTTATAACTGGGCTTGATTCTAAAAACGAATGGGAATATAAGTTCAGAGAAATTACTGAAAGTATCTATCACCTAACGAAGATAGTCGATGATCCGAGTCAATATATAGAGTTCATTTCAGGATATATAGACATTGCTCAAATAGACATACTTCATATTGTTCACAATGGTTTTATGTTTGAAATGTTGCCAGAGTTAAAAAAACGCCATCCAAACCTTAAGATTATATTGACTTTATTTAATGATCGAGTGCCGGCGTACATGGAAGGTGCATTAAAATACAGACACTATATCGATAAATATACTACAGATAATCAAACTGTTTCAGAATCAATAAAATCTAAAACAACTCAAGCGACGGTAGTTGAGGTTATATCAAATGGAATCGACTCGGATAAAGAATTTAACCCAGTTAATTTTAATCGAGAATTTATAAGGGATGAACTAGGTATTGCTGACGGAGATGTTGCAGTATTTTTCGTAGGCAGATTATCAGGTGAGAAAAACCCGGATGTATTTGTAAGTGTTGCTGAAAAGATTAATGAATTAAAGCTTTATCCACACGTTAAATTTTTTATTATTGGTGATGGTATTATGAAACAGCAAATAATAAATCAAATTAAATCTATAGAATCATCAAACATTACCCTGCTTGGTTACCAAAGCAAAGTTGCCCACTACCTAAGTGCGGGTGACGTTTTCGTGCTACCGTCATCAATCGAAGGATTTCCACTCTCGATCCTTGAAGCTATGTCTATGAAGCTTTCTGTCATTGCATCCGATGTTGGTGCTGTTTCAGAAGTTGTAGTAGACGGTGAGAGTGGTTATATAGTAAAACCGGGTAATGTTGATGAAATTCTAGATAAACTAAAAATCGTGATAACAAGTCCAAAGCTGCTACAAAAACAGAAGAGATTTGCAAGGAATAGGGTTGAGAAAAACTTTTCCAATAAAATTTTAAAAAAGAACTACCTCGAACTATATAGAGGTATGTAAACGATGAGAGTACTTGTATTCGGATCAAGTGGTTTTGTAGGTAGGTATGTTACCGAGAGTCTTAAAGATAGTGGTCATGAGGCTATTGACAGTAATATGGACGGAAGAGTTGATCTTATTGATGAAAAACAAGTTTTACTATGCATTTTACGTTATCAACCTGAAGTAGTTATAAGCTGCGCAGGTATTATTGAAAACTCACCTAAAGCATATCAGAATATTATTTTTAGCACCAATATAATCAAGGCCGCCTCGAACAAAGGTTTAGATATAAGGCGGATCATTATCACGGGGTCTGCTGCGGAATATGGTACTGTAGCAAGCTATGATGAAGCTGTGTCTGAATCACATTCACTGAGCGCTACGTCGGATTATGGTAAGAGTAAAATAGAGGAGACGAAACAGGCTCTCGAGTATGCTAAGGTGCACAATTTAGATTGTGTTGTTGTGCGATTATTCAATCCGATTGGCAGAGGTATGGGTGAGAAATTCTTAATTACTCGAATAATGTCACAACTTGAGCAATTGGCGCTACATGAACGTGATGAAATTGAAATTGGTAGGCTTGATTCATGTCGTGACTACATTGATATCCGTGATGTCGCACATGCCATTACCCTACTCGCAGAAGTAAAAACAACTGGAAAAGTGTATAATATAGGTTCAGGAAGACCCACAAGTAATAGGCAAGTTGTCGATCAGTTGATTGATACATGTAAGGTTTCACCACAACCGTCTATAAGAGAAACGATGAGTGAGCCCGAACCTATTTATGCTTCTAAGGCAGACATTGAGACTTTACATAAAGACACGGGGTGGTCACCAAAATATTCACTCAGTGAAACAATAAAGGAGATATGTCGGTAATGAGATCACACGACACAATTAAAATACTGATTATCGGAGCAGGTAAGGCGGGAGAACTAATCTCCAGTGAAATTCTTTCCGAGCCACAGTCAGGTTATGAGATTATCGGCTTCATTGATGATAACGTAGGCAAGTCCGTAAATGGTATAGAAGTACTTGGTGGTATTTCTGACATTCGTAATATCGTGCGTACAGAATTAATAGAAGAGATTTTGATCGCCCTACCTTCTGAGCGCGGAAAGGTAATTCGAGATATTATCGAGCAGACGATTGATCTAAAAATCGTCTATAAGATCCTTCCCCGTCTATCTGAAGTTTTGCTACAAGACTTTAATGAGAGTTATTTGCAGTATGTTCGTCGAGTAAAACCAGAAGATATGCTTGGTGGTGAGATACTTAAAACAGACCAGGAGGATATTTCTAACTTCTCGCTTCCACAAACTATACTTATTACAGGTGCAGCTGGTTCTATCGGCTCAGAGCTTAGTCGTCAAGTGGCAGCACATGGAGCTAGGAAAGTTGTATTTTATGATTGGTGGGAAAACGGTATTTTTGATCTTAGAAATCAGCTTCTGGAAACAAATCCAAATGGAGATTACGAATTCATTATCGGTGATGTAAAAGATGAGCGTCGAGTCGAAGAAGTAATGTCTATGTACAGACCGACGACAATTTTTCATGCTGCTGCTTATAAACATGTACCACTTATGGAATATAACGCTACTGAGGCGGTGAAAAATAATATACTTGGTACAAAGACCGTAGCTGAAGCTGCAGTCAAATATGGAGTAAGTAAATTCATACTTATTTCCACAGACAAAGCAGTGAACCCGACAAATATTATGGGTGCAACGAAACGGACGGCCGAGAAAATCATTCATATATTAGCGAATTCCCAAAATAAAACTACTTTCTGTGCGGTGCGTTTTGGGAATGTAATTAATAGTAACGGTAGTGCTATACCTTTTTTTGAGAAGCAAATTGAAAAAGGTGGTCCAGTTACGGTCACACATAGAGAAATCACACGTTACTTCATGACTATTCCTGAAGCAGTTCATCTGATTCTACAAACATGGGTAATGGGTGAAAATGATGATTTGTTCGTACTTGATATGGGTGAATCAATTAAAATCTATGACTTAGCGCGTGCACTTATCGCAATGCGTGGCTATATACCTGATGAGGAAATAAAAATAAACATCACTGGGCTCAGACCTGGCGAGAAGCTCTATGAAGAAGTTCTTGTGAAGGAGGAAGAAACGAAAGCCACAACATTTAAGAAGATTTTTAGAACGACAAATTATATGAATTTTGATAAAGTAAAATTTAATGAAGATCTTAACGACCTGATAATATTTGCAAAAACCAATACTCTTGATTCCGAACAGATTAAGAAAAGGTTACAGGCGATAGTTGAAACTTATACGCCGGCGGTAAGCTAGTGAAGACTTACGACGTCGCAGTTTGCGTAACAGCACATAGAGAGGGTATTCTTCTATTTAAGACCCTCTCATCGATTGCAGAGGGTATCAGGTATGCTAGGGATAATAATGTAAGAGTGGAATGTATGATTTCGCTTGATAATGCTAATGAGACTACTATAAAATCATTAAATTCATTTATAGTTGAAAATAATGATATTAAACTTAGTGTTTATATGAATAGCTTTGCCGATATAAGCAAATGTAGGAATTTTTTAACAAGTAAATCTGACTCGACCTACATATCTTTCTTTGATGGTGACGATTTTTTCACTGAAAACTATCTATATGAAGCCTTCACGATTGCTGAAACACATAGTGAGCCAGGCATATACTCACCACGATACTTACTTGTATTTGAAAATGATAATTACCTCGTTGAAAAGCTTGATAACGAAACTTTCAAACAGATACCTAAAAATATGTTTGAAATAAACTACTATATAGGGCAAAGCTTCATACATCATAAAGTTCTTAATAAAATTCAGTTTGAGCCAACTGGAGATGGCTACGGTACAGAAGATTGGCATTTTAGTTGTCAGGCAATAGCGCAGGGCTATAAATTCTATAATGTACCCAATACAATCTTTTTCTATCGAAGGAAGAAGCATGGAAGTTTACTAAATGCACATTTAGGATCAGATTCTGTTATAAGACCGAGTAATTTATTCTATCCAAAGAATTTTATTAAGCTACAGAATCAGAATAGCGATGGCCATTTGAGCGACAAGGTTGTTTTGAAAAAAAATAAGATTTCTGTAAAGTATGTCGCTAAGAGGCTACAGAAAAAGATTGAAAATTACGAACTCCTTAATCACTATACTGTTGTGCAATACTCATTGCATAAAAATATAATGAGTGTATTAAAGCAACGTTACGGTCGATCCATTTCTCAGTCGGTGATTACAAAGGAGACTACTCGCATACCCGAAAGATTCACATCGATAGGCTTTAATGAAGAGACTATGGAACTATGGGGGAAGATTAATAAATTTGAACCTATGGTGCGCAGTTCTGAGGATATGTTACGTAATCTCCCTGTTGTATCCTACCCAATCGAATCTGCAGTAAGTGATATGTATTTACGATTCTGCCTCGAGAACATCGATTCGTCGATTAGTGATATTGTTCTTGTGCCACACCTAACTAAGGGTGGTGCTGATCTTGCTGCAATCAACTTAGTCAAAGAACTAAGTAAGAATTCTAAAGGCGAGAAGGTGCTTGTTGTGACGACGATAAATGCGGAATCGCCATGGCTGGGTCGTTTAAGTGAAATGGATAATGTCATATGTATTGAAGCAAAAAACTTTTTGACAGATGCCGACGATAATAAGCTACAATTATTTATCCTGAGAATTATTCAACATTGGGGAGTTGTTCGCCTAAATATTATTAATGCCGAGACAGGTTACAGGCTGGCAACAAGGTATAGCCGTGTAATACATGATTCTGGATGTTCAATATATCTCCATACTTTTGCTTTTAATATGACATCGGATGGCTATCTGTATAATGTTATCTCAAACGGTATCGTAGAAGCTTATGACGGCGTTGATCTATTCATAACAGACTCAGATGCTTACAGACATCAACTTCATTTAGTAGACGGCTTTGATCTGGACAAGACGAAAGTCCTTTATTCTCCATATGAAACAAAGATAAGACAAAAAACTGAATATAAAAAAACGAGTAAGGTACTATGGGCAAGCCGATTATGTGATGACAAACTTGCTTATCTACTACCAGAAATCGCAGCCGTACTGGAACCGCATGGCATATCAATTGATGTGTATGGAGTTATGGATAAGAATTACAGCGACTACGACCGCTTTAAGCGTTTAATAAAATCTCACCCAAATATTAATTATGCTGGTTCTTACGATGGTTTTTCATCGATAGACGTAGATATATATGACATGTACCTTATAACGAGTAAAAACGAAGGGCTTCCATTTGTAGTACTAGAAGCGTGCGCGAGTAACATATATCTAGTCGCCGCTGACGTCGGCGGTATACCAGAATGTATTGATGGTGTGAATGGACTTCTTGTTAGGGATAAGTTCGATGCGAACGCGTATTCAAAAGCGATACTTAGTGCCTATACTACGAATCAATTCTCCGATAAAATAATGATCAATAAGTCAAACAAGAAAGTTCTCAGTAGACATTCACCGGCAAACTATAAAAAACGTGTGACTGAAATATTAGACCTATAGTTTCAGATGACTTGAGTTTACTGCATATGTATCACTGATATCGCTACCATCAATACCCCATGATCCGATTATTTTATCGGCATGTTCACGATAGTACTTAACTTCATCGTTAACATTTTTGCTATCAATATACCATGGCTCATGCTCTGCCACAAAAACTCCTCCAGTTCGAAGTGCTGGACCTATAACGTATGGCGTCCCAGGACGATAAAGTGCAAACGTAGTGTCGGTTTCTGCATCATACACATCAGTTTCAACCTCAGATACCCAAAACTGCTTCTCCCATGATATGACGTGTTGTTTAAGGTCGTAGCTATCTGGTAAATTATCAATACGAAGACCAAAACCTACCTTAATTCTTTCAAGGTGATCATTTAGTAGACGTGCAAATAATTTCACCGCACCATGTGCTTCTTGTGAAGGAATCACATCTGGGTCTGTAACTATAAATGGTTTATCGGCCGCATATAACTGTACTATACCTTCTTGCCATGGAGCGGTATGGCCAGCATTTACATTAAGTCGAATCGTTTGATATGGCGAATTACGAAAGTATTCTAATAACGGAGGATAGGTTGAGGCATTATCTATAAAAAATATGTTCTTCAAGTTTTCATCCTCAAGCCACTTTACTAGTTTTTTGAGCGGCGTCACACGATCCCTACAAATGATAAATACTGGAATGTCGTTGGAGTATTTTACTCTAAGTACATTACGGCTGAGACGATATGCACGTTTTCTTCTACGATAGTCTCCAACCCGATATTTGATATGATAAATCCCGCGTTTAAATATAGCTACGTATGGCCTCATAAAAGTGTAAGAATCAACTACGGGATTCAGTGTTGATGCTTGCGAGTCGGGTATTATGGATAGCTTTAGTTCATGATCAGTAAGCCTAACGAGATGTTTTATCGAATCAATCTTATCTATAAAATTGATAATAAACGTTTTTCTACAAGCAACGTAGGGTGTCATTTTTAGATGTCTTAACCCTATTTTTTTCTCTAAGAAATTAAGGCTTGCTGGCAGTAAAAAGAGCTTATCATTATATCGGCTGATATCATCCTCGATTTTATTATATTCTGTGAGTATTGCTTCTAGGGTGGTGAATATGATCCATTCACCGCTTGACGTAATAACGGCAGTTTGAAGTGATTTGATTTGATTTGAGCCCGTAATATGTCGAATATAACGATGTTCATTAACTACGGGGAGATTATCACCGTAAAAAAGTATTTCACGCTCATCGCCATTTTTTTTTGCACTTGAGACAACACCATTCAAACGCTGGATTATTTCAGGTGAAGGATATGTAGAGTCAACTAGATAAGTATATGCTGCCATTTAATCATAGTATATCTGATAGTTGGGTTTGGATAAAGTATCGAAGTTACATACAATAGAGTAAGATGAAAAAAATCATGAAGTCTACAGCACATCATTCAATAGTTTTAGGAAAGAAAATGCTTAGTAAGCAGCCTAGATTGAAGAATGCATTAAAACGAGCAATTGCCCCGCACCTTCGTGTGAGGGTTAAAGATAACTATGAACGTTGGATTGAGGAAAACTTTCCAGATTTTGTAGAAATAGCAAAGAGTCGGAAAGAAATTACAGGATTTACCTATAAGCCTCTGATTTCGATCATCGTTCCAACCTATAATACTGACAAGAGATTTCTGATAGAATGCCTTGATTCAGTTATTGGTCAAATTTATGAAAATTGGGAATTAATTATTGTCGATGATAATTCACCAAATAAAGAAGTTCGAAAGTACATTGAGACTTATGCTACTACCGATGAACGTATAAAATACTCATTTCTGAAAAAAAACCTCGGTATTGCAGGAGCTACTAACAAAGCAGTTGAGCTTGCAAGCGGTGAATTCGTTGGAATATTTGACCATGATGATATTCTGTGGCCAAATGCACTATTTGAGACAGTTAAATCATTAAATATTGATAAAAATATCGATTTCATATACACAGATGAAGATAAAATTACTGAAGATTCTCATCATCATCTAGGGTATGTTTTTAAGCCAGATTTCAATCCTGATTTTATGCATAGCGTTAATTACTTTACGCATTTTACTGTTGTACGTAAGTCGCTTTATGATGAAATAGGTGGTGAGCGTCCTGAGTACAACGGTGCCCAGGACTGGGATCTTTACCTCCGTATTTGCCAAAAAACAACTAAGATCCATCATATACAAAAAGTTTGTTACAGTTGGCGTATTCACGATGCATCAACTGCGAAAAGTACAGACTCGAAGCCATATGTACTTGATGCACAGAGAGGTGCCCTACTTGATGACCTACGAAGCCGCGGGTATGATGATGCGATCGTGGAGCAGGACAAGCAACACTCAGGATACTGGAACGTGACATATCCTCTAAGAAATAACCCATTAATATCAATTGTTATACCTAGCTTTAACCAATACAAGGTAGTGAAGCGATGTATTGAATCTATCTATAATCAGACAACTTATGATAATTTCGAAATACTACTTGTTGATACGGGCAGCACAGACAAGCGAGTGTGGAAGTATTATGATGATGTAAAAATTCAACACGATAATTTCAAAGTTATAAATTGGTTTGAGAAGCCGTTTAGTTACGCACGTAGTTGTAATGAGGGTGCAAGGCAGGCGAAGGGTAAGCTTATCTTAATGCTAAATAACGATACAGAGGTTCTTACTCGAGACTGGCTACAGCTTCTAGGTGGTGATGCGCAGCGAAAAGAAATTGGAGCAGTCGGCTGTCTATTGTTCTATCCTGACGGCTATCACATACAGCATGCAGGTGTTGGGGTTGGACTTGGCGGTGTAGCTGCAAACTCATTCCAAATGATGACACTTCAACAGCAAATGAGCCAAACGCAGCACCTCTACATCAACACGAAACACAATATGACTGTAGTGACGGCCGCTTGCTTGATGATAAGGAAAAGTTTGTTTGATGAAATTGGTGGCTTTGATGAGAGCTATCGTATAACATATAACGATGTTGATCTTTGCTTAAGGATATATGAAAAAGGATATCAAAATTTATATACACCACACGTACGACTGCTACACCATGAATCGATTTCAGTTGGCGCACCAGATGAACTTGCAAAACGTGATACTAAAGAGATGGATGCTGCCATTGCTAAGTTTATTAAACAGTGGAAAAAATACGTTAAACATGACCCAAACATTAATCAAAATCTTTCAAAAGTTGATGCGTTTTACGATATACCACTTCAACAATCTCTAATAGATGAAAAAGTTAGACTTACTAATCAAGAATAATCAGATTAGGGTTGGTACCATGCGATGCCCTCATCTAAAAATACGCCTTGCGAAATGAGGAATTGACGCTCATTTGAATCAGTCGTATAAAAATGCTCACCTGTCTGTGGACGGTATAGACGAAAAACCGGAGTACCGTTACTAGCAGCATACATCGCAACACCCTCATACTGCCAATTATGATTAGTCGCAAGATCATGTACTTCCGGCCAACTAGTTGTATAAAGGTGTTGCTTAAGACCATCAGAATACATTCTATAGACTACGGTACCCGTTTGGCCTTGAACACTCTTCCACCCAACACCGTCATACGTATATCCGGCACGTATCATTGAGTCGCGCTCGTTGACGTCAGTCGTCCAAAAGTGGACGTTATTAGGGAGGTTTCTAAAACGATATACGAGGTTTTGACCTTGTGCTGGTGCAACCTCTTGTATAACAGGACTGAGTGCACTGAAAACAACACCCTCACTCACGTAGCTAGAAGGGTAATCATATGGCCTAGTCGTCCATACATGCTGTTGATTCTGAGAATTGTATAACCGGTACACAGAATAGCCGCTATTAGAATTTGCAGGATCTGCATAAAATAATATTCCATTTGGAGTAAATGAGCCTGAAAGTGCATTATATTCTGTAAGATTAGTTGTCAGGAACGTAGCACCGCTGGATTTGGTCATTGCATAAACTGGAATATTACCACTGGAGGGCGAAATTTGATTTCGACTTAGAAATATCATTCCAACATATCCGTATCCTAGGTTATTGACGTAGTAATTTATATCTCCGAAAGAAGTTGTGATCACCTCTGAACCATCAGGCTTACGCGCCTTCCATACACATGAGAGTGAGGTGTTTGTCGCAGCATCACAACCCGGTATGTTTGTTGTATGAGTCGTACCAAACCAACGAGTGAATATTGTTTCAAAACTATTAAAGTGGGGAGTGTAGTTGTAGAGAGCAGCCGTAGGCCCATTTGCTACTTGGATTGAAGTCCCATCAATATTTGCTATCCCATCATAATATTGTATACTACCATTCTGAACCCGTGCTCGATTACCTTGAGTCATGAACCCGCCATACGTTACTGCGCCATCGTCTAGCCAAGATATATCACCATATGCACGATGCGCATCAAAACTTAGCTGCCATGCAGCATGATTTACTTGACGCGAAAATGTTGCGTTCTGCTCTCTTTGAACGCATGTTTTCTGATCATCACCAATACCAATATTAGGGTATGATTTCAAAGCATTTTCACTACTGTCAGGACAATTGTAGCCCATAGCTGAGTTATATACTGTCCTAGAACATCCATAGCGAGCATTTCCACTAACTATACCCTGTTCTTTTTCGAGGGTAGCAAGAATAACTTGAGGATTTATGTGGTACAACTTAGCAGATTTCCAGATAATTCTAGCAGCTGATACATCACCTCCGTAGACCGTATAGCTTATAGGTTCATTCCATGTAGCCGGGCTAAGTCCAGCAGGATAGTTTGAGGGTCTGAGGCAACTTCCTGAAAAAGCGTTAATGAAATTATTGATTTGATCCTCGCTCATCGCATCTTCATTACCAAACACACCGTCGCTGATAATATCACTTTGACTAGCCGCTACTGTCTTATTCAGTAACATCAAAGGAGTGAATATTGACACTAGGACTAAAACGCATACACTAACTTTCAGGAATTTTTTTTTCACTGCATCACCTCAAGCTTAGTGGGATCAGTCGACTGAGCACTTAGTGAGCCGTTCTTTGCTATGGCCGTAACAGTCCATGTGCCAGCAGTAAGGCCAATATCTTGTAATTTCCAATCCCAGGTTACGTTACCACTTGCATCTGCAGTCTTAGCTATGAGTAGTAATGTTTGATTGTCCTTTGTAAATTCAATAACACAACTAGCACCTGGGGTTGTCGAACAAACAGAATTCATAGTGTTTGGTGCAGGTGAGCCATTAAGGTTAGGTTTATGGTTACTCACAAACGTACCTACTGGTGTTGACGGTGTTTTAGACGGATCAATTACGACGTTATTACTAGGCGAAGATGACCCATCCTTAGAGCTACCTATTGAAGGACCTGTTGTTGGAACGGTGGACGGTGTCGGGACGTTTGTTGTTGGGTTTGTAGACTCCGACCCATACTGAGTTTTGCGTGAGTTAGCTGATTGTTGTTTTATGTAAAAATAAGTAAATAAGCTTGCACCTAACAATAACAATATAATAACTATAATGATATAAGCTTTTTTGTTTGATTTACTTTTTTTTATTTGCATGGATTATTCCTTTTTGTATATACATATTTTAACGTAAACATAACAAGTATGCAACTTTCTATAAAAAAGTGTATAGTTATACTTATGCGAACTACAAAGATTATTACAAGCCTATTTGTTGCAGTAATTGGGATTGTTATTTACTCTGCTCCAGTCAATGCCGTCACAACTGCAATTTCTCCCTATAGCTGGGATCCTGGTCTCTATGCGACAAAAGGCCAATTTAATGACACTGCACACTCATGGGGTCGAAGAGCAACAAGTGGCGCATGGGGCACTGGTGCTGTTAATTATCAGTCAGGTTCAACAACAAATTACAGAGGTAGCTCATCAGGAAAACTGGACGTCGTACTCAAAGGTTCTTATTGCCCGTCTGCCTGCACGTATGGATCAGGCTCGGGCTACAAAGGACTGGTTCAGCTATGGAATGATCCAAACAATTTTATTGCTTTTGGTCTCATCAAAGATCCAGGTGTTTCACCTAATAGCCCTACTTTAATGATTGAAGGCTCGGCGAACGGTAAGCCAGTAGGTGGCTATTGGCCAGCAAATGCGATTACTGGCACATCTCATTTATTCACCGTTGAATGGGGACCACAAGGTATCAGTGTTAGTGTTGATCATAATGTGACTCTAGGTCCATATCCTGTGGCAGCATCTAATCCCTCGATATCCTTACTCGGTGCCGCGAGAAACACTGGAGATATAGCAGACACGACATTTGAAGGTATTAACTTCTCGCAAGGATCGGTAGTTGCAGACCCTATATATGTACCGCAAGGAACACCTTATGTAACTTACGATGCTCGTCTCACGGAAAATGGTAGTGGAACCGGTTACTCATCCTATGTAAATGTACATGACGCCAATAATAATGCTCTTTCGTTAGGGATTCAAAGCGACACTGGAGCACCAGAGTCTCGCGGAGCACCGTATTATGTATGGGAAAGGGTTCAAAATGGTCAATTCACGTACCAGTATCTTTCTCCTGCAAGTAATAACCCAACAGACGTTACGCTTAAGTGGTGGAAAAGTGAGGATGTTGCTGTGTACTATGTAAGTGGAACTCCGATTGCAAGCATTCACACACACTTAGATCCAAGACTATTCTTTAGTGCGGAAGGAAACGCTCGTAAAAACGGCGATACATTGAACAGTAAAGTTGAGAATGTTCAAATATCAGCTGGAGATCAATGTCCTCAGTATTGTGGACTCTCAGGTACTTGGAATACGACAGACTTTAACTTCTATGGGCTTCGAGCCACAAGGACAAACAGTACAACACAAAATGGAGCAAACTTTAGTTTAACCGGCACGGTCTCCGGTCTACCTGCAAACGGTGACTGGGATTCATATCTTGTAGCTGGTATTGGTATGATCGCTCAAAATTGGAATGGTCAGTAAACGTAGTAGGCAACTCCTTCGTATCGCCATACATCCAAATGTTTCATTAATTCATTCTTCTCGTTTTCATCGGCAGTGAATAGGTGTGACTTGAGTCCTTCGCTGTAGAAACGGTACACGGGGCGAGTAGATGGTTCACTAGATCTTGCTGTGCAGAAACTAACACCTTCATATTTCCATGCGTCAGGTGGGTATGTTGACAGGACTGAGCGTTCGTTCTCATCCATCGTGTAGAGGTGTACTTTTAACCTTTCACTATAGAATCTATACACCGATTCATTTGCAGCACATCCGCTTGTAGACTTTACTATATATGCCGTGTTTTCATAATTCCAACCAGGATCAGTTCTTAAAATATTAACTTCATTGACATCAGCTGTATATAGGTGGTGCTGTGTTATAGGACTATAGAATCGATAAACCGAAGGGCTAGCAGGTGGGATTGAAGTACTACATGCGTCGGCTATAAAACGGGTTGATCCCCAAATTCCGTTATTAAATGTGTTTGGGCCGTTAGCTGCAAAATCTGGTGCACCGCAAATCCGAGTATTATGTGCAGCGTCAAATGGTATCTGGTTATTGTTATTACTGCACATAGGCGATGACCATGCCTGAAGATGAATGTGTGCTACGCCATTATTCTGACGTTGACCAGGTCCTGCAATATTACCAACAGCTTGATAATTATCTACTAGAGTACCTGGCGTGAGATTACTATCTATATGGGTCATCATCACACTACGACCGTCTAACGCAGTTACACATAAACTACCCGAACTTGCAACATACCATGATACAGAGCCAGTGAACGGTGCTCTTACGACTCTTCCTGTAGCAGCATTATCACATCCAGAGTTTGTTAAATCGAGTGCTAGGTGGCTTGAACCGTTATGTGTTCCGGATGCATTTTCAAAGCCTTGGCAGATATTCCAGCTAGAGCCAATATCAAATGGTGGATAAAGATTTCCCGGTGAATCAGCATACGCTGGGGATATATTTAAACAGGCAATAGCATATACAAATATGATTGCAAGGAATCCCTTAAGTTTTATCGAAATAATAGGTATGTAATTTTTATCTAACTGCATTATGTATATTATACACCTAAGCATAACTATGTTCTGGTGAGCATTATTTTGAAGTCATGACTAAAAATACTTTAAATCAAGTAATTTCCATATCCGGATTTTTTGAGTGGTTCAGCAAGGTCTCTTAACTGACTATCTGTTATAAAACCTTCACGACGTGCGATTATCTCTGGGCTACCGACAGTTAGACCTGTACGGTTTTGAATAACACGCACATAGTCCGTTGCTTGGCTCATAGACTCAATTGTACCGGTATCTAGCCATACGTCTCCCTGATCGAGTGTTGTAACTGCAAGTTTGCCGCGTCTAAGATACTCCTCGTTAATCGAGGTAATTTCTAGCTCACCTCGAGAACTAGGTTTAACATTTTTTGCAATTTCAACGACCTCGTTATCGTAGAAGTATAGTCCAACAACAGCAAAGCTAGATTTTGGTGAGGCAGGTTTTTCTTCAATACTAATTGCAAGTCCATGTTCGTTGAACTCAACAACTCCATAGCGCTCAGGGTCAGAAACTTCATACGCAAATACAATACCACCGCTAGGATTGATACAGCTCTTTAATGATTCACTTAGTTTATGACCATGAAAAATATTATCACCGAGTACGAGCGCTACTTTATCATTACCAATAAACTGTTCGCCGATAATAAATGCCTGTGCAAGACCATCAGGCGAAGCTTGTGTGGCATAGGTGAGTGAAATACCCCAATCCGAGCCATTACCGAGTAAGCGTTGGAATTGAGACTGGTCAGCGGGTGTCGTTATAATTAGTATATCTTTAATCCCTGCCGACATAAGCGTCGTTAAGGGGTAATAAATCATCGGCTTATCATATATTGGCATTAGCTGCTTGCTAATACCTTTGGTTATGGGCCATAAACGTGACCCTGATCCACCAGCTAAAATAATTCCCTTCATTTGACAATAAACTCCCTAAAAGTATATTTTTCTATGAAATATAAACTAATGGATATTATACCACGCACGTGACGGCAGTGAGTTTTTGTGTCAGGCTGTTCTTGCAATTATGTACACACCAAGAATCACTACAGCAATACCAAGCCATCGTACCAACGGTATGTGTTCTCCGATTATAAAAAATGCAAGAATAGGTGTTGCTAGGTACGTCAATGATAATATTGGCTGCACGTAACTCACATCAAGTCTAGTAAGTAAAAACGTCCAAGCTATTGCGGATAAAAAGTATAATCCTATACCAGCTAAAATTGTAAAATCTGACAGTATACTAATTGCAAATTTTATAACATTTCCAACAGAGTTGATTTCCATGGGACCTAAGTGTGTCACGCCAAGCTTCATTATTACTGCACCGAGCGCGCCAAGTAAAATACTAATAAAAAACACAAGTGGAATAAGCATTACTTCATTTTACCATTAAAAGTGGTCATTTTTTGCCATATTCTAAGAATGGAAATGTAAGAATAAACCAGATCATAGCAACACCTAATTTGAATGCTTTTATAAAACTACCAGTGTAATTCGATTCACCTACTCGCGCCTTATATCTTATGGGGATTTGAACAAAGGGTATATTGTAATGTTTCGTTAATAACATCATTTCTGGTCCGAAAAACCCGGTTTTAACTCGGAAGTCATCCTGCATGGTCTCAAGTGCTGAACGTTTAAGTAAACGAAAAGTGCAACCTACGTCAGATAGGCTGCTTGTTCTGTAAAGAGTTTGCATCATTTTTGCCACAAACCAATTACCATTTTTTAGAAATGGTCCCATATTAGCACCACTTCCAATAAAATTTTTTATGGTTCTTGATCCATAAACAACATCTACATTATCGATGTATGATAAAAATTTGTGAACATCATTCGCTACAAATGTATCATCTGGTTCACAGATAAAGATTAAATCACCAGTTGCTTCTTTAAGTCCCCTCTGAATAGCAGATCCGTAACCAGGTATTTTCTCAAATACTTCAATTGCCGTTGTTTTAGATACTTCTTTAGATGTGCCTTTTACGGCATTATTATTGACTACAATAATTTCATCTATCACACCTGTAGCTTGAAATTCCTCGATAACCTTACGAATGGAATCTTTCTCACTGTAAGTTGGTAATACAACTGATATCTTTACTTTCTTACTTTTTACCATTTTTATTCACCTCAAGAACTAACAGCATCTGTTTGCCCAAAGGACTGATGGGTGCATTTAAATAAGCTTTAGTAAGAAGGTAGCTTTTAGGTATACGAGACTTCATTGTTAGTGGCAAAAATTTAGGAACAATCTTTATTGGTCTAAATCCGTACTCTCTCAATGCATCTACGAGAGATATATGAGTGTAAATAGTTTTGTGCGTGTAGTCGTCAAAGTAATCCTTATATGCATATTTAAAATTTGGACCAATGAGAATTAACTTACCATTTTTTTTAAATCGCTTAAGCAATGCCTTAATGGTTTTATCAAACTCCTCATTATCAAGGTGTTCGAAAAGATTGCTTGAAAAGACAACGTTTAGGGAATTCATTGGAATTGCTTCCAGACTATAGCTCGGCTTATTAATAAAAAATACATCACTATTCATATATTTCTTAACATCAGGTCCAATATCTAGAGCATATTTCTTTTTTGCTTCTATACCATTAATAAAATCACCATAACCAGTACCGAGATCAAGAATACTATCATTTGGATTTATATACACACTGAGATACTCGTTAATAGCACGCCAGACTTTTAAACGTCCTGCGTCGTATTTAAATCTTGATTTATGATAGTTTTTGGCATGAGTTGATGGCATTATTTAGTTGCTCCAGTTGCTTTGTAGATTACAAAATTATTAAATTGCTTTTCTTTTTGTGCATATTTATTTAAAATTTCTCCAATATTTTTATAGTAACTAATGCTATCCTCACCAATCCCCGTCGTTGTTATATAGTAGCGAATTTTCCCCTCCTTTAGCATATGTATTAAGTCATCTTGGAGAGACTTATCAAAATAATAAGCGTAACTTTCTTGATGCCTTCGTTGTGAATATTGACCGACATCTTTCATGGACCAAATGACCTCATCTGGATTTGTGTTGGCACGTATATAAGCCGCTGCGTCATCAATACCAAGTTGCCCGTATAGATACTTAGTAGGGTACGGTGCAGTAGCTTGGATCCTACTAATACTTAATTGGAATCCCATCGAAAAGGAAATTAAAAGTATCAAAAACATTGATGCAACTTTCTTTGTTTCGGATCTAATGACAAGCCAGTATAACGTTAGTGCAATTAAAACAAATAAAATCATATACTTTGCCGAAACAGGAGAGTGATCAAGAAACATTGAATCACCCCACAATGTCTTTTCAATTATGAAGCCAGCTAAGAATGAAATAATAACATACCATATGTTCACTTTTAACTTCAATAAATACTTGTCGTACATAAATATAATTGATAGCAATAACAATCCAAATAGTGGGAAAGGATATTTAAAATATCCACCGAAAGGTGACATAAGACCAATATAAAATATTGTCGTAAGTAATGCGGTTGCAATCAGTAATTTTTTTATTTTATCTTTTTCATTGATTGCCTTATTTGCAAATAGGCTTATTGTCGCAACCCCCAAAACGATGAATAAAGGTATTGTTATCCAATACACAAAAGAATTAAAGTTAGTAAGATTATGGAGGACACCCATTAGTGGGCCTTCTGAGCTTGTGCCTTTAGTAAATGATGCCCATAAAAAAGTGTAGGTATATGATATTGATAGTTTAAGGGCCAAACAGTAAATAAGATAAGTAAATACAAATGTCGTTATACCTAAGACAAAGACTTTAATCGTGAAAAGTAGTGACGTTCGAATACTATTTGATGAAATCCAACTAAGATATAGCAAGAAAACTGGCAATATTAGTGGTGTGGTGAGTTTTGCCCATAGTGCAAGTGCAAAAAGCAATCCGAGTACGATGATTGTTTTATTTTTAAATAGTTGATTATTTAATACATATCTAATTGATGCATAAATGAATAGCAATATAACTAAAGGTAATATAGTCGGGTCAATATCTGGGAGTGTCGCATTTGAAATTGTGTACGGATTGAGTAGAAATAAACCTAATAACAAAGGCTCAAATCGCGAAGCCTTATTGATAAGCAGCCGCATTATTAAGATAAGTAGATAAGCAGACAAGAGAACACATATAAGCCCGAATGCCCTAACGACCGTTTCATTGAAACCGAAAATTCGTATAAATCCAGCGAGAAGATTAATATAAAGAGTTGGGTGATAGGTACCGCTATGATTTGGTTCTTGCTCGCTATGGTAGTATATCGGTACACCAGTCTGGCTTGTTTGGTTAGATACTGTAGGAAAATCCATTTCATCTAAAACGAAACTTTTGCTAGATTGGACCATTACTAGGGTTATGAACATGCCTATGATTACTATCATAGAATATTTTATTACGTTATATTTTTTTAGTTTAAACATTTAACATACCCCATTATATAGCTACAACAAATATACCACATCTTATATAAACAGTCCGAGTGGTTGCAGGATTGATATAAAACAGGAGTGAGCCTACTTTAAGTAGTCGCTAAGAGCTTCTTTCCAGTCTCGTGGAAAAAAGCCAGTACATTTTATCTTCGCAAGATTCAGTAAACTCTGTGAGGGGCGAGGGGCTATAAATTCTTTTTCTTTATAATATTCCATGGTCGTTACTGGAGAAACATTTCTGGCAGACTTGCCGGATAGTATATAAACTTCTTTTGCAACTACAGCCCAGCTAGTTGGATCTCCGTCGTTAGTCAGATTATATGTGCCATATGCTGACCCTGTGTCCAAAAGGTGTTTAATGCCCTTTGCTATATCATTAGTGAAGGATAAACGACCAATTTGATCATTTACGACCGAGGGCTTAATATCACGATCTGCAAGGGACTTCATTGTTAGAACAAAATTCTTACCCTCACCAATTACCCAGCCCGTACGAATAATAAAGTGTTGAGGTGTTGTGAGCGCGGCGATATCACCAGCAGCTTTAGTTTGACCATACACACTAAGTGGCGTAAATGGTTCATCTTCATCGTGAATATCTACAGATCCATCGAAGACATAGTCTGACGAAATATGGACGAACGTAATACCAAATTCAGTACTAATCTTTGCAAGGTTAGCAACCGCTGTACTGTTTGCAAGCCAAGCATGACCACGACCCTCGTCTGTTTCTGCTAAATCAACAGCAGTATAGGCTGCCGCATTGATGATTGTATTATAGTCACGCCAACGGCGGGCAGATACTATATTAGGATTAGTAATATCGAGATCTTCACGTGTCACAAACTCGGCATTGGGAAATTCAAGTCGGAGTGCACGTCCAAGTTGCCCATTTGAACCAGTTACGAGTACTTTTTTAGATTTTAGCGGTGTAACATCGGCAAGTAGTGGGTGCTGTTTATCTTTATCGGATATCACACATTCGCTAAGCGGTATTGGCCATTGTATACCAAGTGACTTATCAAACATACTAACAAATGCATATTGTGCATCGGAAGACCAGTGGTCATTCACAAGGTAGCTATAGACAGTGTCATCCTCAAGTGTCTGGTAGCCATTGGCAACACCAGCAGGCACATAAATTGCTTTGGTTGGATCCAATTTTGTAGTGAAAACTTGTCCGTATGTCTTACTGTTTTCACGAATATCTACCCAAAATCCAAACACCTCTCCATTAGCTATCGAGACATATTTATCCCATGGTTCAGCGTGAATACCACGTGCTACACCGCGCTTATCGTTGAATGAAATGTTATTTTGTACTGGTCCAAAGTCAGGTAGACCCAGTGCGGTCATTTTATCTCGCTGCCAGTTTTCCTTAAACCATCCACGAGCATCACCGTGAACAGGTAGGTCGAAGAGAAGTAACCCAGGTATAGAAGTTTTAGTTATGCTAAGTTCTTTTCCGAATTCAATATTAGACATTAACTATTGGCCTTTTTCGGCATAAGCAGCTTCAATCTTTGCTTTTTCATTTTTCCACCAATCTTCATTTTGCGTGTACCAATCTATCGTAGCCTGTAGACCCTCTCGCAAATTAGTGTACGCTGGTGTCCAGCCAAGTTCGGTACGAAGCTTTGTGCTATCAATCGCATAACGCTGGTCATGACCAGGACGATCGGCAACATGCTCGTACCCGGATCGATTCTTACCCATAAGCTCCAGGATAGTTTCAATAATATATTTATTGTCTTGTTCACCGTCGGCACCAATGAGGTATAGCTCACCGGAACGGCCTTTGTCGAGTATTGCATGAACAGCAGAGTTATGGTCATCAACATGAATCCAATCACGGACTTGTTCCCCAGTTCCGTATAGTTTCGGCGTAAGACCACTGAGTATGTTAGTAATCTGACGGGGGATAAACTTTTCAATATGTTGCAGGGGGCCATAATTATTTGAGCAGTTTGAAAGCGTCGCCTGAATACCAAATGATCGAATCCAAGCCTTGACCAGTAAATCCGAACTTGCCTTACTGGAGGAGTAGGGACTTGATGCATTATAAGGTGTTGTTTCTGTAAATTTAGTCGGGTCATCGAGTTTAAGGTCACCATACACTTCGTCGGTTGAAATGTGATGGAAACGTTTTGTATGTTTTCGTACAGCCTCAAGAAGTGTGGCAGTACCTACTATATTACTGTGAATAAATGGCCAGGGGTCACGAAGGGAATTATCATTATGTGATTCTGCAGCAAAATGGACGACAATATCCACATCACTAACAAGTTTATCGATCAGTTCCTGGTCGCATATGTCTCCAGTTACAAAATCAATCTTATCTAGAACACTAGCGAGACTATCTGGATTACCAGCATATGTAAGTTTGTCGATAACGGTAATGTCATACTCTGGTCTATTTTTAAGTGTGTAATGCACAAAGTTCGATCCGATAAAACCCGCACCGCCCGTAATAAGTAGTTTTGTCATATAACTATTATAGTAGCAAAATGAATTTAAGGTCTATTGTGGAAAAGTAACATAACTATATATGTGAATAATACAACAAATAATATAGTTACTCTAATCCATAATACTGCTTTGAATTGTCGTATAATAGATAGTATGATTCATACCATTTGCGGTAAGTCTTCAAAGTCCAGCGATTAATTTAAGAATTAAGGAGAAACAATGAAGATTATTATAGAGAGTGGTTTTTTTAACCCGCTCCATGGTGGACATCTTGATATGATTGAAGCTGGCGCAAAGATGGGCGATAAACTTATTGTTATTGTAAATAATGACATCCAGCAAGTGATGAAAAAAGACAAAGTGATCTTAAGTGAGCAAAACAGGGCGAGATTAATCGCTGCAATTCGGTATGTCGACGAAGTTGAAGTGTCCATTGATAATGATCAATCAGTCATTAAGACTCTACAGAAAATTGCAAAAAAATATCCTAAAGATACATTAGTATTTGCAAACGGTGGTGACAGAGATTCTGAAAATTCAATTCCTGAAAGTGAGGTATGTCACCACTACGGAATTGAACTAATATTTGGTGTTGGCGGAACACACAAAGCAGATTCATCAACTCGCATCAATCAAGCATTAGGGCATAGTAAATAATATGTGCGGTATTGTTGGTTATATAGGAACCAGAAATGCGCAGAGCATACTGACTAGTGGTCTACGACGTCTTGAATATAGAGGTTATGATTCAGCGGGTGTCGTAACCTTAGATGTATCAGGTCATCCGACCTTGCTTCGATCGAAGGGTAAGGTAGCCGAACTTGATAGTCAACTACAGGCGAATCAAAAAGATGATTCCGTAGGTATAGGGCATACTCGTTGGGCAACTCACGGTGAACCTTCTGAGGCAAACGCACATCCTCACAAAGCGGGAGATATATACCTAGTTCATAACGGTATTATTGAGAACTATAAGGAATTAAAAGCAGAACTAAAAGAACATACTTTTGTCAGTGAGACTGATACTGAGGTTCTTGCTGCTCTTATCAATTCATTTTACGATAATCAAACGAGTCTCATTGATGCTGTTACGCAGGCTCTGAAACTTGTAAGTGGTACGTATGGCATTGCCGTTGTCTCGGTGAGACAGCCTGATGAAGTTATCGTCGCAAGATCCGGGAGTCCGCTTATTATTGGTATTGGCAAACACGAGACGTTAATCGCTAGCGATGCCTCGGCACTCATTGGTCATACTTCACAGGCAATTTATCTCAATGATGGTGAAATGGCAATCTGTACAAAAGATAATGTTGAACTCCGTGATCTTGCTGCACAGCCAATCTCTGCAAAAGTTGAAACTATTGAAGTTGATATGCAAGCAATTCAAAAGCAAGGCTATGATCACTTTCTTCTTAAGGAGATTAGCGAACAACCACAAACACTCAGGTCTACTTTAAATGGTCGAATTGTACTCGATGAAAAACGCATTAAACTCGGTGGACTTAACATGTCAATTGATGAACTACGGGCAATTAAACACGTCACAATTATTGGCTGTGGTACTGCATATTACGCTGGCCTACTCGCATCATATTATTTAGAGAAATTAGTTGATGGTCTTACGGTTGACGTCGCTACTGCATCTGAATTTCGCTACAGATCATTTCACCTCCCTGAAGAAACAGTAGCCTTAATTGTTTCACAATCAGGCGAGACAGCTGATACACTCGCTTGCCTTCGAGAGATCAAGCGTAGGGGTACACGAACGCTTGGGATTATCAATGCGGTTGGTTCAACTATTGCCCGTGAAGTTGACGGTGGTGTGTATGTGCATGCGGGGCCTGAAATATCTGTTGCGAGTACAAAAGCCTTTACTTCACAGGCCGCAGCTATGATTATGTTTGGTATTCAAGTAGCCCAATCAAAGGGCGCTAGCTTACAGGAGACAGCGGCGTATGTTGAGGAACTTGCCATACTCCCAGATGAGATTGAATCTGTCATTAAAAAGCATCAGGAAGAAATTAAAGCAGTTGCAGAAAAATACGCTCATCATGAGCATGCGCTCTTCTTAGGTCGTGACACGGCTTTTCCAGTCGCACTTGAAGGCGCGCTTAAATTAAAAGAGATCAGCTATATTCAAGCCGAAGGATATGCGACGGGTGAGCTGAAGCATGGACCAATTGCGCTAATAGATGATCGTTTTTTTGAAGTAATTATTCTTAACGAAGGCTGGCTATTTGATAAGTCACTTAGTGGACTTTCTGAAATTAATGCACGCGGCGGTCATGTGATTGCAATCACAAACAGTAAGAAAGAAATTGATGCTGAAACAGTCATTCGAGTAGATACGAAACTGGATCTCCTTTCGCCTATGGCATTAAATGTCGTGCAGCAATTATTCGCTTACTACGTTGCAGTTGCACGAGGTAACGACGTCGACCAGCCGCGTAACCTCGCTAAGAGCGTTACCGTCGAGTAGTACGGTCACCGACAATCTTTTTTATCTGTGTGACAAATAGACTTTTATCAAAACGTTTTGATTTACGATGTAGCGTTGCGGGTAGGAAGGTAAAGTCGTCGAGTCGTTTGATAGCTCCAATGAGTGAGTCAACGGTTTGCTTGTCAAACAAAACACCCGTTTCGCCGTCTTGAACTATATCAAGCGCACCACCTTTTGCGTAGGCTACCACGGGTGTGCCCGCAGCAAGGCTTTCAACTGCAGACATACCAAAGTCCTCTTCGTTTGGGAATAGAAACGCCTTACTGTGCTGAGCAATAGTGACTAGCTCTTTGTCGCTTACGCGTCCAGTAAACGTAATAGTAGGGCCTGCAAGTTTTTTAAGTCGATCTGTATCAGGACCTGAACTAATGACCTTCAAGGGTAGGCCAAGCTTATTGCATGCTTTAATAGCTAGATCAAATCGCTTATATGGTACGTGTCGTCCCCACATTACAAAACCTTGACGGTCAGTTTTTGGAGGTGGAGTAAATTTAGCGGTTTCAACTGGTGGATACACGATCGTACTCGGCCGACCATAGTATTTTTTTATACGCGACTGAGTTACTGTTGAGTTTGCAATGAAATAGTCCACACCCTCAATTGATTCTAGGTCAAGTTTACGCATCCATCTTACGAATGAAGGGATAAAAGGTCGAATAACAGGAGTGAGCAGACCAAAGTTAAACTCATTTTTAAACTCTTCGTAATGACTCCAGTAATAGCGTGTCGGAGTATGGCAGTAGCAAATATGAACCGCATCGGGTCTTTTTTTAACAGACTTTGCCTCAGCACTGGCGGTGCTTATAATAATGTCATACTCACTAAGATCTAACCTGCGAAATGCAAACGCGCGAAGTACAGGCCAAAGAACATGTTTATAACGAAGTGATTTTGGTAAAAGCTTTTGGAGATAGGTTGTCCTTACGTCACAGCCATCAAAAGCTGGCATTGCATCTTTGTTGTAGACAGACGTATAGATAGGAGCATCTGGATATATATTGTGTAATTCTAGTAGTAATGGCTCGGCGCCGCCCATATTGGTAAGCCAATCAGTAACGATAGCAATTTTCGGAGCTTTTGCCACTACTTCGCACCTCTTTTATTTAGAACGACGCCAATGGTTTTAAAGAGTATTTTAATATCTAACCAAAAACTCCAGTTTTGTGCATAGAAAAGTTCTAGCTCGATACGCTCATCGAATGATAAGTTGCTTCTTCCAGACACTTGCCATAAACCCGTAATACCAGATTTAACACTATGGAGAAGTGCTGTTCGATTTGGTGAGAACTTCGCCTCCTGGGGCAGAATAGGACGAGGACCAACAAGGCTTAGATCTGCCTTTAATACATTTACCAGCTGAGGGAGTTCATCAAGTGATGTGTTTCGTAGGAATCTACCAAATTTAGTGATTCTTGGATCATGTTCAACCTTGTGGTTTTTTGTGTACTCATCAGCTAAATCCTGGCGACCCATATCAATGAATTCAAGGCTCGCGTCTTTCTTGCCATATTTTGCGCCCATACTGCGGAATTTAATGAGGTTTACAGGTTTTGAGAATTGACTCAGTCGCTTACTGACATAAAAGATTGGCCCAGGGCTAGATATGAACTGAATAATGATAATAATCAAAAATACAGGAGACAGGACGACGAGTAATAGGAATGAAACGATTACATCAAAGACCTGCTTAGTTATAGCACCCCAACCGATTAACGGAGTTTGGCTTACGGTAATCATTGGATAGCCAAGGAAAACATCGACTGTATTTTTACCAGCATAAAACTCAGGTTCACCTGGAATAAAATTATAGCTAATATGACTTGTTTGAGCAGCACTTAATATACGTTGATTACGCTCGGTTGAATCATAAAGGTCTGTTTGAATGATTGTGGTGATTCGCAGTGATTGAATACATTTTAATGCCTCTTCGACAGACGTAAAATGTTCTACCTCAAGGCCAGGAGGAATAACACGTTTTGGTCCCGCGATAGCAATTATCTTATAGCCACTTTTGTGGGTCTCAGCGAGATTACTTGCGATGTCTTTTGTTGCACCACTATCGCCAACAATAAGGACACGACTGATACCACGATTGAAGTAGAATAGCAGGCTTCGAGTAATGCGGAGCACCTCACGTTCGAGAAGAATGAGTAAGAACGAGGCAGCAAAAGCGTAGACAGTTACGAGGCGTGCCGGGAAAAGACTTTTGCCACTTATATACTCCCATCCAATGACAAGAAGTATACCTATAAATGTACCAAGCGCAATCTTACCCCATTCAACCAAACGTCGATTGTAGGTATTCGACTGGTAAAGCCCGAGCGTAGCAAAGATAATAATCCAAAAAGGTACGATAAATATAAAACTAGTGAGGTAGTCAGTTGCATAAATATGATTGAGGAGTGGGCGAGGGTCATATTGAACCCTAAGGACATATGCTGCCGCAAATGCAATTAAAAGAACGATAAAATCAGCGAATATAAGAACTAAACTGTAAAATTTGGTGTTTTTGGTTGGCATTAGTGCTGCTATTATACCATTTTTTACGTTACACTAGATGCTATGGTAGATAGTCACGATCCAGGTAAGAAACTAAGTGTTTCAGAGAAAGTATTTGGCCTCATATTGATCGTGGTCTTTGCGGGTATTGTTGTTCATGCACCACTAAGCGTTGGGCTAGGAACATTATTTCCTGACTACACTTTACTTATAAAATCATGGAAAGAAATCCTTCTTTTAGTCGCGTCTGTCATCGTTATTATAATTATTAGTAACCGCAAGATGTGGATAGAGTTATCACAGGACATCTTATTACGGCTAGTTGCCGCATATGGGGCGCTACATTTAATACTTGCAGTTGCATTTCGTCACAGTATCAGTGAAACAAGCGCTGGGCTGGCGATTGATTTACGCTATGTATTATTCTTTTCGCTTGTATATATTCTTGTAAAGATTGCTCCACGGTATCGAAAATTGATCTTATGGACGAGTGCATTCGGAGCGTTTGTCGTCGTAACGTTTGCAGTGATGCAGTTATTTTTACCAGCAGACATTCTCAAATACATTGGGTACGGTAATGATACGATAGTTCCGTATATGACGGTTGATCAAAATGCTAGCTTCGTTCGTATCAATAGTACACTCCGAGGGCCAAATCCGTTAGGTGCATATGCTGGTATGGTACTTACTGTTGCGACTGCTTTTTCACTTAGTCGAGTGAAGAAGCTTGATATTCCTCGGATACGTTATTTTGTTTACTGGCTTGCTTTTGCGGCTAGCGTGGCTCTTTGGGTCAGCTATTCGAGAAGTGCGCTCATTGCTGGTATTGGTGCGGCATCGTTTGTTATTGTAATAAAACTTGCACCACGGTTTTCTCGCCGAATTTGGATCATGTCGCTAATTATTATTTTTGCTTTAGTCGGTGGCTTCGTCGCAGCAAAAGATAACTCAGTAATATCAAATGTTGTTCTTCATAAAAATCCTAATGGTGGAAGTAGTGTTAGTTCTAATGATGGTCACATCTCATCTCTTAGTGATGGACTGCGTCGAGTTGTCACACAACCAGTTGGTGCGGGTATCGGTAGTACTGGTTCCGCATCACTGTTTGGTGATGATAGCCTCATTATCGAAAACCAGTATCTGTTTGTCGCGCATGAATCTGGTTGGCTCGGGCTAGGTTTATTTATCGCACTATTTATTATCATTCTTGGTCGCTTATGGAAACAAAGACGTGATTATTTGGCGCTTGGCCTCTTTGCAAGCGGTATAGGGCTTGCCTTCATTGGACTGTTATTACCAGTTTGGGCTGACGATACTGTTTCAATTGTTTGGTTTGGTCTAGCGGCTGTTGCGATTGCAGGAAAGGAAATTCATGGAACAACAAAGACCAACAAAAAAGCAACGAGAACTACTTAGTTTCATAGATGGTTTTATCAAAGGCACTGGCTATGGCCCAAGCTACCGTGAAGTTATGCGCGCACTTGAGTATAAGTCTGTTTCAACAGTTGCCACTCATATTGACGGCTTAATCACACGAGGGTTCTTACGCAAAACTACTCACTCTGCACGTTCACTCGAAATGGTTATAGCCGGTCCAGCTGAAGTGAAAAAAACACACGCGGTTCGAGACAGCCATATAGCGTGGCTAAAATCAGAAGTCGATAAACGAGCAGACGAAACATCAGTTGAATCACAGCAACAACTTGAAGTTCTAAAAGGTGCTCTGAACATACTTGACCAACCAGAGGCAGAACAGGTATAATGACCCTTGTACATTGATAAATCGACAACCAAATTCTTGGCCGTAATCCGGCATAGCTCAGTGGTAGAGCGGATCGCTGTAAATTGCAGCCCACCAGCGTAATCTGGTGGTGAAGAACGGGGTGAATTGCGGGAAAGCTACGTCTTTTATAGATATGCTGATCCGCAGCCAAGCTTTATAAGTAATTATATTGAAGGTTCAGAGACTATTCCGCGAGGAAGTACCTCCTGATTTATCGGGCGGGAAGCGCCCCGCACCCTAACTTGAAAGAGTGGGTGATGAGATAGTCCACGCCATTATGAAAATAGTGGATACGTGTAACGATTAGGTCGCTGGTTCGAGCCCAGCTGCCGGAGCCAAGTGTTTGTTTGTTGATTTTTGAAAATGAAGCTGTTGAAATAACTTCTCGACAGCTTCTTTTTTATGTAAGCCAAGTTCAATCTCACGATGGCAATTAGCGCAAACAAGAATACATTTTTTAATTTCAAGCTCTATAGCTGACCATGAGCGAGAGAACCCGCCACCACTGATAGCAAATAACTTTGATGTTGGATCAACGTGGTGAAAATCTAAAACGCCAGGATGTTTGTCATAGTGGCAGATGACGCACGAACTACCCATGGTCGCTATTGCTCTTAGCTTGAGTAAACGACGTCGTTTTGTGACGGCTAACTTTAGGTACTCAGCACGATCACGATATGTTCGTAACTCCCTTCTTATGGTAGACATAATCTGATTATACCACTCAAAAATATCAAAAAGAATAAGCAATGGCAATTACATACTTAACACACCCAATAGTATCGCGACCAAGGACAATGCAAACCCAACTGCCTGTAATCTATTGCCCCAAATAAAACGCGGATTGCCTCCAGCGTTATAACGAGTAACTGCTTGCGTGACAATCATATTGCCGACAAACAGCAACACGATGCCGACAATATTGAGTGCAACGGCAATCACGCCGCGTCTTTTTCGGGTTTTGGTGCTTGGACAATCTGCTGGAGCGCCTTATCCATATCCATATCAATCTTGAGAGGTTTGTCGGCTGGGAGCGCCGGTTTTCTATCGTCAATCTTGACGCGCTCTGCTAGCTTCTTGGCATTGTTTAGCTTCTGTCTGTCCGTAAGGAAGTTTATAGGTGAAATAACTGACGTGCCACTTGCTTCCTCGATTTGTTTTCGTGCATTACCAGCGATGCCGCCACCTTCGGTTGCTGCTACACGATGCGCCGCCAGTCCAACTGGTTTTCTAGCTTTTACGATTTGCGTCGTAGCTTGTTCACCGAGTGTCATCAATGTCATTTCAATAGGCGTCATATGGTCACGCAAGTTCTGGCCAACAAGTCCCTTGAATGCTTTATGGTCATTTGTTGTAATACCTAATGCCTTAATCGATACCGCGTCAGTAAGAACGGCAATATGATGCGCCTTGTCCATGCCATATTCCTTCCATGCCGAAGTTAGAGCCATTCTACTAGCCTTATTACTGATACGATTCTCAATCCATTCATCAGAGTAGCCCTTTGCTTTGTAAAGCACTACGGCACGTTTAACAGCTAGGTCAGGATTTTCCATTTCCTGAATCCGCTCAAAGCCAACTTTCGCTAACCAGCGCTTGAAGGGTTCAGCTTTTTTGCTTGGGATCGATTGTACAAGCCTGAAAATACCTTCGATATTCATACATAGCATTCTTTGCGCGCCACCTAGTGTTTCAATTTCAAGCCGAAGGGGCGCGGCAAATTGCCCACCCCCTTTTTCCACAGGCTCAAGCAGTTTGGAAATCTCATCATCACCGCGACGACGCATATCACGAATATATCCAGCAGGGTCTTTAGAATCTGTAAGTCTTGCGATAACATCGTTAATAACAAGCCACCACTCGCCGTTGTAGTACACCTTTCGGACTTCTTGACCTTGAAATATATCTATCTTACTTTCACCCTCTAGTGGTGCTGGTAAACTTTTATTAACCATTGATCAACTCCTTATACCCAAGTCTTTTATTAATATTGCCAAACCAATCGTCGAACCGCTCGCCATCAGTCATTCTGCGTGTGTTATAGCGATACTCGGTCTCGCTGCAATACTTCTGCAAATGCTTCGGACTAACATGGTGGTACACGCCATAGACACTGCGCTTTAGCTGCGACCACACGTTTTCGATGTTCTGCGTGTATATACGCCCAATGACATACTGCTGTTCACTATGGTTGACGACTGCATGCTGATAGCCACGGTACGGCAGCGTTTTGTATGCTTGCCACTGGTCGCTATAAATCATCGAACCTTGTTTAACGTTTTCTTTGATTGTCGGTAACAGAATACGAGCGCCAGAACTTTTGACATGTTTGATAGTTGTACTGCCGTCACGTTCAACCATGCCAAAGACGACTTCTTTTCGCTTCGCTGGTTGGTATGCGCGGTTTTCGCTCTTGCCGCCAACGTATGTCTCGTCAATTTCAACTTCGCCGCCTAGCTTGTCGTAGCTGCCACTTTCGATAGCATAACGAATACGCTGCAACATGAACCATGCCGTCTTTTGTGTGATGCCGAGGTACTTGCTCAACTGGACAGAGCTGATGCCCTTTTTCAATGATGTGGCAAGATAGACCGCTAAGAACCATTTTTGAAGAGAGATTTTGCTATCCTCAAAGATAGTTCCTACGCGTACAGTGAACTGTTTCTTGCAGTCACCGCACTTGAACAGGCGACCGTTAGTGAACTTGTATGTTTTATAGCTACCGCAGTGGGGGCAGATCGGTTCGCCATCCCAGCGAGCTTGTTCGAGGTAGTCACGACAAACTTGTTCATCTCTGAACTTCTCGTAAAACTGTATTATTGATGAAACTTCTGCCATATCTATCCTTAGTATAGCTAACTAAGTTAGGTGTGTCAAGTATATAATTGCCTAAGCAATATATTGACTTATGTAAATATTTATGTTATTTTAACTATTAGTATCTATAATAAACAAAAACATATATGAAATCATTATTTCGCACACCACATAATATAAATAAGATCTCCTACTTCGCTGATATTGATGAGCGATACGTGGAACTGCAATTAACGAAAAGCTTTCCCGCTGGAGACTATGCTGTGCTGAACGATATTCTATTGCCATACGATGGCCGTATAGGTTCGTCACAAATAGATCATATTGTTGTCTCGCTTTATGGTATTTTTTGCATAGAAACAAAATCCCATTTAGGTTGGATATATGCATCAAAAGTTAGAAAATTGTTTACGCAAGTTTTGTTTAAAAGTAGATTTAACATTCAGCCAAATCCAGTAGAGCAAAACAACGCCCATATTAAAGCATTGCTTGCGGTACTTGGCAGTAAAGTAAAGTCACCAATCGTAAACGTAGTTGTTTTTCCGTCAGCAGGTAAATTCTTTATAGATGGATACGATAACATTGGCTCAATGAACGATCTCATCAATACGATCACTGGATATGATCAAAAGGTTTATCGCTATAGTGAAGCAAAGACTATCATTGAAACGATTAGTAAGTGTAATATGAAGCACGCTGCTGCTCGTGGATACCATGCGCACGCGGTGAATGCATTATACGCACATAAGTAATGGGTATAATTCCCAAACAGAACACTTTTAGGCCTGAAAACAGTATCAATTAAAGAGGCTACTCAGTGTAGAATAAGGCAACGGCCGCTAGAGCTAGCCCAATATCCCTGAAAGTAATAAAAAACGTAGGGAGATTGAAGACCGTCAGGCCAACTAGAAAAGCGATAGCTGCCAGTGCGCAAAACTTAATTTGTATCTTAAATAGTAAAAACACAACCAGTACTAATTGGGCTACAGATAGTATATCGAGTGCAAGCTTAGCGTTAATGAAGTTTGCGCTAAAGCTCGGAATGTAAGCGACCCAAGCTTCTGGCTCTAGTAGTGCATCGATTGCGGCATAGGCGAATGTAAAAGCCAACCCTAATCGTAAAAACAAGGAAATAAGTTTTATATTTGGAGCAGGGACTGCGGAAGCAGTTGAACGGTTTGATGTTTTAATCATGATCTTAGTATACTGCTAAAGCTTAATAATATTAACAAAATAGAATGATGACGTATTCTTATTTTCTTAATTCTTGTACCTCATGTTGAAGCTTTAAAACCAAAGAACCATTGCTGTGCATAATTACCAACGCAGGATCTTCCATTGTTCCATTTCGTACTATTAGTTTACCCTTACTGATGATTTCATGGCGGTTAGGATGTATCTCTTTAATCACACCTGTCGTGAGTGATCCTATCCAGAGCCAACCTACTTCTGAACCAACTTTCATGGGAGTAGTTTAATCCGATGGATGTATTTGTCGACATCATATTTGCGTCGTAGACCGGCTGCATTCATAAAACGGATCTTTCCAAATACAGTTCGCTCGAACCATGGACGATCATGGAGACCAGCGATTGACCAAAGTATTCCCACATAACCGTTAGGGTCACCACCATCTATAGAATATTTATCGTTAAGGTAGACCGCGGTTTTTATTGCTGCGGCAGGTGATGTTGACCATTCAAGAATCTTCTTCGCCCAGTACATTCGTAGGTAACCGTGCATTTTACCTGTTTTCATCATTTCCATTTGTGCGGCATTCCATATATCATCATGCGTTTTGCATGCCTCCCAGTCACCAAGCTCATATACATGCTCTCGAGGATCGGCCAGGTGACTTTTAAGAGAGTCTATCGCCCATGCAGGCGCACCTTCGATTGAGTCATAGTTTTCGTTATAAAAACAGAAATTATCAGATAGTTCTTTTCTAACAATCATCTCTTCAAGGAGCGCGTTCATACCATCAATCGCACTTGTGACACCACTACCTTGTGCAAGTTTATTCATCTCAAATAGTAATGGGGGTTGTTTTACTTGGGCCATTGTTTCAATTGCCACCCGTAGCGATGAAATTTGACCAAAGTGAAGGTATGGGCTAAGTCCACTTTGATGGTCATTGACGATATCATTTCTAAGAAGAGCATATTGATCTAAGTCTTTTTCTAGAAATTTTTCTAAATGTTTTCGCGCTGCCTTTTCACCAGACTTATGGCTAATAGTAATACCTGAGGCTGGTATTGTATCTATAAATGCAAGTGCTTTATCGAAACTCATATTATCAAGTTGGTTTGCACTAAAAGGATGCTGCTTGATTGGTGCGGGTGCAACAAGGAACTTACTTAAATGTTGGTGTACCTTTCTCCTTATAGTGTGCGCAGCAAACTCCTGCTTGTTCGAAGTAACCCATAAGGGGATACTATTATGCGTATCGACAACTGTGACTGGGCAGTTCACCTTGCCTGCAATCTGTTTTATTGTTGCGCGGGCATATCTTAAAGGGCTAAAATCAAAAAATAATGCTCCACAATTAACCCCTTTTACGATACTCGTAACGGCTTCCGTTGCGTTGCCACTGCGCATAATAAAAGATATATTATGTGATTGAAGATCTGCCGCAACCTCTTTAAGCCCATCTAGCATAAATACATAGTGTTCGCGGCTTCGTGAGTGTTTTAGTTGGAGTACAAATAATACATAGAGGGGCACTTTTTCGGTGATCGCAAGCTCCTGTGCGGCTAGAAGTGCATGGTTGTCTTGCACTCTCTGGTCACGAGACATAACGTAAACTACCGAGTCACCTTTAAACTGCCCGTTCTTTATTATAAGTTTCCGCACGTCTGTCATTAACCTTATTATAGCAAGCTAGATGTACGCCTTCATAGTGTGGGTGAAACTGCTGCTTAAATAAGAACTTTAATTAAGTCTTCTTCTTTTTTAATTTTAAAATTTCATCTTTTGTGACACTAGAGCCAAAGAGTGGGTTTCCAGGCTCGAGTAACTGACTAGTAGACAAGTCACCAATAACAACAGGATCAAAACCAATACCATCTACTAGTTGAGATATTGATGTATTATCGGCGATATTATTCCCGGCGATGGCCATTGCTTTTCGATCTCGGGTACCTTTTGGCCGAGCGTCATCGAGTAGATTATGGTAGCCAATGTGGCTAAAAGCCTTCACTACTCGTGAGCTAGTCAGAAAGTCCTGCACCATCTCACTCGATGAGTCAGATAACTGAAGATCTGGCATATCACCATCAACTTCCCACCAGTAGTTCATAGCATCAATTACTAATTTATTTTTTAATGCCGATACATCGAGGTTCTTATATTTACTAAGAGGCAAGGCGAGTATGACGATATCAGCTTTGGTGATTGCCTGCATACCAGAAACAGCTATAGCACCGGGAGTTATAACTTTTACTGTCAAAGCGATCTTTTCTGGATCACCAGAACCTGCAATATAGACTGCGTACCCAGCCTTAACAGTTAACTGGGCAATTACGACGCCAAGCTTGCCAGCACCCAAAATTCCGATAACAGGTTTATTCACTAAGTAGCTCGCGAACACGTGGAATAACTTTTGTTCCATATAACTCAATCATATGAAGGCGAGCACTTGCTGGCATTGGGCCACCACCATATACAAGGTCAAATCGTGTAACTCCAAGTGTTTTTATTGTCTTTGCTATTTTCTTTGCGACTGTTTCAGGCGATCCAATATATAGCGAACCATGTTCGATCTCATCATCAAAATGTTTTCGTTCAACTGGTGGCCATCCACGTGTTCGCCCGATGCGGTCGAAGTTAACTTTGTGAGCTGGCCATGCGATATCTCGAGCCTCTTTATCCGTATCTGCTATAAACCCAGGAGAATGTATGCCAACTTCGTTACTACTAGTACCCATTTCTTTAGCCGCTTGGCGGTAAAGCTCAACATACGGCACGAAGCGTTCTGGGGAGCCACCAATAACGGCAAGCATTAGAGGAAAACCATATTTAGCAGCTCGTACGACTGACTGAGGAGAGCCCCCGACACCGATCGATGTATGAATGCGGCCAGATTCTGTTTTTGGAAAAATATCTGCACGATTTAGTGCTGCACGTGTCGTACCTTCCCATGTGACCGGCTCTTCTTTGATAATCTCAGCAAACAGCTCGACTCGCTCTTCGAATAAAACTTCGTAATCTTTTAAATTGAAGCCAAAAAGTGGAAAGGATTCAGTAAAAGAACCACGTCCAAGAATAACCTGTGCTCGACCATTGGAAAGCGCATCAAGCGTAGCAAATCTCTCAAAGACTCTTACAGGATCATCCGAGCTTAGTACTGTGACACCAGAAGCAAGTTTAATATTTTTCGTTTTTGTAGCGATACCTGCGAGTACTGTTTCCGGGCTACTGATTGAAAAGTCAGCACGGTGATGTTCGCCAAGCGCAATAACATCAATACCTAGTTTGTCAGCTAAGACCGCCTCATCAACAACTTGGCGAATAGCAGCAGCGTGGGTCATTAGTTTTCCGTCATTACCTCGTGGAATATCACCAAAGGAGTCGAGACCAAATAGTATGTGTTTATCGTTTGATGTAGTTTTTTTCATGAAGATCTCCTTTAAAGTTTTGTTGGATCGATGCCGATGGAGCGTAGAAGATCGGTATTAAGTCGATAGTATTTTTCAGTTCCAGATTTACGCCCAAGTAAGACGCCAGCTTGAACGAGCTTTGAAAAGTGATGACTTAATGTCGGCTGTGCTAGTTTTAGTACCTCACTGCAACCACTAATGAGCTCACTTCCAGCAACTTCATCTCCTTGACTAACAAGTTTACGTACAAGTGCGAGACGAGTATCGTCGGCAAGACTTTTTAATATATCGGCAGTTGTTGGTTTACTCATACGTTCAATTATATAGATATATCTAAATATTTCAATATACTATCTATAAATGAAAAATTCATAGTAAATGGTCTGTTTTGTATGGGTTTACTTTTGTTTTATGTTGGCGTATAAATTAATTAAGTAAGTCACAAAAAAATATAAAAAGTTAGGGACATTATAGTGAAGGAAAAAGAGGTATATAGTATGCCAGACGAAACTCTTGAGTATGATAAAACTATCGAAGTTGCATGTATTACTGAGAAGGGTCTTGGTTTTGGCGAAGGCTCGATTAGCGTCAATAAGCGTATCGAGTCTGGCGAGCTTAGTGCAGATGAGCTGCGAACGGGAATCGATATTATTAAAAATGCCGACGGTGTTTTTGTATCAGTAGATGCCGATGCAGATGATGATGGCTGCGGTGATGGGAGACAAGCGGCACGGGTCTTTCGTATAAATAAAGAGACAGGTCTAACTGAGGAGTTCAACGCCTCTAGGCGACGTGCAAAGGTATTTGGTGGCGGTCTTGTTGTCGCATCAAGTATGTGGAGGGCAATTAACGGTCCAGCACAGCACCAAGAAACAGTGTATGGTGACCGTGCCTATATTGCAGATAAACTTGAGAAATTACATATCAGTTTTGGAGCTCATACAGATAGCCATGCAAGTGGTGATAACTGCGGCTGCGGTGCTATTGATAAGTACCCACTCATTACACAGAATATTTTGACACATCGATCTTCAATTGAGGCAACTCTTCAGGTCCTATATGGAGATTCATACGAAGAAAATAAAGAATTCATTGATAAGGTTTTTGCTACCTATGACGTCGTTGTAGATGATGAGAACTATTTTTCAAATGCTGCTGGTAGTAAAACCATGGGCCTCATTGAAGAAAGTGGTGCTGTTGTTAAAGAACTGGCAGACCATCATCTTGAAGCATACGTTGTTCTCAATGATATCGACGGCACAACACTTGATCAGCGAGCTCTCGATATTAAGTTCAGTCAGGCTGGAATTCGTTCTGAGCTACAGGTGTTCGTTGTGGATATATGGCGTGGTCGTATGTACTCCGACGCGATGGCTCAACTTGCAGCTGAAGTCATTCCAGAAACAAACTTTGAAGAAGCGCGGGCAACTGCATATGCTGACTTTCTGATCCGTACACTTGCTGTCTCATCGACGCTTACTGCTGGTGATCAGCCAGTACTTGCGAGAATGCAGCCAACCAAAAGTGACTTCTCACTAGCGGCTTGAAATAGAGCAATCAGCTTACCGGGTAATAAATGATACACACGAATAACATAGGGGTATTGTGATTGATGAAGCCATGCCCCTTATGCTATGATAAGGCAAGTAAGAATAGGTAATTGGAGAAACAGAGATGATGGACGGAGGGTTACGAGTGCCACGACCGGCAGAGAGAGGTGCTATTGAAAGACCAGAACCGACTCGTCGGCAACCCGAAGGGCTGCAGTCTTTTAGTGAAACTCCCGAAGTCCCGCAAAGACCATCTGCGCCACGTCACTCCCCAAAGAAGGAGAAATCAGTGAAACGTTTCTTGTTACCTATCATCATTGGCCTAGTCCTTGTCATTATAGGCATAACAGGTTGGTTTCTATGGTCAAACAACACACAATCTACCAGTACCGCAATCGACAGTAGCAAATACCAAGCTGTATTCTTTACAAATGGCCAGGTCTACTTTGGTAAACTACAGTCATTTAATAGCGACTATTTAAAGCTAACCGATATCTATTATTTACAGACTCAGACAGCAACTGGGGCAGATTCTAAAAACCCTCAGCAGACTTCGACAGACCAAAGCAACGTCCAGCTTATAAAGCTCGGTGACGAAATCCATGGTCCAGAGGATCAAATGATTATTGCAAAAAGCCAACTACTATTCTATGAAAACCTCAAAACTGATGGCAAAGTTGCCCAGTCAATTGATAAATATAAAAAACCGTAGTCGTTACTAACTAAGTGACTTTGCGTACTTTATCCAACTAGCGTCAGTAATCTTTTCTTGAGATTTCACCAGTATTAAGATGCCATTTTTCGTAAAAATAATAGACTGCGGGCCTTTCGCAGATGTTCCGATGTATACCGTTGTTCCGCTGGCGTCAACTTTTGTTGTTGCATTGAACTTTTTCGCAAGCTCGGCAACTTTACTGTCGACATCACCCTCAAATGATTTTGGGAGTGGTTGTTGACTGACGCTGACTGCGATACCGTCTATGGCATCGATATATGCATAGACAGGGTCACTATCTGGGGGGCTCACTCTCTTCCACCCGCCAAGCGTATTAATTGTTTTACCTACCGGTAGAACTGTTTGATACTCAAGATTTTCAATGATTTTATTAGCATCAGCAGTAGTAGGACTTTTTGTCACGTTATGTCCGTACATCGAAGAACCAATAACAAGTGAGCAAATTATCACAGTAGCCCCAATGCCTGCTATAACAATAGACTTCCTAGTAATGAGCACCTTTCGAACCTGCGATAGGGGTACTCTTTTTTGTTGCTTGGTAGCGACTATTTTTTCAGCTGGCTTTGTGTGTTTTGCTGAGTGAGTATTAATAGACTCAGAGCCACGTTGTGGCACGTTGAGTTTTGGTCGTCCCTCGTCGTATCTCTTAGATTTTTTAAACTCCATTGCGATATACCCAGCTTATTTGAATAATGATTCTTGCTTGAAACCAACTAAAAACCATCACGTAACTACTGTGGATAGTTTAGCATAACAGGGATGGCTCGCCAATAGAGGTCTAGTGGTTACTGTAGATGAAACTAAGGTTACTAATGTAGGCATTAGCGTCTGTATTACTTGTGAGATTGATTCTAATAACAATGCTATCACCCGCTACAAAACCACAGTTTGATGGATCAGAACTACCAGTCGCGACAGCAGTTTGCCAAGCAGTCTGAACGCCAGATGATACAGGTACGGCTGAACCACAGGCTGTTAATCCTGATGAGTGGTTACGATACACTTGGTAGGTAACGCCAGAATTAGTGCTGTCGGTACGTCCAAGAACTGAGGTTGACTCAGGAACAAATTCTTTAAAGGTTGATGACAACTGGTATGTCACAAAGATGCTGCGAGTCTGAGTGGTTGCTTCTGACGAAGTCCACTTGTAGAAGTTATATGTCTCATTGGTCCCACAAATTGTTGGCTGAGAAGAGCTACCGTCATTTATGTTTAGTGAGTCAGAACATAAGTCAGATGTCATGGTACCTATACCTGTGTCATGGGTGACAGCATTTGTATACTGCGGGCTCTGTGTAATAAATGTATCAGGACTTGCACCACAGGCACCCCAACCAGCAGCCTCATAGCACTGAAGTTTGCCGAGTGTGGTGTCGTAGTACATGCTACCAAGAAGTGCATTGCTGTCTGATGCTGTAGGTGCTGCAGCTGCTTTATCAACAGTAAATAATGTTGTTTGGTCTCCGCCTGCTCCACTGCCGATTTGAACATTTGGATTACTACTTATCGCAAGTGTTAATGAGAAGCTATCAACAAGATAGGTTCTGGCACTTGCAGGGCTTGTCGCCTGGGTAAAGTAGACGTATGGGTTTGTAACTGGTGTAGTGCCAGTGGTGAAATCACAGGTTATTTGTGTCCAGCCTGTCGTCACAACGGTTTGAGTATTGTAGTTACTACAATCGACGAATGTTGTCCCATTGTCAGGTGAGTATCGCACAGTGAAATCAGTAAAGGCACTACCTGTTGCAAGTTTTGCATACACTGACGTGCGGTAATGTGTGCTGACGAGCGGTTTAACAAATAGTTTATTTTTTACTCCATTGCCAGCGGTAGTTCCTGCAGTAACCTCGGCACTGTCACTTGCCTCCTGGCCATCGGTAGTAATACGTGCAGTAGATGCACTTCCAGCTGCTGGCCAGTTCGTGCTGAAATTGACACCATCGTGTACATTTCCATCTGTTTGATGATCCGCATTGTTACTATTAACTGAGAATAATGTCGTACTACTTGCATTCTTAACCTCAAGTAGCGCATCGTTAACTGGATTAGTATTACTATCCTGAATACTGATACCTTGAGTGGCAGAGTCACCGCTATTACTTAGTGTGAGGCTACTCCCGCTATCAGTCTGTGGGGTATTATTGTATGCATCCTGTAGCGTCGTAGAGCTAGAAGTGTTCGCCGAAGTCCAGGCAGAGCCATTCCATAGCACTGTCGCAGTTGTGTTTTGACGTAGTGTTATTTGGTTACCAGCACCGCCACCGTTAACTGACAGTGTAAAATCCTTAGACCCACTAGCGGCCATAATATACATGATTCGTCCAGCAGTTGTGATTGTTGGATTTGGAAGTGTCGCTGTTTTGCCATCGGCACTGAAGCCGACAAGTACTGCTGAGGAATTATTAACACTGCTTGCAGTAATTGTACAACTACTTGCAACGGCCGCGCCGCTTGTATAACAGTTTGCATCATTTGTCACAGTTGAGAAAGTTGGAGTAGTAAGTACAACGAGTCCATTGCTACCAGAACCGCTACCACTACCACCTGCAATCGTTACGTTGCCACCGTTGGCATTGCCTGTTGTTGCATTACCACCCTGAACATTGAGTGATCCACCCGCGACGGCAGTTGCAGAACTATTTGTACCTTGCAGAGTTGAGTCGGTTGGTGCAGCTGACATAACTCCGTTTCCGAAATAAACAGTGTTGGTCGTATCAGAGAATGTCGCACGAGTTGTTCCATTGGTTTCAATAGTGACAGCATTCTTAGCCTGAATTTTTGTCGTACCAGCAGCCGCAGACCCACCAGAACCAACCGTTACATTTGATACGCTTCCAGCAGTGTTATTGGTTCCAATGCTAATATCTTGAGTGCGAGAGCCAGTAGTGCTACCAATTGTTATTGAGCTAGCATTAGTTTCACCAATCGCGATCGAGCCATCTGAACCTGTACCAGTTTTTACACCTGCGTCAATTTGTACGTCGCCACCATTACCATTGGTGCCGCCAGCTGCTCCACCTTGAAGTACCAAGTTTCCTCCATCTGCTCCGGAGCCAGATCCACCACCACCTGCTACGACTGATAGTTGACGACCAGTTGTATTTGCATCAGCGTCAGTGATTGAGATTGATTTATTTGCGTTATTACCGAGCGCTATATCTCCAGTATTTGAGACAGTGAAAATATCTACTGCTGTATTTTGAAGTTGAATCAAGTTACCAGTACTTGTTTTGTTTATAAAAATACTACTCGTGTTAGTACTAGCATCAGTTTGAATACCTTGACCAAGCTGCACGAAGTTGTCTGCAGTTTTGCCACCAACAGCACCTGAATTGAGAGAGAATGGGGTAGCGGTGATGCGTTTCATCGGGAGCATTTCGCCATCAGCTGCACATGGCGCAGTACCAAAAGTGGTACATGCCGCCGCTTTTCCTGCGACATTCATAGATAAGAACAGTGTATCTTGGTTCCAGTCAACACTTGTACCGAATGGATTAACCGATCCAAGGGTGACTGAGAAGAACCCATTTTTTACATCGACGCCATCAATCCCGCCATTATTGTTGTATGTTTCAGTCCACTTCAAAGTTCCACCAGGGTTGCCCGCAGTTGCTCCCGTGCCGTCCTGGTAGATTTTGAACTGCATATTGTAGTGACCATCAGCAACCACAGCACCTGCTGCGGTCATAAGTCGTCCCTGGAAGCTAATCGTTTTGCTTATACCAGGCGCTGCGTGTGTAACACTAGCAAATAATAGCGTTGTGATTAACGCTACGATCATCAACATTACCGCTACAAATCGTAGGGAACGAAGACGTCCAATACCAGTGGGGAGGTGGCACCACATTTCTACATTTTATTTCTACATCTGTGAGATGTGAGTAATATGTTTATTTCACTTAGATGTGTGGTGCCATCAAAAAGCTTGGGACTATTGTAGCATAAGCACAAAAGCATAACAACATTTTAGGGCCATTATTAAGTAGCTTTCTACTACAGTTAGATGTCATGTGTTTTTGAGAGTCAAATTGATACATTTTTGTTTGATCATCACGCACAGTAAACCGGCCAGAAATGCATTGAGGTTATGGTATAATAAGCCGTAAGTGCATCAGCGTTGAGTATGGAGATAAACAAACAGTGAGAGTATCGCGAATTATTGTGAGTATGGCGGTTATGGTCGGTCTGACCATCGTCGCTACTTTGCCAGTACTCGCGGATAATTACGGAGGTGGAAGCGTCCAGGGCTATGCGTCTGATAAACCTCTTGATAACGGTACAATTGTCCAGCTAACTGGCAAAGATTCAAACCGTGTCAAAATTGTTGGTCAAAAAGAACTTCAAAACATGTTTGGCGTAACTGTTGATCGTACTCAGCTACCCTTAACCTTGACGAACGAAGGCATTGAAAATGAGACATTTGTCGCCGTATCTGGAACATACAACGTCTTGGTAAGTAATCAGGCTGGTCCGATTGCAGTTGGTGATTATCTAACGTTATCATCAATAGATGGTGTTGCCATGAAGGCAGGTACTGAAGAAAAAACAGTGTTTGGTCGAACGGCAGGTTCTTTTGATGGTAAGGGTGTTAACTTGGGCACAACTACACTCAAAGACACATCTGGTAACACAACCAAAACTGTGACCTTGGGTTCAATCCCGGTTACTATCGATATTAAACACAACCCAAACGACAAAAGCACGAAAGTAGACGTGCCAGATATCCTTGAAAGGATTGGTCAGGCAATTGCTGAAAAGCAGGTTAGCCCAATACGTATTTATCTTAGTATGGGTATTACGGCCGTTAGTATTATCGCTGCAATTGCCATTTTATATTCGGGGGTGCGTAATGGTGTTGTCTCAATCGGCCGTAATCCGATGTCAAAAAAGTCAATTTTCAGAGCATTAATCGAGATTATATTGACTAGTATATTAATTTTAATTATTGGCCTATTTGCGGTATATTTACTACTGAAGCTATGATGTACATTAAGGTGGGTTAACGAACATGGGATTATTTCAAAGCAAAAAACAATCGAAAAAAAAGTCGCCACAAGACGATGCTGCTGCTTTAGTATCCCAAGCCTTTGACGAAGAGTATCGAGAAGAGTTACGCCGTCAAGGTCATGAGTATTTTGAACAAATTATTAGCGAGAATGCTATAAGCTTCAAGCATGATCTTGATACGACGATCACTCAAGTCGGCGCAGATCTTAAAGAGTACATGACCAAACAGCTCGACGCAACAATTGCACATATCAATACTGAAATGACCAAACAGCTCGACGAGCGACTAACTGAATATGACCGCATAACAACAGACGCTCAAGATCTTGCAGTTCAGTCACTCAACCGTAATGCTCAAACGCTGTATAACAAATACCAGCAGTTGAGCCAAACCTTACAACAAAGCATTGCTAGCCAAGAAGTTATGATGATTGGTGTTTTTGAAGAAAACAAATCACGCATGACGACAACACAAAATGCACAAGAAGTTATTTTACAAGCACTCAAGGCTAGTGCGCAGGTCTCCCAAGAGCAATCGAAGCAGCTTACGACGTCACTTCAAAAAACCATCGTTGATCAACAAGCACTTCTCACAAAAGTATTTGAGGAAAATATGACCCGGGTGACGGCAACAAAAGAAGTTCAAGACACTGCACTTCAGTCTTTGAATAGTAGTGCAGAAGCTTTGAAGGAGCAATATAAACAGATGAGTGCAATGCTTGAAAATAGTGTCGTATCTCAAGAATCTATGCTGGTAACTGCTTTTGAAGATAATATGGCCCAAGTTATTGAGCACTACCTACTCGGTTCACTCGGCGATCAATATGACATTAAGGCACAATTACCTTCCATCATTAAGCAGATGGAGACGAGTAAGCAGGCGATTATGGATGACATGAAATTATGAGCGAATCAGTAGTGAAAACATACACTGACTTTGTACTTCCACTTAGTGTTATCAGTAAGGTTGATATATCACGTCTTTTAAATGAAATTGAACGACTCGATAACGAACTGACTGCAACAGTTGTTCGTACGAAGGCAGGGGTTTCCGAACATACCGATGCAACACCATCAGGACAATTGTCAGACTTTTTGGAACAGAATAAACTCACACTCGCTACTTCACGTGAGCGGAGTAATCTTATTAGTGAACTCCGTTTGCTAAAAGATAAAGTTCCTATTATTCATATGACATTTGCCGTACCAGCTGATCGTGAAAGTCTGGGTCAACTCGTTGGATGGCTTCGTTCGTCCGTACATCAACAGGCAGTTATTACAGTTGGTCTTCAGCCTGCCTTAATTGCTGGTGTGTATCTTAGGACACCAAACCACGTGCATGACTTTAGTCTCCGCGCTATGTTGGCTGGTGGTCACGGATTACTCGTTAAGGAATTGGAGATGCTTCGTGGAAGCAAATAAAATGTTTGAGAAACTAGTTGCTGACGGTAATCCGGTAGGAGAGATTATTGGTATCGACTCATTCATGGTGAGTATTAAAGGTCTTCAGCCAACAAACGTTCATGCGACCGTACGTTTCGAAAACGGTACCCGCGGATATGTCCACCAGGTACTTGAAGATCATGTTGTTGTGATGAAACTTGACGCAACGCCACTTCATACTGGTATGGTCTGTGTCATCGAAGCGCTTGATATTATGATTCCCGTTGGTAAGAACTTTATTGGCCGGGTTGTTAATGTATTTGGTGAACCGCTTGATGGCAAGGGCGAGATTGTTACTGACCAAGAATGGGATGTGTTCCACTCTGCGCCGATGCTTTATGAGCGCGAACTACTCGATACCCCTGTCGAGACAGGTGTCACAATTCTTGATCTTGAGTACTCACTTGCACGTGGACAGCGTATGGCGATGCTCGGAGATAGTAAAGTAGGTAAGACAGCACTAGCAGCGCAAGTTGCTATTAACCAGAAAAACAGTGACATCACAGTTATCTACGTGCTAATTGCCAAGCGTCAACATGACGTCGCAGAGCTTGTGAGTAACCTAGAAAGAAATGATGCACTCAAAAAGGCTGTTGTCGTTGTAAGTAACTCTTTTGAATCATTGATTCTCACCTACCTAGTGCCGTATGTTGGTGCTGCGCACGGTGAATACTTTTGGCATCAGTGTAATATGGATACACTCGTTATTTATGATGACCTGACAGCACACGCCCAGGCCTACCGTGAAATCTCCTTAATCGCAGGTGTCTCACCAGGACGTGATTCATACCCAGGTGACATGTTCTACACACACTCTAGCCTTTTGGAGCGTGGTGGCAAGACAGAGTCAAATCATGCAAGTCAAACACTTATCCCGATTGTTTATGCACCGGGTGGTGATATCACCGCCTACCTACCAACCAACATTATGTCTATTACGGATGGTCAATGGATTTTGGATGAAAAAATCTTTAAAGATACAATGCGTCCAGCAGTTAGTACGGCACTTTCCGTGACTCGCGTTGGTGGTGTTGGTCAAAATAAACGACAAAAAGGTTTTGCCGATAAACTTAACCTAACGCTCGCAGGCTATCGAACTGCAGAGGAGTACGCTCACTTTGGTACAGAACTAAGTCCTGACGCTCAGGCTAATTACGATAAAGGTAAGGTGCTGTTTAAATTGATGAATCAGGGAATTGGTGAAATCTATAGCTTTGCTGAACAACAATTCCTTATGAGTATTGTACTTGGGAGTACTCCTGAAGAAATTATTAATGTCGATATGCTAAAAGAAAAAGTGCATGAGTATGCTCCAAAACTACAAGAAGACAAGGATATGAAGGGCAATTATGAAGAGCTTGAAACGGCATTAAAAGCTGAAGTTACCACGATTGATGAGGTGAAGCGAGCAGCTATTGAGAAAGCGGCAAAGAACGAAATAGAGAAGAAGCGCCAAGCTGACGAAGCTGCCCAGGCGGAAGCACAAGCAAATACTCCAACACAACCTGTCAAAGAGGAGAAGAAGTAGATGCGTCGACCACTAGAGATTAAAGCAGAGGAAGCTTCTGTTCGTTCAGTAGTTAGCCTTACGTCTGCGCTTGAAACACTCAGTAGTATGCAAATCGCTAAAACAAAAAACAAGGTTTTGATTAGTAATCAGTTTTTTGATGAGGTCTGGAATATTTACAAACAAATTCGTGTAGACGTCATGTTCAACTATGGTCGAACAATCGACGACAAGCTTATCAATAAAGAACTTCTCATTCTAATTACCGCTAAAGGTGGTTTGAGCGGCGATATTGATAACCGCCTTATTCGAAAATTTATGGAACACTATGATGAGTCAAAGAATGACGTGCTTGTTATCGGACATCACGGGACACTTAAGCTTAAACAAGCACATGTTGATTATATGTACTATTTTGATCTGCCTGAGCATGATTACATCAACGTCGATCCCTTAATGGATATCACAAGAAAATACGCTAAAAGCCGCATCTTTTACCAAAACTATATATCACTCTCCCAGCAAGAAATCAAAGACGTTGATCTCAGCGACGTCGTGTCGAGTAAGGGGCGTGTTGCCGATCTCTCCACACTTGGTGCTAATATGGTGACTGAGAAGACATACATTTTCGAACCAAATTCATATGCCGTAGCTGCATATCTTGAGAATTCAATTTTACGCCTCACTATTTCTCAGTTTATTTACGATAGTCGCCTTGCCCAAGTTGCTAGTCGCTTTAAAGCTATGTCTGCTGCAAAGGAGCGATCAATTACTAATGCTGCTGAACTGCATACTGAGTACAACCGTGCAAAGCGTAGTCAGGTGGATACGAGGCTTAAAGAATCAATGGCAGGTCTCAAAAAATTACGTGCCGGGGGATCAAAATAATGAGTGAGCAAACAGTGTATAAAAAAGGCGTCATTAGAACCCTTAAGGGCCTTGTTATCAAAGTTCAATTTGATGAAGGGATGCCAGATCTTAATGAAATGCTGTATGTTGATAATGAGAAAAAATCACCACTTCTCGTTAGTAGCTTAACGAACGGTGACACAGCGGTCTGTTTGAATATTGGTGGTGACTACAGTATCCAAAAGGGTGAATCAGTCACAAGAAGCGGACACAGTCTTGAGATCCCAGTTGGCGAAGAAATGATCGGACGAGTGTGGGATGCGATGGGGCGCCCAATTGACGGCAAGCCACAGCTTGATCAAGCTGTACTCGATAAAATGACAAAGCGCCAGATTTTTTCACCAGCATTCACAGAAACAAGTCTGGAAAATCGTTCGGATGAAGTGCTCGAAACAGGGCTTAAAGTACTTGATTTCTTTACACCATTCGTCAAAGGTCGCAAGATTGGTATCGTCGGTGGTGCAGGTGTGGGTAAAACGGTCCTTACTATGGAAATTATCAACAACGTTGCGGTTGGTTCAGGTGCGATTAGTATGTTTGCTGGTATTGGTGAGCGTATTCGTGAAGGTCATGAACTTTATAAAACACTTGATGACAATGACCTACTTAAAACCACGGCAATGTTCTTTGGTCAGATGAATGAAAATCCTGTACAGCGTAGTCTCATTGGACTTAGTGCGATCACTCTTGCTGAGTATTTTCGTGATGATCTGAAAAAAGACGTGCTTCTATTTGCCGATAACATGTATCGTTATATTCAGGCAAAAAATGAGGTTTCAACTATTATTGACCAAACTCCTGCGGAGGGTGGATATCAACCAACAGTATTTTCAGATATTAAAACATTTCAGGACCGTCTATCCACAAACGTGAATGGGTCGATTACTGCGCTACAAACAATCTATGTACCAGCTGATGACCTTTCTGATCCAGCTGTGCAAATGATTCAGCACGAACTTGACTCGACCATTGTCCTTTCACGTGCTGTTGCCGCACAGGGTATCCGTCCTGCTGTAGATATTCTCGCTTCAAAATCGAGTCTTCTCACACCGGAAGTCGTAGGTGAGCGTCACTACGAACTCGCAACTAGAGCGACAGCCGTACTGCAAAAATATGAATCTCTCAAAGGCATTATTGCCATCATTGGTGAGTCTGAGCTTTCGACTGAAGACCGCGATGATTATAATAAAGCGAAGCAATTAATCGAATTCTTCAAACAGCGTTTTAATGTGATGGAAAAAGTGACAGGCGTCCCAGGCGAGCACATGACACGTGAGCAAACTCTCGATGGAGTTGAAGCGATTATTGGTAAAAGTGAGCCAAAAGTTAAGGTGGATGAAACCAAGCCGGGTGAAGATAAATCTGACAAGACTCCAGTAGAACAGAAAAGCGATACTAAGGAAGTCGATACTCCTCCTGTGGTACTAGAAACCAAGCCAGGGGAAAAATAATGGCAGATGAAGTGATAAATCCTGAAGTAGTCGAGTCAGAGTCGACCACACTTAAAGTACACGGCGGTAAGCCGACTATGGCGGTAAAGGTATATGCGCCATTCCAGGTATATTTTGAGGGTGATGCCTTTAGTGTCAGTGCGGTAAACACAACTGGGCCATTTGATATTCTTCCACATCATCACCAGTTCTTATCAATGCTTGTGCCGTGTAATCTTACGATTTTACCAGTCGAGGGTGAACAAAAAATTATTAAGATCCATAGGGCATTGGTGCACGTGAAAGCTGACCGTGTCGTTGTGTTCGTAGACGTTTAGGCACTAGTTTGTCACGAAGTAATCAAATGCAAAAACTTGGTTTGCTGGAGCAGGGTTTGCAGTACAGATACTAAATCCAGTCGTATTACGATCAACATAGTATTCAGTTTGTCCAGCAGCTAAACCAACCGGGCTAATGATAACATGGGGCTGATTTACAAAAGCTTGTTGAAAGTTAATGCGCGCAAAACAGCCAGCTATCGGTCCGCCACCAGTATTGATATTAACAACGCCCGAGGTGTCAGATCCATTGACGGATGCTGAGCCTCCACTTCCAAGGACACTAGTATTAATCGTTCGACTTGGGGATGGCCCTGTGAAGCTAATATGATTAGGGATTTGAAGAACCGCGTTACCACTTAAGATTAATCGCGACACAGTGATCTGTGAAGCGGTCATTGCACCGCTAAATGAAGACGTACCGGCGACATTAAGATCTCGAAGAGTTGTGCTACCTTGGACTGCGGTATTGGTGGCAACCTGAAGACTATTAATCTGTGTTGCACCGAGATTTGATTGACCAGAAATAGTTAGGCTTGGGCCTTGAATACTACCGCCACTCTGTATATTGCCAGCGACATTTAGGTTGCCGCGAAGAAGTGTTTGACCAGCTATAATCGCGTTACCTTGAATTGTAAGTGTCTGTGACGTGTTGCCAACAGTCGCATCTTTATTAGCGAGCTGCTTGAGGGCATCTTGGCTTAATCCTTGGGTTGCAATACTGGGTTCAGGAGTAACCTTTGTGCTATTTAAATAATTGACAGCAGTAACAACGCCTGCGATAACAATAACAAGTAAAAACATGAGAAAATAAAGATTCACTTTACGAAAGAACTTCTTAAAAGGGGAGATTTTTTTCACGCCTGGTTCGTCGGTCGGATGATCTAACTTGTCAGCTGCAGTCTGTTCGGCTTTCTCGCTATCAAGATCATCAGGAGTGCGACTCAGTGCGTCAACAGGAGCACCTCGATCTTCTTCAGGCGATTTATCTTCTGTAGACGGAGTAGTATTTTTGTCGGGTTCCATATTTTTATTATTTCGATTATGTTTACGTATAGCTTACTATACTTATCAGCTCGGCGCTAGTTGTATTTTTACCTTCTATCAGTGATAATACGTACCATAAGGCTTATGCAAAAACGGAGATTGGTGCACTATGTAAAACAAATACTGACAATCGCAGTAATTGTTAGTGGCACCCCAGGTATTGCAGACGCGCAGACAGCAACTTCAAACAATTATCAGGTAACTGAAACACAGTTTGGCGCATCGTCATCGTCACAAAACTGTTCAACTCAGTACTGCGCGCAGGCTTCGATCGGTGATGCGGGGGCTGGCAGTGCTGCGAGCAGTGGCACGTCCGCCGTATTTGGTCCTATTACCAATAGCGACCCGTTACTTGAAGTTATTGTTGATCCAGGCGTGTCGAATCTCGGTGTACTTACCACTGAGAGTACTGCGACTAAGACAACGACAGTACAGGTACGAAATTATCTTAGTGATGGGTATATACTTCAAATCGTCGGTACACCACCAAAGTATGGAAACCACACACTCAGTACGCCGAGTACACCAGTAAGAGCTACGCCAGGTACTGAACAGTTCGCGATAAATGCTGCTACAAATACCACCCCGCATGTTGGAGCTGATCCTATCCAGGTACCTTCAAACCAAACAAGCTTCGGCATTGCTACTACTGATTACCGAACTGCAGATTTATTTAAATATGTTAGTGGGGATATAGTCGCTCGTAGCAGTAGTGCGTCTGGCCAGACAAGCTACACAATCAGTATGATTGTTAATATTTCTAATTCAACACCAGCGGGTCATTATTCTGGCGATTTTTCGGCAGTTGTCATACCGGTCTATTAGAGTTGTTTACTTAAAAAAGGTTTTTTGCTAGGTCAATATTTTTGCTAAGTTCATTTGTTTCTGGTGCTGACCCGAGGCCATAGCTGAGTATAATCCAGTCACGTCCTCTTAGTACATTGAGTTGACCAAGCGTTTGGTTAAAATAGGCTTTGTCACCAATGTCATTGACATCTTCAACAGTTTTGCCAGTTTTACTATTCGTAAACTCAGTTATATTTTGCTGTATACCCTTTTCGTTAATGCCGGAGCGAACAGCAACTGCTGCAACACGTAGCTTAGTGGTGTCTTGATTACTATCTGTATAGCTACACTTACTCGTAGCTATGTCACCAGAAACGATAACTCCCTTTGTGTCGACACTAATGACTTTCTCACCGAGTAGATCTTGTGCTTTCTTGGGACTAAAAAGATCGCAAGCATTTGTAGCCTTATAGGTATGTTTTTGAGGACTGTTATACATGAACAGAGCAGCCATTACTGCGAGAATGACTATAATCAAGGCGCTAATAAGGAATATATTTTTATGTTCTGATAAATAATTTTTTACGGTTTGGATGTAATGATTCATAATTTGCTTATAGTATAGCAGTATTACTATAAATCCAATGAGCAAACGAGTCTCGTATAGTAGTGGCTATGTATGAAATTAAGAAAATATAAAAAATCCTGTGGAAAACCTATTGCGCTCCACATACTTCTAATGGTAAGATGCGGCTGTACCCCTTGCAAAAGGAATAAAATATTAAAACAAAAAAGGATATATACAAACATGTATACACTAAAATCAATCGCTCAGCGAGGCACGCTTATGGGCGCCGCAGCAGCACTTGTGCTTGCTGCCGTCGTTCCATCAACGGCAGTTTTCGCGGACGCATTGAATCCACTAACAAACCGTAGCTTGACGCTTTCGAGCTCATCACCTGGATGGAGTTACAAAGACGGTTCAGGTAATGCAACCTACGCACAGCCAAACAGCGGTGCAAATGGTCGACAAACTGGTAACACATTTGCCTTTAATGTAAGCTCAGGCGCATCTATTAAGGCAATGACATTCCAGTACTGTACTCACCCAGCTGGTGACTGTATGGGACCTGGTAATATTGCAGACCATGCTAACGCAAACGATGCTACGGCATTTGCAGCTAAGCAAAGTGACCTTGAAGTAGTAACTGCAACTCCAGCTGCAGTCTCAACATTCGGTACAAAATTTAACGCAACAACTGGTGTTCCAAGCAGTTCTGCAAATGTTCCAAAAGCCGACAACAGCGAAGGTAACTACATTGTTATGCACAAAACTCTTGTAGGTGATCCTTGGACTGCAAGCACTGGATGGACAATGGCTTCTAGTGTGAACCAAACTTCAGGTGGTTCTGCTGGTACGGTTGTTGGTGGTACATCAACAGGAAAAGCTAACTACATTACGCTATCGAACTCAGGTGGTCAGACACTTGCTGCTGGTGATTTTGTGAAAGTTATCTTCTTCGGTACAGATACAAACTACATCACTAACCCTGGTGCAAGTGCGTTCTTCGTAAAGATTAACGACTATAGTGACACAGCTGCTACGACAGTAGTTGACGGTGGTGTTACTGTTGCTAACATCATGAACCAATCAATCGAAATTCAAACAAAGGTCCTTGAAACTATGGACTTCTCTGTTGGAACGGTTGACCCATACACACTTGATAGTTCTAACGGTAGCGTTTCAACTCCAAGTCAACTAGAAAATGCACTTGTTACTACACCAGTAGGCGACAACAACGCAACAAAACACGGTCAATGTGATCCAATTGCAAAAGGTATGCTAGCAGATCCTGCTCAGCCAAACGTTCTGCAACTTGGTGATACAACTGGTGAAAACTCACTAAGTACAGCTGCAACTTACAGTACACACTCGTACTGGCGTCTAAGCTCGAACTCTAGTGCTGGTGCAACAGTTTACTACTCAGGTGTGACACTTAAAAACACCGTTGGTGACGAAATTAGAGCAATCGGTACTTCATCAGTAGCTCCAAGCCGTGGTACACCACAATTTGGACTAGCACTGACAAACGGTACACGTGCAGCTAACGGCCTTGTAGGTGGTGCTGGTAACCTCTACACGCTTAACTACAATAAAGAAGATAACCTTGGTGGAAACGCCGGAAAAGGTGCCTTCGAAAATGGTGCAGATGCTGCGGTATCTGGTCTACACGCAAGTGTTGCAGCAGATGTTACAGCTCAGGGACTTTCAGGATACCATGATCCACAACTATACCCACTTATCCCAGAAGTCAATTACGACCAAGGTGCGGGTGTTGTAAACGGTGGACCTGGACAATACGGCTCTGTTAACACAAAGTACGCATTTGATCCTGATTCAAACTTGATCCCGACTCCACTTGCTTCTGAGAGCAACCAGGTTGTCGACTGTGTAACTGGTAAAGTTCGTTACATTGCAAACATTGCAGCAACGACTCCAGCTGGTATCTACACAACTAAAATTAACTACATCGCTGCTCCTCAGTACTAGACATAACGTTTAGCTAAGACATAGCAAAGAGATTGTTAATATGAGAATAACCGGCCGTTTTGGCCGGTTATTCTTTGTGTATCAGTAGCTACGCATTATCTCTATTATTTAGTACAATGATAGGTATGCAGCATAAGTTGTTACGATTTCATGCGCACATCTTTTCATGGCGTAATTTATGGTCTGAGGAATTTCTAGCCTTATTATTAGCTTTGTTCGTATTTGTTGTACCCGTATCAGCTGCGACACGTTTTCAGGAGCGCGGACTTTATATGAATAGCACGCGACCCGGTGTCACAACATCATATACGCTGTCGTTTCGATACGTAACTCCGATTCCCGTAGGCTCAGTGGATATGCTATTTTGCGTTGACCCTATTCCGTACCATCCCTGTGTGACGCCACCTGGTCTCGATGTGTCTAATGCTGTACTAAGTGCTCAGTCGGGAGAGACGGGCTTTTCGATCTTGTCTAAAACAGCAAACCATATTGTACTGACACGCCCGAGTAGCATGATAACGGCAGACGGGTCATCATATAAGTTTGATAATATCGTAAACCCGACAGATACTAGTGAGTCATTCTCAATTCGTCTGCGAAGTCACTCTACGCCCGACGCTACAGGACCACAAATTGACTTTGGTTCTGTTGAAGGCCAGGTGACCACCGATATTACACTCGAAACTCAAGTTCCACCAATGCTTTTATTTTGCGTAGCTGGTCAGGTCGCTGATAACTGTACTGACACGAATGCAATCAACTACACTGACATGGGGCAGCTGAGCGCGAAATCGACTCTACTGGCACAATCTCAGATGGCTGTTGGCACAAATGCGAGTGGGGGATTTGCGATCACCGCAAACGGTGACTCAATGAGCGCAGGTACAAACGTTATCGACTCGTCATCAGTGCCATCTGTAAGCAAACAGGGCAGTAATCAGTTTGGTATTAATTTAGTCGCAAACGACAGCCCGTCAATTGGAAGCGACCCTGAAGGCGACTGGACAAATGCAGTTCCATCGCCTGACTACGGTATTCCTAATCAGTATAAGTATGTATCAGGTGACGTCGTAGCATATTCACCTAACGTTAGCCTGATGAAAAAATTTACCGTTAGTTACATAGTGAATTCAAGTGAAGATTTACGTGCTGGTGTGTATAGTACAACGATTACCTACATAGCCAGCGGGCGATTTTAATGATAAAATACAGCTTATACTTAAGAATTGTAATAATGTGAGGGAAAAATAAAATAATGAAACGCCTTATAAGCATTTTTATAGCCGCGTTTGTGGTTTTAGTGGGGGCGGCATACATTGTTCCTGCGCATCAAGCTTCGGCAGCGTCATCGGCATCACTTAGTATAGTGCCAAAAAAGAACTACACGATTGAGCCCGGTAAATCTGTTAATGACAAGTTAACTATCCGCAACCTTGATCCAGCGCAGCCTCTTGAGCTTAACCTACGTGTTATTGATTTTACCTATACAGATAATGGTGGTACTCCTAAGCTAATGCTTGCTACGGATGCACCGGAGACAACTTGGTCACTAAAGCCATTCCTTACTGTACCTGAGAGCGTTACTATTCCACCAAACAGTAGTAAGACAGTTGACATGAGTGTTAAAATTCCAGCAAATCATGGTGCGGGTAGCTACTACAGTGCAATCCTGTATTCATCAGGTGCCCCTGGAGATGGTGGTAACGTCGGCCTAAGCGCATCAGGTGCGACGCTTGTTTTCACCTCAATCCCAGGACAAGTTAATGAAGATCTTAAGATTAAAAACTTTGGCGCATATGATACGGCCGCACAAGGTAAAGATTCTGGCTACCTTTTCATAACGGGTAACGAGCCACAAAACCTTGCATACACACTACAAAACAACGGTAACGTTACTGAGGCACCGGTAGGTAGTATTGTATTAAAAGATATTTTTGGTAAAGAACAGACGATCAATAATGTTAACCCAAGTGGCTCACTTGCCCTTATTGGTCAAACGCGTACATTTACGACATGTATTAAAATTCAGGCACAAGACGTAAACTTCAATGGCTCAAATACGCAGACAAATACATGTGCATCACCTGGTCTATGGCCAGGAGTTTACACGGCTACACTTGATGTATTTTATGGTCAAAACGGTAATAAAACACAGGAAATTGTAAAGACAGCTACATTTTGGTACTTACCAATGTGGTTCATATTCCTGTTCATCGTAGTTCTTATCATTCTTGCGTATGTTGTTCTTCGTACTGTCCGTGCAATTCGTCGAAAAATATACGGTCCACAGCTTAAAAAGTCATCACGTCGAAAATAGCAGCTAGCACTTTCGCATGTAGCCCCAGCACGCTACAATAAGCATAAGTATGACGTATAAAATACATTTCAGCGCACAGTGGACACGCCTGGTAGCAACGGGTATGTGTATGCTGGCGCTGTTTGTTTACGTTCAGCCAGTATCTGCGATTACTGCACTTCCCACGCCCAATCCAAAGCCAGGGTCATATGGTCTTGAGGCGACAAAAACACAACCGCCTCCGACAGTTGGCGCAACCATAACAACACCCGGGAATGGTTCCTCATTTACGTCACCAACAACGACAGTTAACGGTATTTGTGCTAACGACCTACTTGTTCAGGTATATGATAATGGAGTCATGGTTGGCTCAGTTATATGTAAGGCTGGCAGCTTTAGTTTACAAATAAGTCTATTTGCAGGAGTAAACGAACTAAGCGCAATCGTATACGACGATCTAGATCAGGCAGGACCGACCTCCAATATTGTTACTATTAATTATACTGATACGCGTTTTACAGCATTTGGCGCACTAGTGACGCTTACGAGCTCGTACGGTCGAAGATCCGCCCCTGCAGGAACTGAGTTGACCTGGCCTCTACAACTATCTGGGGGTGCTGGTCCATATGCTTTCAGCCTCGATTGGGGTGATGGATCACCAGCCGAGCTTAAGAGTCAACCTTCTGCTGGGATTGTAACAATTAAGCATACTTATAAGAATGCAGGAATATATCAGGTAAATATACGAGTAACTGACGTTAATGGCGTGAGTGCTTTTTTGCAGGTAATCGCACTTGCGAGTGGTAAGGTTGATGCAACCGTTGCAACTGATACGGCGCCAACAACTCCAGCAGCAAAAGTACTCTGGGTTCCTACTCTCGTAGGACTTATACTACTCCTACCTACGTATTGGTTAGGCCGACGTAGCCAAATAGTATCACTTCGTAATAAAATGCTAAAAGAACGAGATAGCTACCAGGAAAAGTAGTTACGATGCAAAATATAGTAACAAACTTGACAAAAATAAGCAGTATCATGATACACTGAAATCGTTACCGGGGAAGACAAATAGCAAAGTGGATGTAGGGAAAAGGAAAATGAATTCTATTCGATCATTTAGCCGCCAAGCTGCGTATTTAGTTATAGCAGCTGCATTACTATTAACGACTGCCACGTCTGCGCTCGTCTCGGCTGCTCAGGTGACGGAACGATCCATTGCTCTTAGTAGCTCCTCAATTTCTGCAACTAATGTTACGTATACTATTAATTTTACGGCAGTTCAAGCCGCTGGTGCATTTGTAATTGATTTTTGCAAAAACAGCCCTGTCATCGGCGAAACGTGCACTGCGCCTTCGACAGGCTTTGATGTCAGTTCTGCAGCTTCTACAACATCTGGTTTTACTGATGTGATAGGTAGCACGACACAAGCGGTCATCACTGGCACTATAGGCGCAGGAGCGCCCATTTCAGTAGCGCTTACAGGCATAACAAACCCTCCAGATGCTGGCCCTCTGTACGCACGTATTGTGACATACACTGATAAAACAAGCGCTCAGGCATATACATCAACAGATCTGAATACTGGTGCAGAAGATCAGGGCGGTGTTGCTATGTATATCACACCAACTGTAGGCGTAGCCGGATCTGTACTTGAGAGCATGACTTTTTGTGTCGCAAAAAATACTATTAGTGCAAACTGTAATCTTACAGGAAATGATCCTCCCACACTGAAACTTGGTGAAACTGTTGGCGATACAGTCGCGCTCAACGCATCTACTGTCAGTGAAGGCACGATTAATACCCAAATTTCCACGAATGCTGCGAGTGGTGCAGTTGTCAATCTTAAGAATAGCGTTAGCTGTGGCGGCCTACGGCGTACTGGTGCGAGTGTCTGTGATATTGTTCCAGCTCTTCAAAGTGATATATCTGTGGGCCAAGCGAAGTTTGGTATTAAGACAACAGCCGCAACGAGTTCCGTTGGTGTTACCGATGCATCAGGGACACTCCAGCCTGTTGCTGGGTCTGGATATAACAATACTACGTATGCACTCAATTATTTTTCAGGTGGCGCAAGTGGTGTCACAAGCGCTTACGGAGACCCATTTCTCGATACAGCAGGTGCGCCAGTTAATAATAAGAATATGACTATTACGTTTGGTGCCAGTGTAAGCAATAATACACCAGCTGGTTTATATTCAGCGGATCTTAGCTTGGTTGCTACCGGAAAGTTTTAACACATGATAACGGCACTATACAGTAAACGCGAAACTGTCTGTTATGATGAAAGATAATGACGTAGAGTGGAGTTAAAAGTGTTAAAAGCCCAGCGCATACAAATAAACATCCGAATGATTATGGCAGTGCTGATGACATTTGCAATCATAGCTATACTCACGGGTTTACATTCGGTAGCGGCAATTGAAATTAATACAGCAAATACCTTAAAGGTCTCACCAGTACGTACAGACATCGAAATTAAGCCAGGTGAAAATAAGACGGTCAAAACAACTGTAACAAATCTCACAAGCTTACCAATTACCGTCAGTCCGATAGAGAACGATTTTGTCTCAGGTGATGAACGAGGAACACCATCACTGATTTTAGATGCAAATACATATGCCCCAACTCATAGTCTCAAGCGTTTCATGACACCGCTGCCAAGTGTGACAATTCCTCCAAAACAAGCAAAGACGATTAATGTCGTTATAACTGTCCCGCTAAGTGCACAAGCAGGTGGATATTTTGGCGCAATTCGTTTTGCCCCAACTTCACCAGATGGTGGTGGCCAGGTGAATCTTAGTGCAAGTGTCGCATCATTAATTCTATTGTCCGTACCAGGCAATACGGTGGAAAAACTTGCACTTACAAATTTTGATATTCAGCAAAATGGCATGACCGGTTCGAACTTTAGTAGCTTGGACAATCTACAAGCTACTGTTCGCTTCGAAAATAAGGGCAATATACAGATTGGTCCTTTTGGTAAAGTATCAGTTAAGCAGGGTGACAAAGTTGTATATGATACAGATTTTAATACTAAAGATCCTCGCGATGTGATATTGCCCGATGGTGCTCGCAGGTGGGACATTCCACTTAGTAACACTGGAGGCTTTGGTCAGTATACGGTGATAGCAACGTTTACTTATGGCAAAAACAATCAGACAATTGAAGTTTCAAAATCGTTTTGGGTAATCCCGCAGAGTCTGATCATCGCTGCAGGTATTGGTATCATTATCTTCATTGGGATAATTATAATCATCTGGCTATTTATACGAAAGCGTAGGTCACGTAGACATCGGCACTATCGCCCTTAGTTGAACTAACTGAGATATGTATGTATAGTGAGCTTATGCTATTAATTATCAGCCTCATCATTGTCATTGTCATTAATGCTGGCCTTTTTGGCGTTGCCTATACGCGCCAGTCAGACAAGTTAACGGATTTCTCATACGCACTGAGCTTCATTGTTGTTGCTATTGCTGCACTTCTGCTTAGCAGCCAGCGATCAGCACTACTGACTGTAACAGTCGGGATGGTCATCGTATGGGCACTTCGTCTCGGTATATTTCTTGTATATCGAATTCGTAAAACAGGTAAGGATGCACGGTTTGACGGTATTCGTGAAGATTTCTTCAAATTTTTGAAATTCTGGCTTGGACAGGGTATTGTTGCTTGGCTCCTACTTTTACCAATCCTATTTTTGGCAAAAGAGAATGGTGAATGGAGTACACTTTCATTTGTTGGAATTGCCATTTGGTTACTCGGTCTTATCGTTGAAGGTTTTGCAGATTTACAAAAATATCAGTTCTCTCAGAATCCAGCAAACAAGGGAAAGTGGATTGCGAATGGTGTCTGGCACTATTCTCGTCACCCGAACTATTTTGGTGAGATCTGCGTCTGGATTGGTGTATATATAACAGTCGTATCATCACTCAGTGGTATCGAGCAGATTATTGGGCTTGTCAGTCCACTAATGATCTTTATAACTCTACGATTCATATCTGGCGTTCCACCGCTAGAAGAATCAGCTGAAAAACGGTGGGGAACAGACCCTAAGTTCCAACTGTATAAAAAAAGAACAAATTTACTAATTCCATTTTGGCTTAAGAAGTAACAGTAAGCCGGAAAGAAAATAGAAATGAAGAACATCACATTTATTACGGGTAACCAGTCAAAAGCTGATTATCTTGCGAAATATCTTGGACTTCCGATTACTCACCATAAGTTAAATCTTGATGAAATTCAGTCGCTAGACCTACATGAAATCGTTGAACATAAAGTAAAGCAGGCGTATGCAGAAGTTCAAGGACCCGTGTTGGTTGAGGATGTCTCGCTCGAATTTAGTGCTCTAGGAAAATTACCAGGCACATTCATCAAGTTTTATGTCGAAGAAGTACCGTTTGAGACTATATGTCGAACACTGGATGGCATGAGCCGTGATGCAACGGCACGATGTGTTTTTGGATATTATGACGGAGAACGATTAGAGTATTTTGAAGGCAGTCTTGCCGGGCGGATATCTGAGCACCCTGAAGGCGAGAATGGCTTTGGTTGGGATAAAATATTTATACCTGAAGGATACTCAGTAACTCGTGCATCATTAAGTGAGGACGACGACAGAAAGACATACCAGCAGATTAAGCCGTTTGATAAAATAAAATTATTTCTCGAAAGCCTTTAGTCTGACCGCAATTAATTATTATAAGTAAATAATGAAGAGCGATAATCGAATATGGAAAAAATTGATAACTATATAAATAGCCTACCCGAATGGCAGCAAAGCCACCTAAGATTATTCAGGAAACTTATTCACGAGGCTGATCCAAATATCAAAGAAGAATGGAAATGGAATGTCCCGGTCTTTGTGCTAGATAGTAAGATGATCTTTGCCATGTCTGGCTTCAAGGCGCACACAAAGTATAATTTTATTACAAATGGTGCTTTGCTGGACGACAAGCACAAACTTTTTAATAATGGTTTTGAATCAAAAAAATCTCGCGGCATTGACCTAAAAGAATCAGCAATAATCGATGAAAAAAATCTTAAAGCTCTCATTATACAATCAGTTGAACAAATCAAAGGCTAGATTGTAATCGAAACTTTCTCGGCACAAGGATAACGGAGTTCCATCTGCTATGATAGGCAATATGAGAGACCGTCACACTTCAGCTAAACATATTCGCACAAATGCTAGTAAAAAGTTACGAAATAACCTTCGTATTTTAAGTATCGTGTACCTTATTCTGTTTATCATCACTATGTACAATCTTGTTATCGCCCAGACTACGTTCTGGCAAGTCATTCTAGCGATACTAATTGGCCTCACAGCTGGAATCATTTCTGCAAGGATGTATAAAATATCATGGAGTGAGGACGAATCAAAAGTAATAGGAAGAATAGATATATACGGCGGCATTGTGCTAGTGCTATTTGTCGTTTTCGAGTTAAATCGTACTCGCATTGCAGAGATATTTTCTTCTGGAGATAGTATTGGCTCAATTGGTCTCGTCCTTATCACGAGTGCTCTTTTTGGTCGTATCTTGGGTACATCGAAAAAAATCTTACATGTCCTTGAAAGCGAAAAGATTATCTAAGAGGCGTTCTTAAAGAATAGACTAGTCACTTTATTGTAGAACCCTGTTAAACTGGGTAACATGAAACTCACATCTCTTAATTTGTTGGCATTTAATAATTGGGATAAACGCCAACCTGTCATTCTAGACTATTTGCGCACTGAGAATCCTGATATTATTTTATTTCAAGAGGTAGTCTACCTCCCTGTAATCTCGCCTTACAATCAGGTTCAGATTTTAAATCAACACCTGAACTATCCTCATGAGCATAGTTCGGTCACTCGCTTACAGGATAGTCCTGATTACGATGTTTTTCGTGAAGGTCTTGCAGTACTGAGTAGGTACACGGTAGTAAAGACAGACACGATAATATTAAAGCAAGCAGCAGGGGATGAGCATAACAGGATAGTCCAATGTATTGATGTCGATATGAACGGTCAATTAGTCAAGTTAGCAAATATTCAATTTTCACTAACGGACACGGTTGATTTTGCGACAGCTCATCTTGAAGAAACGCTTGAAATTATTAGAAAAAAAGGTGAAGAAAGAATTATCATCGGTGATTTTAATATGAATCACCTTGAAGATCTATCATACATGTGGAGCGATACGTATAAAGCATCTACCTCCGCTCCGTATATCTCCTACCCCTCAATGAATAAGAGAAATGACTATGTACTCATTCCAAAATCTTACTCTTTTGTTAGTATAGTAGTTTCTGGTGACGGTTTATCCGACCATAGGGCGCTAACAGTAGAGATAGAACCTCTAAAGTCAGCTTGAACTTAAAAAGTATACTTGACATACATTTCATACTTGGAGTACTATATTCAATGAATAGTACAAAGGAGATATTGTATGGGATCACCATTATATAACAAAAAACTATACGGTACCGCAACTGTTGGCACAAAAGGTCAGGTTGTTATACCTGCTGAAGCCCGCGAAAGTATGGGTATTGAACCCGGTGATCGCCTCTATGTTGTTGGATCAGCCGATAGTGGATTCCTTGGCTTACTTAAAGAAGCGGCACTTGAAAGAATGGTTGAACATCTTACAACTGAAGCAGACAATTTTCGTGCAATTAAAAATAACACTCAAGAGGAAAAAGTATGAACCATCATCTAAATCTACGCAGTAAATTAATCATCATGATCTCAGTTATGGCGAGTCTCTTTTTAGTGGCGCTTGACCAGACTATTATTTCAACAGCACTTGGCAAGATCGTCCAAGAGTTTAATGCGTTCAGCTCATTAAGCTGGATTGTTACTGCGTATCTTATCACTACAACGATCACTGTACCTATTGCAGGTAAACTCTCCGACCTATTTGGGCGACGCAATATCCTTCTTATTGGTGTAGCAATTTTTGCGATCGGCTCTCTCCTAAGTGGCACAAGCGCTGATGTCGGGCAGTTGATCCTGTGGCGAGCAGTACAAGGTATCGGCGGTGGCATTATTACTGCAAATGCCTTTACTATTGTTGGCGACCTCTTTGCGGCTCGTGAAAGAGGTAAATGGCAGGGACTAATCGGTGCGGTATTTGGCATCTCTTCTGTCATTGGCCCGCTACTTGGTGGATTCCTCACCGATAGTCATAACTTCTTTGGTCTCATCACTGATTGGCGATGGACATTCTTTATCAATATACCAGTTGGTATTGCTGCGTTTACAATTATCGCGATATTCTGTCCACCACTAAAACATGACAAGAAGCCACGTGTTGACTACGTCGGTGCTGCGTTACTAGTACTTGGACTCGGGACATTGATTCTTGCTGTCGATAACACGGAGTCTATATTTAAAGACGTGATGACAACACTTAGCCTCAGCCTCGCTGAACTACGTGTCATTATGTTTGCCATCGTGGCTATTAGCGTCGGTACACTGATATGGGTAGAGAAGCGCGTAAAAGAACCGATCATTGATCTCAATTTCTTTAAGAACCGTAACTTCCTACTTATCATGGGTATCGCAACACTCGTTGGTGCAGCAATGTTAGGCTCTATTTTGTACCTTACTCAGTTCAACCAACAAGTCTTCGGTGCCAGCCCTACTGAATCAGGTCTAATGCTTCTTCCGATGATTGGTGGACTTATGGCTGCAAGTATTACGACTGGTCAATTGGTGTCAAGAATTGGTAAGTATAAACGATTTATGACGATTGGCTTCATCGTTGGAACTGTTTCACTCGCACTTCTAACGACACTTACTCCTACAAGTCCATTTATCCAGGAGGCCCTCATTATGGTCGGTGTCGGTATCGGTATTGGTGTTGCAATGCCTCTACTTACCATTGCTGTACAGGCTGAGTTCTCACAGGAAGATCTTGGACAAGCAACAAGCTCAAGTCAGTTATTCCGGGGCTTAGGTTCAACAATCGGTACGGCTGTCTTTGGTAGTATGCTCACTATGGGAATCGTTGCGGCACTACCTGATATGCACCAGGATGCATATTTGCAGTCACTTTCACAGTCATCTGAAGTGAAGAAACTTGGTGATCTTTATGACCCTAATACACTACTTAACGTGAACACGCCAACAATGAAGAAACTTGCAAGTGACGGCGTGCAGCAACAAGTAAAAAACCTTCCTACTCCAGTAGCAAAGAAAGCAACAGACACCTTTAACAGCAATCAGCAGACGTTTAGCGATAAGATTGTCAATGCGTTTGCTAAGAGTATGCATAGCGTGTTTATCGTGACATCAGGTCTGATGGGCGTGGGACTGATCTTGACATTGTTTATTAAAGAACGTGTCCTAAGATCTGCCTCTCCTGAGCAAACACCCGGCGAATAATAATCCTAAATAAAAAAAGAGCTACAAAGTAGCTCATTTTTTATTGTCTATCACTGACAGAGGAAGGTGCTTTAGCTTGTATAGTGTTGTTAATTTTATCTATTTATGTTCTTGTTAAATGCTTAAAAGTATTTTATTATAAAAACAGTAGCGTTATGTAAATAGCGCAAATCTTGACGTGCCGATAGGCACCTGATACTATTAGTGATGTGCCTTGCGTCAAACACTAAACTAAAGGTCGAAGTACGCATGGCTGCACATAGTACAAGGAGTACCAATCACATGCCAATAGCTGTCGAATTTGTGTCTACGCGACGCAAAAAGATTGCAGTGGATGTGGTGCCTGCCGAATGGCAACTGTATATCGCACATTAGAACCGTTTAGGTTCATCCAAAAAGAAAACACCCCAAGGCACCGGGGTGTTTTTGCTTTTAAGAGATAACTACTTAGCTGTTGTAGCTGGTAGCGCAATACCTTTTGCTGTAAGTTCAGCACTGACGACTGAATCAAGCTTTCCACTATCGTTAAGAGTATCAAGTTCAACGACTTTACCGTTCATATAAACAGTTGGTGTACCGGTAACATTAATTTTCTTTGCAACTGCTTGGTCATACGAAATCTTCTGATTAACCTTATCGCTAGCTATATCAGTATTAAATGTATCAAGATTTAGGCCAAGATCTTTTGCTGCTGCATCAAAGTATGATGTGCGGTCGGTTGCCGACAAGCTACTCCACTGAGTCTGCGCCTGATAGAGCCTGTTATACATGTCCCAGTACTTGTCCTGTAGACCAGCTGCTTCTACTGCTGCAGCAGCAGCACGGGCATTAGGGTGGATAGTTGTAATCGGGAAGTTACGAAATACAAACGCAATCTGATCTTTGTATTTATCAGTGACGGTTTTCATATTTGGATATACACTTCCGCACGTAGGACATTGGAAGTCACCATATTCAATCACGACGACTTTACTATCAGCTTTACCAAAAACGTGATCAGCAATATCACCTGATTGTACAGATGCTGGGTTTATTTTATTTGTGTCAACTTGACTAACATCAATCTTACTTTTGTTCGATAGGAAAATTAATCCGCCAAATAGCACAACAACAGCTGCTACGAAAATAATCCATGTCTTTTTACTCACATATACTCCTTTTTCTTACTGTACTTAGTATAGCCTAAAAGAGGGGGACAGCACAAACAACATAAGGTACAATAAAGCTAATGGTATTGCTTATAACTATCCTTCTGATTTTATCTGTCACGGGCCTATTTATCGTAGCCGGTTTTCGGCCTGTTCGTAGCACGATGAGCCAATTTGAACTCGAGCGTCGTATGAAGAGTGGAGACAAGGCCACGGCGGCAATAATACGTCGTGAACATTTATTAGTTGATATTATATCGCTACAGCGTCTCATAACCGCTTTGCTACTCGTACTAGCAGTATTACTGGCTGTAGCGCGCTTTGGCTGGGCAATTGGCGTGATCGTCGCAGTCTTGCTCGCGCTAGAGTATGGTGCTGTTGCAAGACTTACATTTATCCAAAATCAGTCACAAAAAATATATGAGAAATATGAGCAGGACCTATTGCGAATAGTTGAAAAGTTTCCGAAAATTTTTACTTTTCTTCGCAGTGTGCCACCTAACACATCAGCAGAGATGAGACTCGAGTCACGAGAAGAGCTGCTCCACCTTGTTGCGAGCAGCGGTACATTACTTAGTAGTGATGAGAAACAATTTATAAAACACAGCCTTAGCTTTGACGATCAATTAGTAGAATCTGTTATGACACCTCGTAGCGTAATTGATTCAGTGAGCCACACTGAATTGCTCGGGCCACTAGCGCTCGACGATTTGCACAAAACAGGACACAGTAGGTTTCCGGTTACTTCACAGGATATTGACCACATTATAGGGATGCTACATGTTCATGATTTATTATCCTTAACGAACAAAAAATCGGTCACTGCCGAAATGGCTATGGAGCAACGAGTGTATTACATCAAGTCTGATCAAACACTCGGACATGCTCTAGCTGCATTTTTACGTACACACCATCATTTATTTGTAGTAGTGAATGAATTTAGGGAAACAGTCGGTCTTCTCAGTCTTGAAGATGTCATAGAAGCGATGATTGGCCATAAGATAATTGATGAATTTGATGCCCATGATGATTTGCGAATAGTCGCCGCCCGTAATCCTCGTGGTAATAACCATCCTGATACACGCGAAGACGTCTAGCCCAAGAGTGACAATTTAAGGGGTTAATGGTAGAATAAATATCATATGATACGAACACTTACAATAGATGCTGTTCATGAAATCGGCCAGACAGTCAGCGTTTCAGGTTGGGTGCATGCTCGACGAGACCATGGTGGTCTCATATTTATTGACCTTCGCGATCACAAGGGCCTACTTCAACTTGTTATTAATCCAGAAGCAACTGAGGCATTCGCTATCGCTGAGGATGTACGGGATGAGTTTGTAGTCCGTGTTTCCGGTATGGTTCGTGAGCGTTCGCTAGAACTTAAAAATGATAATATAGCCACCGGTGGTGTAGAACTTGCGGCAGAAGAGATAATCATTCTTAATAAATCCGAAACACTCCCAATTCAACCTTTTTCCGAAGCCCAAGCAGGTGAAGAGCTACGGCTAAAATATCGATACCTGGATATGCGTCGTCCAAAAATGCAGGAAATTATGCGTCGTCGAGCACAGTACTACAAAGTCATTCGTGACTACATGGAAGAGCGCGAGTTTATTGAGGTGACAACACCTATTATAGCTAACTCAAGCCCTGAAGGTGCCCGTGACTTCTTAATTCCATCACGTCTTCAAGAGGGAAAATTTTATGCACTACCGCAGGCTCCTCAACAATTTAAACAACTGCTCATGGTTGGCGGTATCCCACGTTACTACCAAATTGCTGCATGTTTTCGTGATGAAGATCCACGCGCAGATCGTTTGTACGGTGAGTTTTATCAGTTAGACCTCGAAATGTCATTTGTTGAGGATGGTGAAGAGGTGCGCAATACTATGGAGCCTCTGATTAAAAGTTTGGTTACCGGTTTTGCATCCAAAAAATTACTCAGTGAAACAATTCCACGAATAACGCATGCAGATGCAATTGAGACATATGGTTCTGACAAGCCTGACCTTCGTTATGACATGAAGCTGATCAACCTAACAAATATATTTATGAACTCTGAATTTGGTGTTTTCAAAAATGCTACAACCGATGGTAAGGTCGTTAAAGCAATTTGTGTTAAGAATGGCGGGAGTCTTAGCCGTAAGCAAATTGACTACTTTACGGCAATTGCTAAATCTGAAGGTGCTGGTGGTCTTGCATATATTACGTATGAAGATGGTGAAGTAAAATCACCAATTGCGAAATTCCTATCGGTCGAAGAGCTTGATGCTATTAAGCGTGAAACTGGCGCTGAAGATGGTGATGCTGTATTCTTTGGTGCAGATCTCAGGTCACTTGTTAATAAGGTTCTTGGGCGCTTACGTAATGAGTTTGCCGTTCACTTTAAACTAAAAGATCCAACAATTGTCGCTCTTGCCTGGATTGTTGATTTTCCGTTTTATGAGTGGAATGAAAGTACTAACAAACTTGACTTTGGTCACAACCCATTTAGCATGCCTCGAGGTGGCTCGGAGGTGCTTGATAACGTAGAGGATAAATTATCCATCGTTGCTGATCAGTATGATATGGTTATGAACGGCTACGAGATCTGTTCAGGTGGTGTCCGTAACCATAATCCAGACGTACTCTATAAAGTATTTGGTATTCTTGGATACGATAAGCAGTACGTTGAAGATAAATTTGGCGCAATGCTAAATGCCTTTAAATTTGGTGCACCACCACACGCAGGCTGTGCGTTTGGTGTCGATCGTATTTTAATGGAATTACTCGATGAATCAAATGTTCGAGAAGTTGTAGCCTTTCCAAAAAATGGTTCCGGTGTTGATCTTATGATGAACTCACCAAGCTTCGTAGATTCAAAACAATTAAAAGAACTCGGTCTTTAAGCTTTTTTAGTGCGTGTTCCGAGTATGTACCATACGAGCGCATAGACAACGATAGTTACGATAAAAAACGTTAAACTAGTAACATATGCATCAATGTTTTGATGTGGTCGAAATAGGATATGAACTACATCACGGGTTAGCCGTAGTGGGTTAGTAATAATATCCCAACTATTAAAACGTAATTCTCGTCCGAGATAGATAGCAAAACTACTGGCTGCTAATACCAGTCCTATTACTATAGCTGCTAATCTCTGACTAATAATACGCAGAAGTGCTGTGTGAATAAGAAATACGCTTGCAATACCGAGTATGAAGCCTGTAGTAATAACGACACTAAACATGACGCTATCAGAGATTGGATCAACGCGCGCTACTTCCATGATATGTACATAATCGGTCAGCATGTAAAATGTATTTGGTAGAAAGAGAAGCCATACAAAAGCTAGAGACACCAGGATGAAAGGTTGTTTCATATCTTTTTTAAATAAATAACGAATAAGAAGCGCATCTAGAAGTGGAATCCATGCTAAGAGTAAATTCCAAAATAGGTAAACATGGGTGAGCCGGTCATTAGTGATGGCACCAACAGCAAATAGCATGAGACCAAGTAATGATAGAAGGCCGCAGCTTATAATAAATCGACGAAGATGAGTGTCCATTCCATCTATTATACCAGTCAGTCTGTTTAGTCTGTAGGTGGTATACTTAGTATAAGAGTTCACTATTTTATTACTATGAAACATCATATTATTTATATTCCAGGGCTGGGCGATTCTTACGATGGTTTCCGTCGCAGAGTACTCTCTTCATGGCGTTTTTACGGCGCTAGTGTTGAGTATGTTCCTATGGGTTGGTATAAGGGTGGATCCTACGAAGACCGTGAGTTACGTATTAAACAGGCGATTGAACGCGCAAAACTAGAAGGAAAGACTGTTTCTTTAATATCTGAAAGTGCGGGAGGTGCGATTGCCTTAAACGTTTTTTCTAAAGACACGGATCTGCACCGGCTTATATCAATATGTGCCGTCAATAACCCTAATACTCCAGTATCACCACGTATATTAGCTCGAAGTCCATCATTTAAAACATCACTTCAGCACTTAAGATCTTCTCTTAGTAATATTAAGGTCGAGCGTCGTCGTGATATTACAGTACTGCGTTCACTTTATGATCCAGTCGTTGGAGTAAGCGACACTGTTATTAAGGGTGTTCGGACACATCGCATGCTTGCAGTGGGCCACATTGGCGCAATTGCAGTAACGTTGCTTTTCTATGGTTTTTTGGTTATTCGTCTTGTGGTACGAGAATAGGGACATTTTCAAGCGATCTCCATACATACCATGCCGCAACTGACTCATAAGGATGCCAGTTGTATTTTTTTGCAACATCTTCAACTTCAAAAATCGTTGGAATATCATCGAACTTATAAAGGGCTTTAATACCATTTCGAATACCTAAATCGCCGACTGGTAAAATATCTAGTCGACCCATACAAAACATCAAAAACATATGTGCTGTCCACGTACCTATACCTTTTACTTGCGTCAGTTTTTGAATAATTTCATCGTTTGATAATCTATTAAGCCCATCGAGTTGCAATGTTCCATCAATGATGTGACGCGCTAAATCTTGGATGTAGGTTGCTTTGCCTCGAGAAAGTCCCACACTTCGTAGCTGTTCAATTGAGTAGGTGAGGATCATCTTGGGCGTAGGGAATGCCCCGTCAAACAGATTATCTACAAAACGCTTTTGAATTGTTGCCGCTGCTTTGACGCTGAGTTGTTGACTTACGATACTACTAACTAATTCTTGGTAATACTGCGTGTGGGGCGAAAAACGAGGTAGATCGTTATTCCTAATAACCGCGGCTAGCACCACATCATTTTTAATGAGGTGCTCTACTGCTAGGCTGATTTTGCTATTCACACTAGATTTCTATCGGCTCTTCAAGACGGCGGTATTCAATATCATTACTTTTTGCGATCGTACTAAGCATTTGATCGGCAATTGCTTTGCCGCTTTCTGATAAGAGTACGTCATGCGTAGGAAATGCAAAACGTGGTTTTACGGCTTTTATGAAGTCCATTGCTTCACCGGTTTTCATCCAAGGTGCACCTGCCGGGATAGCAAGGGTATCGATTGCCATACCAGGTGATACGAATGAGTCACCAGGATAGTAAAGTAATTCGTTTATAATTACTCCGACGTTTGTCGCGCGTGGAATACTTTCATGTATTAATGCATGTTCTCCACCCGTAAAGTCAAGTTCGAACTGTCCAACCACCATGTGATCACCGGCTTTTACTGTGTGTGTTTCAAACACATCGATTTTAGATGTAATTGAATCATCGCCAATAATAATTGCATCAGGATTTTTATCAATAATAGCTTCAAGTTGATCATGGTCAAAATGATCTCCATGCGCATGAGTTACAATGACAGCCAAGACATTACCTGGCGTAATAAAATCAGTACTAAATGCACCTGGATCAACGACAATTAACTTGCCATCTTTTTCAACAGTAAAACATGCATGTAAATATTTCGTTAGTATCAAGACTCCTCCTTAAACCAGCTGAGATATTCTTTCCGAGCTTTGATAATTTTTGGCAAAATAACAATCGAACAATACCCGTTACCCGGATTGTTATTGAAATAATCTTGGTGTTCTGGCTCTCCTTCATAGAAAGTTTCGAGTGGCACCACTTCTGTCACAATTGGGTCGTCCCAGGTCTTTGTTGCGCGCTCAATAGCTTGATCAAAGAGGGATTTTTGAGCTTCATCGGCATAGAATACAGCTGACCGATACTGAGGGCCCTCGTCATTACCTTGGCGGTTTAGCGTGGTCGGGTTGTGAATTAAGAAGAATATATCAAGAAGTATGTCGGCAGGTATAACTGCTTCATCAAAAGTGACCTGAACGCTTTCAGCATGTCCAGTGTGGCCACTTGCTACTCTATAGTAATTTGCATCACCCTGCTCACCACCTGCATAACCGCAAATTGATGTCGATACTCCCTTAATACGTCTAAAAACAGCGTCTACACACCAGAAGCATCCACCTGCAACAGTTAAAGTTGTCATATATCTAGTATACTATTCTGGTGAATAAAAGCGAATTTCAAGCAGAGATACACCACAAGGGAATTGAGCTGTATCGTGATATGCCTTGGCGCCAGGATACAAGGCCGTATTATATTATTGTCAGTGAATTAATGCTGCAGCAGACTCAAGTAGATAGGGTGATTCCTAAATTTGAATCATTTATTCAAAGCTTTCCAGACGAACATGCGCTTGCGGCCTCAACTCTATCTGATGTATTAATTCATTGGAGCGGGCTTGGCTATAATCGTCGAGCAAAGTTTCTTTATGAGAGTGCAAAAAAAATTATTGATACGTTTGAAGGTAAAATACCTGATACGTATGAGGAGCTTTTAATGCTGCCTGGCGTGGGGCCGAATACAGCGGGCGCGATCATGGCGTATGCTTTCAATAAACCGATTGTATTTATTGAAACAAATATTCGTACAGTTTATTTTCAACACTTTTTTAAGGATGGAGAGAAAGTAAGTGATAAAGAACTAGTTCGACTTGTACAAGAAACAATTGATCACAGCCATCCTCGTGAGTTCTATTGGGCACTAATGGATTACGGTAGCTGGTTAAAGAAAAATGGTGCTGGCCGGCTCCAGCAGAGCAAACATTATAAAAAACAAGCACCACTAAAAGGGAGCATTCGTGAAGTTCGTGGGGACATTATCCGACATTTAACAAACGGTGATATGACGGCTGCACAGCTAAAAGTGGCTGTCACGGCTGACACACGATTCGATCCTGCGCTCAGTGGCTTGTTAAAAGATGGACTTGTTATGCGCACGGCTAACAAATTGCATTTGACCAACTAGCACGTAGTGTTGGATAATAAATACTAATGCAAACTCGTCGATTCATTTTATTTACAATATGTTCAGTTATGACGCTTAGTCTTGCCGGGCTTTTTTCTTCAGTCCATGCCGAGTCGACGACACCTATGGACAGTGCGCATGTTGAACGGATACGTGCAAATTGCATAGATGCTCAATCCTCCTTGTCTCGTATTCATGCGAGTGACGCACTACTACGTGTTAACAGGGGACAACTTTATGAGTCGATCCTCACACGCCTCATGGCTCCTTTTAATGCTCGTGTTAGTTTGAATCGCCTCGATGGTGTCGCTCTGGTCACGACTGCAGCCGATTATGAGCGAGAGCTTGACCAGTTTAGAGCGAGTTATATTAGCTACGAAGAATCTCTCTCAGCGCTTCTCACAATGAACTGTGCAAATCAACCAGTTGCATTTTACGATGGTGTGGCTGATGCACGGGCGAAACGAGATATCGTTCATAACCATACTATAAATCTCGAATCTATGATTAAAGCCTATCAAGCTTCATTTGAAACATTGGCAAAAACAATTGAGGTAACAAAATGAGTGAAGACCAATTAATTAAAGATGGCGATGAAGTAAGCCCATGGTCCCAGCACCGCTTCATCATTATGATTGTTACTGTCATTATCGTTTCTCTTGTTATGGTAGGAAGTGCACTTGCACTATATGCTTCAAGCGGAGCAGCACAGCTTGACCTTAGTCGTCCCGGCTATCAAGCTGTGCGCGACAAAGTAATCCCATCTGATAAGTTTGATACATATTCATCAACCGGTACTCTCGATAAACAAGCTATTGATGATTTTCGAACACTTTTTAACAAATCATCAAAACAAGTTATAGGTGTTGATAGCTATGGTGGCGACGTACTGAGTGACCAATCACTACAGATAGATCCACCTGCATCTGATACGCCACCATCTCAGTAGCTATTTTTTCGCTTTTTGTGATTGTCCTGGAAAAATTGGCGCAACAGCAAGTTGAATATGTCGTTTTTCAAATTCTAGTAAGATTCGACGACGCATTTGTGCGGTGACAGACCATTGGTCAGACGGTTGTGTCTTGCCTGCAATCAGTAGATCTACTGATGTGGCCGTGAATTCTCCAACGGATACAAAAGCAGGTGGTTCAATAATCTTTTGGTCCCAGTTTTCTTCACTAGCAAGCTTTAGGCCGATTGTATTAATAATTTCAATAACCTCTTCTAGATCACTTGTCGGATGAACAGCAACAGAAAAGCGTGCCATACTGTACCCCATAGTTTTATTAATGACATGCATAACCATACCATTTGGGAAGTAGTGTACATTACCATCAGCATCACGCAAAACAGTTGAGCGGGTACCGATGCGTTCAACTGTTCCACTAGATCCTTCAATATCGATAATGTCACCAACCCTGTATTGATTTTCTGAAATTATAAATAAACCTGAGAGAAAATCTTTGACGAGTGATTGCGCACCAAAACCAAGAGCGATACCGATGATACCTGCGCTAGCAAAAAGTGGCGCGAGGTTATAGTCAGGGAAGATCGACTGGAAAAGTGCTACACCAGTAAGAACAATAACGAGTATGCGCCACACACCTGCAAACAATGCAGATAGTGTTTTTTGACGTTTCTCGATATCTTTAGGATGCCAATTTCGGTGTCTGGCACTGATGAGGAATTTCGTAACAACCTTGCCTAGTAGAAGGTTTCCTACCCAGTATGTAACAGCTCCAATAAGGAGTATCGTCCCTATGTCAGCAACATGGTGCGAAAACCAATTATTTATCATATCCATATGTGGTAGTATAACATGTGTTATGTTACTACTTCACGACCTCACCGACCCCCGTTTATCAGATATTTTGACCTCTGGTGGAATTGCTGTGATTCGAACGGACACGATTTATGGAGTTGTCGCAGTCGCTTCAAGTGAAGAGTCTGTCGAGCTTATCTACACCGTAAAGTCACGACAACCCCATAAGCAATTAATTGTTTTAATTAACTCGGTTGATGATGTATCTGACGATTCCTCACAGGAAGTCTTGGATATCTTGGCGCCACTCTGGCCTGGAAGAAATAGTGTTATCTTACCATCTACTCAAGCTGCCGCATGGCTACTACGTGGGGGAGATTCACTCGCATATCGAGTACCAGATGATGATACGTTGCGTGCTCTGCTACGTAAGACGGGACCCCTTGTTGCTCCATCTGCAAATCCTGAATCATTACCACCTGCTATAACAATTGACGAAGCCATTGCCTATTTCGGTGATGATGTCGATGTATATGTTGACGGGGGTACGGTTACCGACACAAATCCATCTCGCTTGTATCAGTTGGAAGGTGATACTCTCAAGCAGCTACGGTAGTTAATTTTTGCCGTGCATGTACTCGCTTGGTATACTTAACATATGAATTTAAATGACTATCAAGTAGCCGCTTTACGTACCGCAAATCCACACGAAACTCCAAATGAAGTATTTCATTTATTACTTGGATTATGCGGTGAAACTGGTGAGATTGCAGAAAAGGCAAAAAAGATTATTCGTGATCACGGCAGTGACTTTGGCAAGCTGGATGTTAGCGACCTAACAAAAGAGCTCGGCGACGTTCTTTGGTACGTTGCTGTGCTGGCTGATCACTTCGATATTAAACTTGATGATGTTGGTAGTAAAAACATAGCAAAGCTCGCAAGTCGCCAGCAGCGGGACCAAATTTCAGGCAGTGGTGACAACCGCTAGATAAAAGAAATTGCTTTTTTGGCAGTTTCAGATATGTTTAACTCGGACAAATTAACACTTGGATCAACGAGCGCGTATCCGGCACCCTCATAAATCTCAAGACCGTCTATATTCTGATCGCGTAGACGGTAATACGTAACCCATCTACTTGTCCCATCATTTACGATTGGCTGAAAAATAGTTCGATGATAAGTCAGTTCATTTTCGTTAAACTTTAAGTTAGTTTCTTCATGTAGCTCTCGAATTGCAGCTTCCCTCGTTGTCTCTCCTGGCTCAACAGCACCACCAAAGCCGGTAATCATACCGGGATTAGTGATCCCGGGTGTGTTGTCTCGCTGCTGCATCACGAGTGTTCCTTCAGGAGTTGAAACAAGGACATTAGCGACCCGATTAACCGCAATGTGTTCGCGGATCCATCCATCTATTGACCCGGCACCCATACAAAGTACTAATTTTCCTTCGTCAAGAGATTTCTGGATAACATTCCATAATTCGTCATTCAAATCAACAATGTGAACGGCGTTGCGATTAGTGATATTTCGTGTCAAAGCTTCGGCAGGCAAAATAGGTAAGTTAGGATCTTCACGCGAAAGGTAGGTTGGTAGCCAGTATACTTCCTCAGCTGACTCAAAGCAGTTTGTATACTGATCTCGAACTTCATGCTGTCTAACATTTTGATGAGGTTGATAGATAAGCACGACATGCTCAGATAATTCACAAGCAAGCTGTAGCGTTGCTGCAATTTCAACAGGGTGGTGGCCGTAATCGGAGTAAAGATTGTCAGCGAGACGTTCAAATCGGCGATCAGTTCCAGGGAAGTGGCTGAGAATTGTACCAGCATCACCCTGGATAGCTAATTTCTCGATTGTCTTAATCACAAGTGTTGCGTTCCGACGATTATGTTCACCTGGAATTTGAACCGTAAGTGTCTGATCGAGTAGCCATGCATTTGGATGATCATGAAATAGTTCCCCGTGTTGAGATTGCCATGCAATAAGCTGTGTAGACTGTCGCCCGAATTGTGCAAATGCATCGAGGTAATTTTGTTTCGTTGGATATGTATCAGGATGATCGTAGTCTATGGAGGTTATGAGTGATAAAAAAGGAGAAAAGTGTAAAAAATTCTCATCGAACTCATCACATTCATAAACAAAATATTCACTGTTTGGATCATATTTTCCACTAGGACCGAAGCTCAGAGTTGAGCCTACGGAGTAGCTTACAGGAATACCTAGTTCTTTTAGCACCCATATCAACATGCCTGTAGTAGTAGTTTTTCCGTGGGTGCCCGCAATAGCGATGAGTTTAAGATCCCGTTCTTTTATGATGTGTGCGAGTAGCTCATCACGTTTTGCGGTTTTAATACCAAGAGCCTGGGCACATAGTAGCTCTGGATGATCAGAGGGTAGTGACGCAGTGTATATGAGCCAATCAACTGGATTTTTCTCGTGACAAGCCTCTAAAAAATTGCCGTCTTGACCGATATTTACAGTAATGCCTCGTTCACTCAGTTTTGCTGTCATGAGACTAGCCTGCTGATCTGATCCCTGGACATCGTAGCCAGCATCAAAAGCAATCTCAGCAAGTGGACCTATCCCAACTCCACCAATCCCAGAAAAATACACATTCATAGCCTCAGTATAGCATTCCCCTCATGCTACAATAGTGTGAGAACCCGAGAAGGGGTGGGATTTTTCAGTGGCAGATAAAAGAAGCGTAAAAAAGGGCATCAGAAGATTAAGGCGTATTAAGACGTGGCAGTTAGTTGTGCTCTTTTTTATTATTAGTCTCATTGCGGCAACTTTCCTACGTCTTAATAATATTGGTATGTATGAACGCAGAACAGCCGTCATAGCTGCAGATAAAGCGGGAAATGTTGATGATATTCAGAGCAGGTTGTATGATCTACAACGGTACTCAAGTGAGCATATGAATGCTGGCAGTGGCGCCTTCTACCTTGAGCAGCAGTATCGCCGTGATGTACAAAAAAGTGTCGAAGAAGCAAAGAACAGTGACGTCAATCCTAATGGCAATGTTAACGTACAAGCTGACGCAGCATGCAAGACTCAGTACAGTCAATATTCCCAGGCATATGTCCGCTGCGTAAGAGATGAGCTTGCCAAATATCCGCCTTCACCTAATCCGCAACAGAACTTAGTTTTTCCAAACACAGAGCTTTACAGACATGAGACAACTTCGCCGCTATGGTCAGCTGATTTTGCAGGTTCCTTTGTCTTGCTTGCTCTTGGAATAGTGGTCATTATAGTCGCTCGATTACTTGGGCTCATGATTCTTCGTCTTCTCCTTCGTCGCCACTACAAGGCTATTTAATGTTGACACCGGTCTCAAGAGGCGCTAATCTAGCAATTGTAAGAACTAATAGGAGGTTATAAGAACTTATGGCTTACAAGCACACAAACTCAAAAGGCGTAACATACTACTTGCACAAAACTGACGTAACACTACGCGGTGGCAAGCCACAGACAATCTACTTCTTCGCAAAGGTAGAAAAGAACGCAAAAGGTGTACCAACCGATCTTCCAGAAGACCGTGAAGTAAAGGAAAACCCACGTAACGGGTTCCTTACAATTAGCAAGAAAAAATAATCTTGCAGCCGCAAGCACTTTGATGATACAGTAGTATCAAACAAACAGGTGCCAAATGAGCCCCGGAAGATATTCACATAATATCAAAGGGGCTTTTTTGATGCTTTGATGTAAAAACGGTGTAAAATAAAAACATATGAGCATGATGATTGAGGTAAAAGATCTAAAGAAGCGATATGGCGATAAACAAGCTGTCAATGGTGTTAGCTTTTCGGTTAAAAAAGGCGAGATATTCGGTATTCTTGGCCCAAACGGTGCAGGTAAAACGACGACCCTTGAAATGATGGAAACACTTCGTCCAATTGACGGCGGTAGTGTGATTATCGATGGTATCAACGTCGCAAAAGAACCTCAAGCAATCAAATACCTTATTGGTGTTCAACCGCAGACACCTGCATTTCAAGACAAAACCAAGTTGATTGAAGTCGTTGAGATGTTTGGGGCTGCCTATGGTGAAAAAGTTGATGCAATGGCATTCCTTCGTGATGTCGAACTTGAAGACAAAGCAAATAGCTATGTTGAAAATCTATCAGGTGGTCAAAAACAACGGCTCAGCATTACAACAGCTCTTGTGCACGGACCAAAAGTCTTCTTCCTCGATGAGCCAACGACAGGTCTGGATCCACAGGCTCGCCGTCATCTTTGGGATCTTATTAAACAAGTTCGTGATAAAGGTATTAGTGTTATTATGACAACACATTATATGGATGAAGCAGAAATTCTATGTGATCGAATTGCCGTTATGGACAACGGTAAAATTGTAGCTATTGATACGCCAAAAAATTTGATCAAACAGTTGCTAAAACGTGGCTTTTCAAAAAAACAACATGTTGAACAGGCAAATCTCGAAGATGTTTTCATTGATCTCACAGGTAAAGGGCTTAGGGAGGGTCAATAATTATGAATAAATCACTCTTCACTGTCATGACGTTCGTCAAGATCAACACTCGACGCTTTTTCCGTGATAAGTTAGCCCTATTTTTTAGTATCGGTTTCCCGCTTATTTTCTTATTTGTTTTTGGTGGCCTCAACAGTGGTTCGGGCAATGTTTCATTCAAAGTCGCAATTATTAATGAATCGACCAGTAGTTTTGCTAAAGACTTTACCGCAAAAGCAGCTGACAGCACGATACTCAAAGTCGATAAGGACGTAAAGACTCTCGATGCTGCAAAAGATAAAATGACCCGTTCGGAGCTTGATGCTGCAATTGTACTACCGAGTGACTTTGGACAAGTGAGGCAGGGTGCAACGATCCCTAGTGGACAGGCAAAGATTGTTTTTACACAAAATAATCAGCAGTCGGCTCAGGCGTTAAGCTCGGTTTTGACTGTGCAGTTCAATGGCATTAACTCGACACTTGTTAAAAATGAAACACCGTTTAGCGTTGTGAGCGAACAACTAAATGAACGTAGTCTATCGGGCTTCGACTATGCATTTGCAGGCCTGCTTGGGTTCGCAATTATAGGTATGGGAATTTTTGGTCCAGTCAATGTTTTTCCAGAACTCAAAAAAATGGGAATTTTGCGTCGCCTATCAACGACTCCATTAAAAGTTTGGCAATATTTCCTATCTGTCATGATTGGCCAAGCCTTCATAGGTCTTATTAGCTTAGGTATTATGTTTGTCGTTGCACTCAGTATCTTCCATCTTAATGTTGTAGGTAATTATCTCGAGTTAGCTGTATTTCTCGTTTTTGGTATCGTTATGATACTTGGTATTGGCCTCGCGCTAGGTGGATGGGCTAAGAATGAACGACAGGTTGCGCCACTCGCAAACATCATCGTCTTTCCTATGATGTTTCTATCGGGTACTTTCTTCCCACGTTTCCTTATGCCGGAATGGGTTCAGAATATATCTAGCTTTCTTCCGCTAACACCAGTCATTGATGGTATTCGCCTCATTGCAACTGAAGGTAAGCACTTAGTCGATATTCTTCCTCAAGTTGGTCTTATCGGTCTATGGATGATAATCATCTACACGATTGCGTTTAGAGTTTTCCGCTGGGAATAGAAGGGTACTCACTTATCTATTGGCGCTCCGTGAACATTTAATAATTGTGATATGATTATTATCATAAGCAAAACCAGGAGGTAGAAGTTATGGATGAGAAACAAACGCAAGTTACTGAGGTCCGTGAAACAAACCAACAAGCAGGCGATACGAAAGTTCGCAGGCAAGCCGTAGAGACACGAAGCAGCCTTTCGGGTAGCATAATTGCTCAGCGAGTCGTCTGGTATATAGTTGGAGTCATCGTTGCGCTTCTTGCAGTTCGTATTGTCCTTCAACTCCTTGGCGCAAATCAGGGAAATGGGTTCGTAGATTTCGTCTACTCTCTTAGTGGTATTTTTGCGGCACCATTCTTTGGTATGTTTAGCTACCAGCCTACTTATGGTGCATCAACACTTGAGATTGGCACTATTGTCGGTATTATTGTTTACACACTCGTCGGCTGGGGATTTGCAAAGCTCTTCACAATTGGCTCACAACACCACACTACAGTATAAATATTGACAAAATAGCATATAGTGTGTTATAGTATTATTAATATGACACAGACGATTGATCATCTTCCAGGCGCAGATCTACCGAGCGATGAGTACGATATCCCAGTTAATGGATACATAGAGTATGACATTCCAGAAGTCTCAGATGATCATGACGATGCAGAACCTGATAGTATCGGCGTTGAACCTGTAGATCAAGATGCAATAGAGCAATATGACAAAGTACTCGACATTGCATTAGATAAATATGGTTCAGCAACACTTGCCAAGGCCTCTCTCGCTCAGGCTGGAATTCATCCACCAAAAGGGTATAATAGCTAAAAATAAAATAGGCGGACAAATTAGTCCGCCTATTTTATTGGTGGGGCATTGTGAACGAAGTTAGAACAAAGCTACATCATAAATAATCTTGAGAAGGATCCTTCGCAGAGCCTTTAGATAGCTATTGAACAAATGTAATCATTATTATATAATATAACTAGTCCTTTTCATTTCGAACAGATCGGGGTATGACAATGCCACTCTTTCGTAGGTTCCGTTCCAAGGAGAAGTTCTTGCATTTCCTTCAGAACCAAGGTCACAATGTCACAGTAGACAGTGGAAGTGTCGCGCATGGTGTGTCTGGCACTGCTTCCGTGGGAGCAATCGGAAACTTCGATCAGGTAGTTCGAATCAGCGTGACGACCCTCAAGTCATCACGTGAGTACTACTACGACCTGGTCGTGGGAAGTCGATTCGGTAGCGATCGTGGATACGGTGATGCCGAGGCGCGTGAGCGAATCGCCCTTCAGCTGACTCTGACTGCGTCTGATGTCGCGGACAGCTTGCAAACTTTGGGACATCAGTACGTGACGCTCCTCTTCAAAGGAATACCCATGTCCCCTGATATCAAAAGGGAGATGGCGAATCAATCGAAGCGACAGAAGCTCAAGTCGATGTCGTACGAACTGCTTCGAGCGTAACCACGCCAACGAGAAAAAGGGTCCGCTACCCCGTAAATAAGCCATGTGGAAATACCATAGCGGCCGTTCTACGGGGTATTTTCATGCCTATCGGAAGTGACTTGTAACAAAAAAAGAGTCAGAAAAGTTCTGACTATCATGAGTGGCTAATCTGGTGGGGCATTATGATTGAAGTCAGAACTTATTTAATTGCTTGAACGGTTTCAACTATAAGTTTTTCGAGAAGGTCTGTAGTATCTTGTAAATCCTGAATATCTATATACTGTGCATCAGTTACGCCGTAGCCAACTACAAAGTTAGAAGAGCTAATAGCTACTTTGTATACAATCCACGTCATCCAGGTATCAATTCGATCGAGGTAAACATTAGTTGAGTACAGAATGCCGCCGACAGACACTTCTTTGATGCCTATTTCTTCTTTAATCTCACGTTTAAGACAATCTGTCGCCGACTCTCCATGCTCAAGCCCACCCCCAGGAAGACTCCAGAAGTCATTATTTTCTTTTACTACAAGTACTTTGCCATTGGTGTCTGTGATTAATGCTTTTGCTACAACTCGATATATTGTGGATGGGTACATAAACCTATAATAGCAAAAAGCCTCCAAACTGGAGACTTTTCTATAGTGCCTATGGTTGGTGGGGCATTATGCACGAAGTCAGAACCGCTTTGGTCGGTTATTCTATTAGTAAATAAAGTGAATATCTCTGTAAAGCAGGACAGAAAGAGCGCAACCACCGTGTCGATCCTAGTTAGTTTAGGTTGTCGGGGGGGTGATAAATTTACACCCACAAAAACATTCATCATGTAAAGTGCCGTTGAATATTTAAAAAAAAGATTTTCGGTATCATAATCAAAGTAAATGAGTAGTAGAACTAATAATGAGAAGACTTATACAAACCCTCGAATCTTGATAGAGCTTATGCAGTCAACAATTAAAGAGGTTGGTGATGATGCTTTCATATCAAGAAAATATAAAGTCTTACGCGAGGGCTGGATTGCTGCGATGTATGCAAAGGCTGCGAGTAAAGCCATGAGCAACCTAATTTATCTGAGGCCTAATCCAATCGATTCCCAACCGGATTACTTTGGGTTTAGGGTTGTGAATGGTGACGGCATCACTACTGGTGAAAATTTCGAAATAGAGGTATTTGAATGGGGTTTAAATTCAACGGATGAGTTGTATGAAGCGCTCAAGAAAAAAGTAATGAAATATACTTCACCTCAAACTATCTTTGTTTGCTACGCTTACAAGCCTTTGCGGTCTTTAGATTTCTCGTCCTTAGCGGAAAAGATCAAGGACTTAAGTCCAAATATTTCTGAGCTGAGTTTAGTTATGCAGTATGGCAACGAAACTGGACACAGGTTGATCAAACTTTACCCTGAACCTGGTTACTTATATATACCTAATAGTTTTTCGAAGCTGTTTTATCCTAAGTATGATTTTGCTCAAAAAATTAGGGCATTAAAAAATGTGGACGCAGGGTTAGTAAAAATCGATAGTGAAATGAGGATTACTGAGGTGCAGGAGTTTGGTACCCGGCTCTTATAGTGTGAATTGATTACTAGATCTATACTGGAACAATGTACGAGACACATCAATTCATGAAAGACGGGTATGGTCTATTTACCGATCCATACTACTTGTCTTTCTTACCGTCACTTATTGACCTTGTTAAACAGGCAAAGAAAGCAGAGTTCTACAATAACCCAAAAAGGCACCTAGAGTTGCAGCTAGGTTTACTTGAGTTGATTGAGAGTACTGATAAGGTGGTGTCTGAGGGCAAGCAAGAAGCTCGAAAGTCAGGAAATAATGAAATACTCAAACAAAGAAAGAGGAACAAGACTTTAGCCTATGCTTTTAGGACGGTAGGTGACGGCATGGCATGGCGATCTAATGGTTATACGAGGTTTGTCATAAGCGTCCTGTCTCAAGCAAGATCACCAGGTGCTGCCAACGACAAGTCTGGCAGAAAACGTGAAGTTGAATGGGCAAAAAATGCCGTACTTAACGGTGGATACGTTATGATACATGATATTACTAATACACTTCGCGTGGGTGATTTAAGCTTGTACAATCCTGTACCCGATATCACCCCCTATCTTTCAGAGGTAAAATCAAACAAGGATCTTGCCACCGCGAAACAAATTCAAGAGAAGCTTGATGCGAAAAAACCGATAACAAAACAAGAGTTTCGGCTGTGGCAAGCTCAAATTATGATCTCAACTAGACGATGGTACGGCGTGCAGACTATAGCTGTAGAGGATGTGTATCCTTCAAAGTTGGATTTTCTACCATCTGCAGGTGCGATCATGAAGCAAGCTGAGCGTAAAGGTGTTTATGGAAAATACATCGCCCCTTACCTCTACGTAGATGCTTTTGATTTTACTAGTCTTGTGGGCAAATCAATTGAGGAATTGACCGAGAAATTGGATCTTTACAAACCACCGGATCGATCTGATCATTTTGTTATGCACTCAAATTACGACAACCTAGACGCACTTCATAAAACAGAGGTACTAAGGGCTGTTGCCCCATATACAATCTTTCCTTTTACAAGTTCTGTTATCGCAAAACTAATCTCAGGAATGATGATGACGCGAACTTTTTTATTCAAGGAACCGCTAAAGGCTGCATTTCTTCAGCTTGGTTACGAACTTAAACTTGATGAAGCTATTTTGGATGAAAATTATGATAATAGTAGCAAGAAAAACTCAGTAGATTTTTTATCTAGCGAACAATTATTTCCAGATGATTTTGAGGATAAGCCGTGGATACATATTCGACATATTGAATCGGGATTTATGTTCCCTGCTGCAAGTTTAATTGCAATTATGCTTCATGAATTTTTCTCTGTTGAATATATTGTTTCGGTTGCAGAGTTTGCCCGCAAGCGTGCTATTCCTGGTGAGGCAGGGTACTCGTATCATGATATTCGAGACTCATATCGCTGGTTTTAGATAGGAATTGTCTGCACTTCAAATAAAGACAGTTATAAAAATGTAACAAAAAGCCCGATTTTATGTCGGGTGCTATTAGAATGGAAAGACGCGTCCACAATAACGGGTAAGGGGATTTGTGTTCATAAATAGTTAATTGTTGTACAATTTAGATATGAAACAATCAATTTTGCACGTTGCCAGAAAGATCATTGAGTCGTCTGGTGATAACTTAACTCCCCTAAAGCTTCAAAAGCTTGCGTACTATTCACAAGCGTGGTCTTTGGTGTGGGAAGGAAAACCCCTTTTTGATGAGGATTTCCAAGCATGGGCTAATGGTCCTGTGAGTGTTGAACTGTACGCTAAACATAAAGGTCTCTATGTCCTTGAAAAGAGTTTTTTGTCCGATTATTCAGACCATGAATTTAGCGCAGAAGATACACACACGATTGATGTAGTTTTAGCATTTTACGGAGAAAAAGAACCTTTTTATCTAAGTGAGCTTACGCATAGAGAGCGTCCTTGGAAAGATGCAAGGGGCGAGACACCAATGGGTGAATCCTCAAACGCGGTTATTTCTAAAGATGTAATGCAAGATTATTACACTGGAATTTCATCACGATAAAATGAGTGCTAAAGTTCCTGTTATTGCGGTAGATGTTTCTAGCAATAAGACACCTAGGTCAACAGAAAAAGTTGAAAGCTCTTATCATATGAGTCCATCATGGAGATTCTCTCGTGCTGATACCGAGCATAAGGATTGGTCTGTCCTCGACAGTTTTAATGACGTTGTGGAGGATCCTAATGATGCTAGCGGAACTGCTATTTTGCATCAATTTTCAAAGTCAATTGATCACGTCTTATTGGATGCATTAAAGGCACGAGAAAGCACAACCTGGGGAGCTTTAGCTACTGCTTCCGGAGGACGAACTCGCGGCACGAATAGTCACCACATCCCAATGCACGAGCTAATTAAAAGTGCTCAAGATAGGGCAACGCAGTTAGGAATTGTAGAGGATGAGTTATTTTCTTTGAGGCTAGATGGAACTCACAGAGTTTTTGGTGTTTTGGAAGACAGCGTTTTTAACGTGATTTGGTTTGATCGAAAACACGAGATTTGTCCACCAGCTAAAAGATAGTTATTAAAGTTTAAAACCATACTCACTTAAGATATTGTCGCTTTAAGTATTAACAACTTTATTCTTTAAATCACGATCAATTTCGATAAGCAGCTCGAAATATTCAACAAGAACTTTTAAGTCTTCTTCTGAGAAATCAGGAGAAATACTACTTGTAGCTATTGATGATGAGTTGTTCATTTATGATTCCTTGCTCAATCAAATAACCCATGACTGCAATGACGTTCTCGTTGGCTTTTTTCGTAGCCCCAACTCTTATATGACGAGCAACTGCTGTTGCATCAGGGTGATTTTTCTCCATGTAAGCAATATAGTCTCCCCATGCCATAGTTGGCTTAAAAGGCTTTTCGCCATTTTCTGTTTTGAAGCTAATGACTCCGCCCCCAAATAGCTTAGTACCTTTAATATAATAGGTAGTAGTTGCTGCAATCGCAAAGATGGTCGCGTTTGTTACTATGGCACCAAGATCACCTTCGAGAACGCCGGTATTCCTAAGAGTTCTTAGGGCATCAGGTTTATCAAGAAACGTTCCAACCGCATATTGGGACGCATTTTCACGCATATTTGAATCTGTGGTTGCCGCAGCAACGAACTTGATATGGTCATAACCATGCCTGTACAGATACAAAAAGCCTCCGAAGAGGCAATTCATCATGACTGGTGGGGGCGGGTGGAGTTGAACCACCTACCAAGTGGTTATGAGCCGCCTGCTCTGACCGATGAGCTACGCCCCCGTTCGATATATTATAGCCTATTGCTAGCATAGTGGGCTATAATGAATGTAGTTAAATCATGAAAAAAATAAACATCCGAAAAACATATTACCATATTTCACATCGTTATTTCACGATTAATAACGTTGTAATTACGATTGCACTACTTATTGGAGCAAGTTGGGCATGGGGATCGATAGGGGTCATGCAACGAAATTATGATCTTCAAAAAGAAGTTGACGGTAAGTCAAGACAGCAAAAATTAGCAGATTTAGAAGTGCAGAGCCTCGCATTTGAAAAGAAATATTATCAGAGTAACGAGTATCAAGAGCTAGCCGTTCGTGACCGTCTCGGACTTGTAACGCCAGGTGAGAGTGTACTTATACTACCTCAAAATAGTGAAGCTGCAAAAAATGCTGATATCCAATCAATAGCGACTATTACCGCAAAGCCCGTAGCTCAACAGAGTAAGTTTCAACAGTGGATGAACTTTATTTTTGGTGGTAATAAACAGCAATAGACCAAACTTGTAAACTGCTCTTCACTCTGTTAGAATAGTACACGTGCCGCGGGGTGGAGCAGTCTGGTCAGCTCGGTTGGCTCATAACCAACAGGTCGTAGGTTCAAATCCTACCCCCGCAACCAAGAAAAGATATTATTTAGAGATTAGTATTAAGCTAATCTCTATTTTTTATTTGTATTAGAATAGTTGTAAAAGTTATCGTATCTAAACGTTTACTATATTGACATATATACATTATTCTGATACAATATAATTAAATTCATGAACAATAAAATAGAAATAGCTCCTTTTCAACCCGAAAATTTTAAATCAAATCTTGATAATATTCTTTCACGACAACTCACGCCTGAGACAATTGATACATATGCTAGTGATGCGCTAGATGACTTGATAGAGCTCACGATTAAGGTCACAAGCTCTTATGACCAACAGCCTACAGTAGCGGGTTCGACTAATGCTCAGTCAGAAGATTTCTCTTTTAGTTATTTTGAGCTTGGTGAGTTAGAAAAGTCTCTCGATCATATTGCAGACTTGTCGGAGTCAATTCAGTCAATAGATACGATAATGAAGAGTGCTACGACTTTGGTAGGTCCGATTGTTCCTACTCGTGATACTTTTGTTGATATTAGAGTAGGCGAAACTTCATTCATTGAAAAAAATATTATTAACCGTCTCAAAACAACATTATTTTTGTTAGAACAAGATTTTGGTATCGATATTCACAATAAAGAATCTTTAATCCTAAAAACTGCTAGCACTGATGGAATGATGAGAAAATCAAGTTATAATTTTATTGAGGTTACTGAATTAGAACGATCTATATTGGTGTGCGACGAGGAAGGGAACGTTACGTATGTATTCGACACTTCGGTAGTTGTTGAATACAATTCAGAGTTAGACTTAACTCAGCTTACAAAGGCTGAATTAAATGAACTTATTACTAACGTTCCTGGAATAGGTAAACGTATAGTATATTCAAGCAACTTCATGAATGATATGAAAAGTAGTATTGATGAAATAGGCTTGTCTGAAACTGAGCATAAATCAGAAGAGATTAAAAATAATTATTTGCAATCTGCAGAGTTTGCTCCAGAAGGTTTCTTAACTGCGGGTGAAACTGCTAAAAAATTCTCAGTAGATAGGAAGACAATCATCAAGGCTGTAGATGCTTTAATAGGTCAACTTGGGGTAGTGATAACTGCGAAAAAAGGGCGCGCTACACAAAACGTATTTTCTCATGAACAACAACAGACGATTGAAGTTTACCTTGAACAAAGAGGCTTATTTAACGAAAAACCACCAAAAGGTTATCTCACTGTATCGGCTATGGCTAGGAAATGGAAAATTGATTACACTACTGTAGTAAATGCGCTTGGTAAAATAGAAGAGGTTTTAGGGGAAATTGCACAAGCAAAATTAAGTGGTCATGTCACTGCCGTTTATTCGACGTACCAACAAGCAATGTTGGAGGATTACCTTGTAAGTATGGAGATAATACTTCCAGATATGCCAGATAACTTCAAGGGGATCAATGAACTAAGTAAGAAGTTTTGCTTAAACAGGATGACGGTTGAAAAGGCTATAAAAATACTTCGTCCTCAGCTTGGAGATGTTGTGAGATCTAAGTTTGGCGCCAGAGTTGCGGATGCATTCTCTCCGAGTCAACAGGAGATAATTCGAATATACTTAGAAGAAAGAGGAAATTTTGCTGAATTTGCACAGGAAGGATATCTAAGCTTACAAGGATTAGTCGAAAAGTATAAATTATCTCGAAGGCCAATTGAACGTATCATTGACCAGCTTGGCGACAATATTGGTGTTACGCTCAAATTAAGGTTCGGCTCTATATTTGCAGATGCTTATTCAGTTGAACAACAGTTGCTAATTAAGCAAAAAATAGATGAGTATAAAGCAGGTCGCACGGTCTAGTCTTTACATGTTTAGCGCGGGTAAAGTATAGACGATAATTTTATTAGTTTCCAGTAGTCGCGGTTGATGCATTAATGTACATAATCAGTTTATGTGTATGAAGTTTGTATTGTTATGCTCAAATTCCAACCTTATCTCAACAAGTGTTATACTTATGCTTAGATTAAAAAAGGAATATTCTATGGTAAAAAAACTGACGAAGAATAACATATATACACAGTATAGGACTCGACTCGGCATACTTATCGTCGTACTTGGTGCGGTACTGTCATTTGCACTTGGTGTAGGAGCGACAATAGGGCTTCGCTCTTTTTCAGATAAGAGCACCACAGAGTATAAGTCGATTGAAATTACCGGTAGTGATGGGCTTATAGGGCTTCTCGGATATGATAACCCATTCCAAAATGCAAATAAGATTGTTTATAAAATTACGTATAATAATACTAGTCATGAGGATCGCTTCCTGCAAATTAAAGCAACAGGTCGAGCTAATAACCCCACTCAGATGGCCAAGAATAGCAGCAGTATTGATTTAGGTGCTTATACGGGAACTGTTTACAGTGAAAAGAAACTTGTAAAAGCAGGTACTAAAGAGGTCTTTGAAATGCCACTTGTAGAATACACAGCCACTCCAACGAAATATGTTGAGCTAGAAGCATTTAAGTCGAATACTGACTAAGTCACTTTGTTGTAACAAAGTGAAGGGATCTATCAATCTTCATTGTTTTTGTGATTGTCACATCTTTTAGTATTGTTACTATACTCTTTGCTAAAAAAAGAGTGCTCAGGGGTATTCTTGCAATACTAAGATCAGATTGTAGAAATGAGTCACCTTTGTAGTAGTCATGACCAACATGAGTTATTTTTGTAACATATAGGCCATGTCAACAAATATTAGTTCAACATTAGCTTAATCTTGCGGCGGCGACGCGTACAGCTTCACTCCAGCTCAAAAATGCGTGAGGAGTGTCTGCAATTTGGCTAGCTGTTAATTGATATTTTACAGCAAGTGTTAATTCGTGAATTATTTCAGCAGCATGAGGCGCAACGACTGTCGCTCCAAGAATAACACCTTTTTTATCTGTAATAATTTTTGCAAAACCATCACGAAAATCACTTGTGTTGCTACGAGCAATAATATTTAAGGGTGCTATTGCTGTATTAATAGGTAAATCACGTTTTAAACAGTCATCTTCGGATAATCCAACAGATGCAATTCCTGGGTAGGTGAATGTCAATCGAGGTGTTGCTGTATAATCTGGTACTGCCTTAGTTTTATGGAGGATGTTATTAGCCGCTACACGGCTCTCAAGCAGTGCTGTATGCGTATGAGAGCTATGTCCGAGCACATCACCAGCTGCGAAAATGTGACGAGCACTGGTTTGAAGATGATCATTTACCTCAACACCCTTGGGTGTATAGATAACAGATGCATTTTCAAGCCCAATATCAACTGTCGGAACACGTCCGGTTGCAATGAGTACTTCTTCAACTAATACGGATTTCTCAACACCGCCTCGACTATACGTAACTCGTTTATGAATGTTTTCTTTTTGAACACTTAGCACGCGAGTTTGCGTCAGAGAAGTAACTCCCTTTTGTTCTTTGAGTAAGCGTTCAAGAAGAGTACCTACTTCTTGGTCTTCTTGTGGCAATATACGCGATGCAATTTCGGCAAGATATACTTTTGTTCCAAATATAGCCATGAGCTGTGCTATTTCAATACCGATAGTGCCGGCACCGATTATAAAAAGACTTTTTGGTGGCCGCATTGCTTCAAGAATAGTACGCGGAGTAAGGTATGAAGTAGTATCAAGACCTTGGATGTTTGGCGCAACCCAGTGTGATCCTGTTGCGACGATAAAGTTAGCAGCTGATAGGTGACGACGATTAATACTAATTTCATTAGGACTTAGAAAGTGTGCATTACCATTGAACGTATCAATTCCCTCATTCTCATAATATTTGCGATTTCCACCTGCACCGGTGCGTTTAACGGCAAGTTCTTTCCAAGTGCGGAGTGATGGGTAATTGTAACCAAGCGTACCAGAGCGGAGTCCGAAACGTGCGCCATGCCTAGCTTCATCATAAAGGTGAGCGACATGAAGAAGAGCTTTAGTCGGAACGTCACTCCAGTTAGGCGAGTCTCCCCCAAATGTATCTGCTTCAATAATTGCTACTTTTTTACCTGCACGAGCTGCGATTGTTGCCGCTGCGCTACCACCAGCACCGCTGCCGATAACTATGAGGTCATAATCAAATGTTTGTTTTTTTGCCATATTGTTGCTCCTTAGATTATCAAGCGATGATGTTTATATAGATATGCGGCGTCAGGATGGAATTTTTCAAGATGTTGGCTAGCAATTCGGCGGAGATCATTACTTGTTACCTCTGGTTTCGTATCTAGCCAGATAATAACGGCATCACACACATTATTAGCCGTTGTCTCGGCTGATCCTACCGGACTTCGAACGCTAAGGCATGCTGCGCGGATGCTAGCGTGAAGCTTCTCTCGTTGAAAGCTTTCTGATGGCCGTCTACCGGCCTGCTTGATGATATCAATAGCCTTCATAATAATTACTGTCCTCCAGCGGCAAGGGCCGTGACGGAGATAACTTGATCGACATAAACGTAGAATCCGAGTGCAATGAGACCACTGCCAGCAGCGAACTGCAAGAACCGTTTGTTGTGCTCTCGCCATTTTTGTATATTACTAAGGCTATGACCGCTACCAACAAGCGCCCACACAAGTAGTAGTGATAGCATTGATACGATTGAATATAAGCCTACACCTGCAAGCTGTAGCTGTGGCGATAAGTGAACTATAGCGAGTGACCCAATCATAATTGGCGCTATGATAAAAATAAGCTCAGCAGTGACGCTGCTTAGACCAAGGCTGAATGCTTCAGCGCTACTTTTTGTTGCTTTCGTGCGATCTGTAAGGTATTTTGCTGCGCTTCGCGGTAGCCAAAGTGTCGTACCGTCATTTCGTCTGTAGTAAAAGGCCCACACAGCAACACCAAGCCCGAATAGTAATCCACAGCTTACAGCCCAAACAATTAGTGGAGGCGTACCATGAAATAATTGTTGTAATAAATACGACATAAAAGAAACAAGTAAAATTGTCATGACGGAGGTGCCGAATATAAAACCACTCGTTAATCGTATAAGTCTCGCATGAGAATGCTTAGCACCTATAGCATGTCCGCTGAGAAGCGTTAGCATACTGACGCTCAACTGAAAACTCGCGTGGATACACGCGCTAACTGTGACTATCAGGAATGAGCTCAGGATGTCCATGGATGTTTATTTTTATTACCCCTTGTACCATTTATAGCATAAGCATTGGCAAAAGACCAAAAATCTTGTAAATTACCATTGCTTTTTTAAAGAGTTTATGCTTAAATAGGTATATAAGAAATTAAAAACAAAAAGAAAGCAAATAATAATGGAAACGCAATCTAGCGGCATCGAAGCCGTCACCCTTAGTGATATCTTAAAACTATCAACATGGAATCGTGAGCGCACTGATGATGAGCTTCGTAGCTTCATTGATACTCACCATGCTGCCCTACCTGATGATAGCGAGCTTGAATAATAGTCCCCTCTGGAAAATTCATCTCTGTTTTGCTACAATTATCCAAGTATGGCAGCGTAGCTCAGTTGGTTAGAGCGTAGGACTCATAAGCCTAAGGTCACAAGTTCGATCCTTGTCGCTGCTACCAAGAAAAAAGACAGACTATTTAGTCGGTCTTTTTTGTTAGCTCAGTATGTTTCGAGGTCTGACATGGATTTAGTACACGAAAATACACTAATGACCCATAAGCAAAATCCAGCTCAGTGATCTCTCAATAAATTTAGATATGATAAAAATTGCTGTCCTATAGCGGCAGTAGTCATGTAATGAATGAGAGGAGATATATGAAGAAACAACTTATAACAGCGGGAATAGTAACAACTATTGGTCTTGCGGGAGTAGCGGGCGTAGGTATTGCTAGTGCAAGTACTAACCCAACTCAATCAAATCCAATGTCTAGTTTGGTAGATGCCATAGCAAGTAAGTTTAATCTAAATAAAACTGATGTCCAAAAAGTTTTTGATGATCAACGCACTGCAAAGCAAGCTGAGCAGGAGACAAAAGTGAAAGCGGATCTTGCAAAACTGGTTACTGACGGGAAGTTAACACAGGCTCAAGTCGATACGATTTTGGCAAAACGTACTTCTGTTCAAGCCGAGCGTGATGCTGCAAGGAGTTCAACGACGACAAAGACCCGTGCTGAAATGAAAACAGAAATGGATGGGCAGCGCACTGCGCTCGAAGCATGGGCTAAAACGAATAACATCCCAACTGATTATCTTCACTTCGTAATGGGAGGGCCTAGAGGTGGCGTAAGGGGTGGTCTTGGCGGCTCCGATAAGCTAGATGACGCTACGAGTAAAAACTCATAGATCCCCACATGCTTTAAAAGCTATATATAAAAACGCCGCATTCTTACGGCGTTTTTATATGTTTATTTCCTATGCTCAACCATTTTATAGAGTACATCAACATAAGTTTGAAGCTCATCTCGAGTAATCGCATCGTTACCGTATAGCTCTTTTCGGAGTTCATCACGTAGGCCAGCTTCAATTTGTTTGATGAGTGGTTTGTAGCTTGGGTTAAGATAAACAATCTTCGTACGGTTGTCACCTGGTTTGGTTACTTTACGGATAAGGCCCTTAGACTCGAGGAGATTGATTGTATTTGTAATGAATGGCATCGTGGTATCCAGGATATCTTTAAGCGCGGTGAGGGACATTCCATCTGGGCTAGAATCATTTATATAACCCAGTGCAAACCACTGCATAGCAGTAAGTTCATATTGTGATAAAAATTGTGATTTAACCTTGCTTGTTAGGCGGTGAGCGGTCGATTGCATGACGCCAACCTCATAAGTCGTAAGAGACGATAATGTGAATTCCGAATTTGTTGTTGACAATGTCATATCATTCATAATACTATACTACTATGTTAAGTTAATTAAGTAAAGTATAATTAACTTGGCGAAACTTATAAATTAAAGGAGGGTTCTTATGGAATCTGGAAGCAAAACTGCAATAATCGTTATTAGCATGATCGTTGGTCTCGCACTTGGTGGTGGCATCGGGTACTCTGTTGGTAATATGAATAAAACAACAACTCCAACATCTGATTCAACTCAAATGAGTATGACTACAGAAGATGGCGTTACTGTTGGTGGAGCAAAAATGGTACAAAGTAAAGATATCGTTGACAACGCTGTTAACGCTAAAAATGTAACAACACTTGTTGCGGCCGTAAAAGCAGCCGACCTTGTTGATACATTAAAGAGTGAAGGCCCATTTACAGTCTTCGCCCCAACGAATGATGCATTCGCTGCCTTGCCTGCGGGCACGGTTGATACACTTTTGAAGCCTGAAAACAAGGCTGCTCTTGCAAAGATCCTAACCTACCATGTGGTAGCTGGAACTTACACAAGTGCCGACCTCCGTGTCATGGCACAAAAAGGTGAATCTCTTACATCAGTTGAAGGTGAGATGCTAATGCCAATTGTTGAAAATAACGAACTGAAAATTCAGGACGCCAAAGGCAACAAAGTTTCTATCGAAACTGCAGATGTGATCTCAAGCAATGGTGTGACACATGTTGTAAAATCAGTCTTGATGCCTAAAAGCTAATTAGATAACAAAAAGAAGGTGCTTGTCAGTTGGCAAGCACCTTCACCTAAATAAGGGGACATACAATGTTTTTACTTCTCGGAGCATTCTTTGCAGGAATTATCACCGTACTGGCGCCATGCGTCTTGCCGCTCCTACCGATCATTATAGGTGGTTCGATAAGTGGAGATGTTCACGATAAACGACGGCCAATTATTATTGCTGCGAGCTTGGCTATCTCGTTAATCGTTTTCACAGTTCTATTAAAAGCGACCACACTACTCATAAATATACCGCCACAGCTCATCACATATATCAGTGGTGGTATTATTGTTGGAATTGGTATCGTGTTCCTATTCCCTGTCCTTTACGAGAAACTGATATTAGCTTTTAACTTACAGTCTAAGAGTCAACAGCTACTTGGAAAAAGCTCTGGTAAAGGAGCGGTCATAGGTGCAATCATTACGGGTGCTGCACTTGGCCCAGTCTTTAGTAGCTGTAGCCCAGTTTATGCCTATATCCTAGCGACCGTCTTACCCGTAAACTTCGGTGTTGCAATGATCTACATGGTTTCATACGTACTTGGACTAAGCCTTATGCTTCTACTCATCGGATTTATAGGACAAAAATTTGTACGTAAACTAAAGTTTGCAAGTAATCCACGGGGTCTATTTAGCCGCATTGTTGCGATTATATTTATTGTTGTCGGGCTGCTTGTTATTACAGGCTATGATAAGCAACTACAGACGTACGTGTCAGAACACACTCCTTTTAATTTTGATAAACTCTCAGCTCAGCTGATACCATCAAGTAATCGTCAAGATGCAGCCGGCGTACTTAATGTTAAGCCCTATAAAGCACCGGAGTTTGTTGGCCTACAGAACTGGATTAATAGTAATCCGCGTACGCTAGCTAGTATGAAGGGCAAAGTAGTGCTTATCGACTTCTGGACGTATAGCTGTATTAACTGTATCCGAACTCAGCCGTATCTTCGAGATTGGTATAGCAACTATAAAGATAGCGGATTTGAGATTATCGGAGTTCATGCGCCAGAGTTCTCATTTGAAAAGAATCCAGCTAACGTCCAGGATGCAGCAAAAAAAGCTAATCTAACATATCCAATAGCACTTGATAATGATTTTTCAACCTGGAATGCATACCAGAACCAATACTGGCCAGGAAGTTATTTAATAGATAAAGAGGGTAACGTACGTCGTTACCATGGAGGCGAGGGAGAGTACAAGGAAACTGAAGAGGCAATCCGTACACTACTCGCTGAAGATGGCGGTACAGTTCCAGATAAAACTACCTCTGCCCTATCTGCACAGGTTCCAGTGACTGATGCACAGACACCAGAAACATATCTTGGTACAAAGCGGGCAAGCAATTTCACAGGTAGCCCACGCCTTGTTCAGGGAACCAACACATTCACGCCAGCAAGTCTCGACAGGATTAATGAGTGGACACTTGGTGGTCAGTGGCAGGTAGCACCAGAAGGTATTACAGCTGTAAAAGATAGTACACTCACCTTCCGTTTTGCTGCAAAAGAAATGTATGTGGTAACTGCTAATAAAGTGGCAAACGCATCAATGCAAGTCATACTCAACGGCAAGCCTATTAGCCAGACAAAGTTTGCTGGTGATGATGTGAAGGATTCAAGTGTGACAATCAATGAAGCACAGCTGTATCGTTTGGTGAAATTAAATAGCTTTGGCAAAGACAACGCAGTCGAACTGAAGGTACCAGCTGGTGTGCAGCTAAATGTATTTACATTCGGAAGTTAATTAAAAGGAGAACAACTATGAACATTACTATATACTCAACATCAACATGCGCTATCTGTCATGCAGAGATGGAGTGGCTTGATAAAAATAACATGTCCTACGATGATATTATTGTCGATGAAAGTGACGAGGCGATGAATCAACTGATGACCGCAACAGGTGGCATGATGCAAGTACCGCCATTCACCGTCATCACAAAAGATGATGGTACGGAAGAAAAGGTTCAGGGATTTGATCGTAAACGATTAATGAGCATACTCGGACTATAGTCCGAAATGTATGCCTCGTGACAAAATAAAGATTATAAATAATCCAATGAGGCTACTCATGACGATGCCCGCAACGGGTAGGTTGAATACGACGTTTTTATTGTGACCTGCATGTAGCTTATTAAAATCAGCCATTGGTGCAAAGACACCGATTGTCACGACGCCCATAAGTGCAATCAGGCCAGGAGCATCTATATGGCTAATAGATGTGACGGCAATAGAAAGCGTATAAATGACCAGTAGTATACCTGTACCGATAAGCCAAGGGAACATGCTAAGCTGAAAAAAGCTTGATTTATCATGAGCAAAACTGCTTAGTCGGGCTGAAAGAACTCGTGGTAGTAAGAGTAAAAATCCAGCTACGCCAGCAGCAAATATGATTGCATACACAAACCAACTAGCGTTTAGAAGTGAAAGTACTTGGCCTGTGTCGCCACCTGCAACGAGGGGCGCAATAAAGAAGTAGCCAAAACCAACCTCTGCACTTAGAAATCCGAACCACAATACGAGAAGTTTTGTGAATGTTTTCGAACTTCCTTTCAGCCAATCCTTGATTAACCAAATGATCAAAAGGCCAGATATAAGACTAAAAAGTGGCCCTGTACCCGCGGTCAATATAATCTGCCAACTAGTAGTTTGATCTGGCTGAACGACAAAATTAGGAAAAAGTATGGCTGGTACACCAAGGGATAGTGACATTACAAGATGTGATAATTCGTGAATTGTAATAACTAACATTCCGGCAAGAACGAAGGCTAAGGTAGACGTAATGAGTGGTAGTCGAGATATCTTTTTCATATAGCTTATTGTATGCCCAGTAGCACGAGATACCTATAGTGTCGTAAGTATACGCTCGGCAAAGTCCTTGGCACTAAGCCTTATAAGGATATCGTCATCTTGAGGTGCTTCGATCGGGTAGTCGTACTGATGACACGTCAGTTCATCGGTATACACTTCTGGATCGACATAGATGACCTGTAGACCTGCATCCCTTGCTTTTTCTTGTAGTTTTCGTCGATCAGCGTGAGACCCAACGACAATGAGTGCTTTTGCTCGTTTATCAAACTCGACGTCAGGGAAGATGTGTGCATCCTCAAATTTACGCATGTAAAATTCAGTCATCCCAATATCCGCAACAAGACCATCGTAGTTATTTGTATAAACGGGGTTAATAATCGTTTCGTTTTCAAAAAGTCTTTTTACGGATGTGTAAAAAAGAGTTTCTGGGTGGGCTTTTAGTGACGATGCATAAATGAGTGATGCGTCCATATAGAATTGATCAGTATTTGCAAAAAATCTAACAGGTAGATCATCGTAGTCACCCATTAAATATTCATGTGTTCTTGGATTTGATATTGCATAGGTTCTATGAAGATGTGCGAGTGGCGGAACACCAGCTTCTATTGATGGTCCACATCCTAGTTCAAGATGAAATGGGATATATTGTGCTAAATCGAGACCGAGTGTTGCTATTTCAGGTGAGCCGCGCTTTAGGGATTTACGTATACCTGCCTCTAAAATGACCCAGGGCCTAAATCGCTCATCATCGGCAAGGTGCATGCTCGGACCATAAACTTCAATATCAATCACACGGTATCCTGTTGGTAATGTACGTTTAGCGAGTTCTTCGCCTCGTTCTTTTGTAAGAAATGTAATGATAGCAGTAAGGTCACCTTTTGTGGCCACGAGACCAGTATCTGTTTCTCTTGTTTTCCATCCACCTTCCGCCATTGCATCAATAGTTTTTTGATAGTATCGCTGGAGCTCTATCTCAGGTAGTGCAGTGTTCCACCATAAGTACGGCTTTTGAAGAACAAGTGTGTACGAGCCGTTAACTTTTACAAGATCATATTCGTCAAAAAAGTGGACTAGTTTCCAGCGACCGTCGCTATCTGATTCATAATGAGAATCTTTACTCGTTGCGAGCTCTTGGGTTCGCCTCCAGATTCCTTCATGTTTTTTGCGATCAGTACCGATAAATTGACGCTGCCATTTCATTTCGGAACTCTCAGGAAGATCGGTGATGATATCAAAAGGTAAATTCATGTTTTCATCATAGCAAATAAAAACAAATTTATTTGTAAAATGTTCTAAATCCTTGTATGCAATACATGGCCAGAAAACAAACTGTCTGTATACTTACTACTATGAAGGTTGCAAGTCCAATGATTCCTACCAGTTTAAGCATGTATTCTTTGAATGATTTTGTCAGTGAAGGCTCGCTTGAATCGGCTCAGGTTATTGACCAGGAGGCGGATAAGTTAACGATTGCAGCAGCAGATTTAAACGGTGTAACAATAGAGAAGTGTCGACTTGGAGGAGCTCAACTCCCACGGTTAAGCGCAAGGGACGCCCTACTTAGTAAATCAGATTTTTCAGGTAGTATAATGACCCAGGCTAGCTTTAACAGGGTCATATTAAGCGACTGTCGGATGAGTGGTCTTGATTTTAGTAACGCACAGCTACACGATGTTGTATTTAAAGGTTGTAAGCTTGATATGGTGAATTTTCGTTTTGCTGATCTTCGGCGAGTAAAATTTGTCGATTGCCAACTTGTAGAAGCAGATTTCCTCAGTGGCGTGCTACACGACGTGACGTTTGAATCATGTCAACTCGAGGCGACAGTATTTGAAAAGGCTACATGTAAAAGTGTCGATTTACGCACATCAGAGTTGATCAATATTGTTGGCTGGCCATCTCTAAAAGGCGCAACAATCGACGGTGCACAGTTGAGCATGGTGGCACCAAGTCTTGCTTACGCACTGGGGCTTACAGTTAACAACGGATAGTTGTATAATAAAGATACTTCCCCGCGACACACACTGGTCTCAGTGAGACAAAGCGTCCCTCGCGAACGGATCATTCAATTGTCTTCGGATTTTTAGCTAGAAACGGGCAGAAAAGACGGGCAATACAATCAATATCGTTTCTCAATAACTAATTTTGAGGATTTTTGATATGAATGATGAAACTTTTTTAAATGAGCGAATAGAGGTAATAACAGTATTTGGCGAAGGTCTAAACCCCTGTCGACCCATAAGATTTAGGCGTCCGAGTGGACGGGAAGTCGAGATTACTGAAATAGGTCTTAGACACCCAAGCGTTAAGGGGCATCGTACCGTCCATATGTTTGACGTCACAGACGGCGGTGCTGACTATCGCATAGAACTAGACAGTGAACGTCTTACTTGGCATCTTACGATGGAGGCCGATCACTATGTATAAAACGAATAAGAAGCCGATAGTCACTCAATTGCCAAGTCGCCCGCTGCGCCAACCACTCCGTCGTCTTTTTCTTGCACGCACAGCCCTATCGATCATAAACATGAAACGTCCTGTTTTTAAGAATGATAGCTGGTACTCATGGGAGGATATTGTATGAACAATAACTATAATTCAGCTCGTCCATTAATTATGCACATTGACCTCAATAGTTGTTTTGCGACTGTTGAGCAACAGGCCAGGCCAATGCTACGTGGCAAACCAGTTGTAATTGTTAATCGTCGGACGGAGCACACAATGATCGTAACGGCTAGCTATGAGGCAAAGGCTCTAGGTATAACGCTAGGCATGAGCGTGAAAGAGGCGAGAAAGCTTGCTCCAGATGTCGTCGCACTTGAAAGCGATCCTGCAAAGTATCGATATGTATATCACAGGCTAACAGCTATCATGCAAGACTATTCAGCGCATGTTCGTATGAAAAGCATTGATGAGGGGGTGATTGATTTTACCGAAGCAACTGAAGCAGTATGCGGTCGTGATCTTGTTGATATTGGTCATGAGATTAAACAACGACTTCGAGATGAGGTTGGGTGCGCTATGCGCTGTAACGTTGGGATTTCAACAAACCGTTTTCTTGCAAAGACCGCTGCAGGCCTTCATAAGCCCGATGGCTTGGACGTGATAGATTCTCAAAATTTACGCCAGGTACTTGGCACTTTAAAACTAACCGATCTAACTGGAATCGCCCATAGGAACGAGCACCGTCTTAATGCCGTCGGAATTTATACGCCGTTAGATTTTTTAGATACAAGCGCTGAGACACTTCATACGATGGTTTTTAAGAGTGTTTGTGGAGAAGAGTGGCACCAACGTTTGCGGGGCTGGGAAGTTGATAAACGTGATTTTCCACTGAAGAGTGCTGGGCGACAGTATGTTTTAGAAGGCTATCGCCTGCCTTACTTCACCGTGTTAAAGCGGCTACATCATCTATGTGAAGATGTTGGTGTGAAGGTCCGTTCGCAAGGACTGGTGGCCAGGGGTATCGATGTCTACGTTCGGACTTATGACCATGGGTCATGGCATGCTAAGCATATGTCAAGCATGCCATTTTTTAGCAACCAAGCCATATACACTCATGCTAGACGGCTTTTCGAAACTGCGCCAGAAGGTATTAAGATGATTTCAGTCACATGTTACGAACTGAGCAACGCAGCATCAGATTCTCAACTAAGTATTTTTGGTGATGAGCTAGCACGTGAGCGTAATGTCACCAATGCAGTAGACGAGATTAACGAACGGTATGGTACTCGTGTTGTTCATTCAGCCGATACGCTTGGAACAGGAGACTTTGTAAAGCAAAAGATTCCTTTTGGTAGCACACGCTACCTATAGTTCGGTATATACTAAAACTATGAACAAAAAAGTCATTTTATTCTTTGCAACTATCTTCGGTATTGCCGGAGCTTATTTACCTGTGCTCTTTGGCGATAACGACATGCTAAGTGGGTGGAGTATTTTATGGAGTACGGTTGGCGGTATCTTCGGTATTTGGGTAGGAGTTATCGTCTCGAAACGATGGGGTGAATGAAAACAGTAATTGTTGCAGTGAGTGGTGGTGTTGATTCAGTAGTATTACTTGATGTGTTGGTAAAAAAAACGAATCTTACGCTTATTGTGGCCCACTTTGATCATGGCATTCGTGACGATTCAGCTGAGGATGCTGAGTTTGTAAGAATGTTAGCAGAGCAACATGGGCTAAAGTTTGAAACAAGGCGAGAAGAATTAGGCTCAGATGTGAGTGAAGAGGTTGCACGTAAGCGCCGATATCATTTTTTGCATGAACTTGCAGATACGTATAAAGCGTCTATCGCTACCGCCCATCATGGTGATGATGTGATCGAGACTATGGCGATCAATGTGTCTCGGGGTACGGGATGGAGGGGAATTGCCATCTTGGATTCAGCTATCACTCGGCCACTTTTGGATGTTACAAAGCAGGACATTATTCTTTATGCGAAAAGAAATAACCTAAAGTGGCGCGAGGATTCAACGAATATCGATGAAAAGTATCTACGAAATAAAATTCGTGGAAGTATTCGAAAGTCGATGGATGAAGATACGAAAAGGCAACTATGGGCACTATGGAAGACGCAGTGTTTCATTAAACAGCAAATTAGTGAAGAGCTAAAAGTCTTTATTCAGCCAGATGCTACCTATGATCGCTACACCTTAACTTATGTGGATAATGTTGCCGCGGAAGAGTTACTGAGGGCGTTTATTGTAGATAGGACGAAGCAAAGTCCGACGCGGCCACAGGTAAAGAGAGCACTTCTGGCAATAAAAACCGCTAAGCAGGGTACTTTTTATGAACTTGGCGGTGGCGTCCGGCTACGATTTACACGCTCAACTTTTATTGTTGAAACCCTTTAAAACTGATATTATAGTAGGAGTGGGATTTTCTTATATGATAGCGGATAACAAAGGATACTAATTTTTATATGGCAACACAACAAAAACCACCTGGAAAAAAAATGAACAATATTGTTCGACTCAGTTTATTCTGGGCAATATTAGTGTTTGCAGTACTTGGGCTTATTGCAATAACTACACCAACAGATAGCTTAAAAGATACTGCAATTTCTGATGTTATCTCTGGTGCAAATTCTGGAAATATTACCAAGATCGAAGGTAACGGTAATGATCTTAAGGTAACTGTTAAGGGGCAAGATAAGCCAACTGAAAAATCATATGTTCAGGGAGGTGTCGGCACACTTCTTAAAGATAATGTTCTATCGAAAGAAGCAAAATCAATTGTATCTGACAGTCCTCCGTCTGAGACTGGCCAGACACTTTGGAATCTTGCGATCATTATTGTACCAGTTCTCTTGATTGCAGGTTTCTTCATGTTCATGATGCGTCAGGCACAAGGACAGAATAACCAAGCTATGGGCTTTGGCAAGTCTAAAGCAAAGCTATATGGTATTGATAAAGAAAAAGTTGTTTTTGCAGACATTGCTGGAAATGATTCTGCCAAACAAGATCTAGAGGAAGTTGTTGATTTCCTAAAACACCCGAAAAAATATGAATTACTTGGTGCTAAGATTCCAAAAGGCGTACTGCTTGTAGGTAATCCAGGTACAGGTAAGACGATGCTAGCACGTGCAGTCGCTGGTGAGGCTAACGTACCATTCTTTAGTATTTCTGGTTCAGAATTTGTTGAAATGTTCGTCGGAGTTGGCGCATCTCGTGTACGAGATTTATTCGCTAAGGCTAAGAAGAACTCTCCAGCCATTATCTTTATTGATGAAATTGATGCAGTTGGTCGTAAGCGTGGTTCAGGTATGGGCGGTGGTCATGATGAGCGTGAGCAAACGCTTAACCAGATTCTTGTCGAAATGGATGGTTTTGAAACGGGCACAAACGTTATTGTACTTGCCGCAACTAACCGTGCTGATGTGCTCGATCCAGCACTTCTCCGACCAGGCCGCTTCGACCGTCGCACGAACATCATGCTTCCTGAGAGACATGATCGTGAAGCAATCTTGAAAGTTCATTTTAAGAAAAAACCAGCTGACGACTCAGTTGATATTGGTGCGCTTGCTGCAAAAACAGCCGGTTCGTCAGGTGCTGATCTTGCAAACATAGCAAATGAAGCAGCAATCATCGCTGCGCGTCGCAATGCTAAGAAAATTAGCAATGCTGATTTAACTGAAGCATTTGAAAAAGTTGCGATTGGCCCTGAACGTAAGACAAAGATTATGAATGAAGCTGAGAAAAGAATGACTGCTTATCATGAAGCAGGCCACGCGATTGTTGGCCACGTCCTACCTGACAGCGATCCAGTTCATAAGGTAACGATTATCCCACGTGGAGCAACGGGTGGTGTTACATGGTTCCTTCCGCCAGAAGACAAGAGCTACACGAATGTGTATGAGTTTAAAGATATTCTCGCACGTGCAATGGGTGGTCGTGTCGCTGAAAAGATTATGTATGGCGCAGACGGCATAACGACGGGCGCTGGATCAGATCTTCGTAAAGCTACAGAAATTGCCCGCGATATGATCATTGAACAGGGTATGGGTACTAAATTGCGTGATCAGGTTTTCCATGACGATAATGGCGGCATGGTCTTTGATAAGATGACTCATGAACGTCCATATAGTGACGACACTGCAAAAGAAATTGACAAAGAAGTTGAACAGCTTATCAAAGAAGCAAGTAAACGAGCTGAGTCTGTCATTCTTCATAACCGAGCAAGCCTTGATAAACTTGCAGCTGCTCTTATTGAAGAGGAGACGCTTGAAGAAAAAGCAGTTAGCAAGCTTCTAGAGGATACTACTCTACCTGCAGATGCCACATTACACGCAGCCGCTGCGTAGAAAATAAATCATATGGGTCGAGTACGAAGCGCTGTTGCGCAGGCAAACAAACAACTTACTGTTCAGGTAGCTGCAGTCCTACTTGCTAGCTCCACACTACTAGCAAGTGGTCTCGGGTTATTCCGAGACCGTATGCTTAATGGTATGTACTACGATACATATAAGACAGGCATTGACGCCTATACTGTAGCTTTTTCAATCCCTGATTTCATGTTCTTCCTGCTCGTCTCAGGTGCGCTAAGTGTTACGTTCATTCCAGTTTTTAATCAACGACTTGGGTCGGGTAATAAAAAATCAGCCTGGGAACTCTCAACTAGTATGATCAATTTCATGGCACTCATAACACTTATTGCAAGTGTTTTAATCATTATTTTTGCAGAACCATTAGTGCGCTATGTTGTTAGCCCGGGCCTTGACGAGGCTAGCCGCGGACTCGCTGTTAGCATGATGCGAGTTATTGCAGTAAACCCATTCTTATTTGCCGTTGCAACGGTAATAGCTAGTATGCAGCAAGCTGTGGGGCGGTTCACCTTTTATGCTCTGGCCCCGACTATTTATAATATAGGTATTATCATTGGTACTGTTTTCTTCACAAAAGGTATCAATATTTTTGGGTGGCAAGTTTTTGACGGCGGAATTATGGGCGTCGCACTTGGAGTTGTTTTAGGTTCGATACTGCAACTCATCGTTAGTTCCATAGGTCTGCTCGGGCTTGGCTTTGACTACCAGTTTAAGATTTTCTGGAAAAACAAAGGATTTCGTAAGGTTCTAACGTTGCTTCCTGCTCGTTCACTTGATCAAGGTGCAGACTATGTAAATAGCTTAGTTGAAACGAACCTAGCATCACGTATGATCGAAGGAACGGTCCGTGCTTACCAGCAAGCGACAACTCTTCATATGGTGCCGATCAACCTTATCGGCGTTGCAATCAGTACGGCAGCATTTCCAAAAATGACAGAACGACTTTCTCAGGGCCGGCCAGATTTGTTCAAAAATGAGCTACAGACGGTTCTCCGTGTTATTATTTGGCTCGCAATGCCTGTTGCTGTCATTGCTTATTTTACCCGTGGATATTTAGTTAACTTCATCAAAAACGGTGGAGATTCACTCATGGCAGGGCTACTTGGGGCACTTGTTGTAGCAATTTTGTTTCGCTCAATTTATCACATTGCCGCACGAAGCTTTTATGCACAGCAAGATACAAAGACGCCACTTTATATATCAGTTTTTGCGATTTCACTTAACATTATTTTAGCTGTTTGGTTTACGACGCAACTCCACATGGGCGCGTATGGTTTAGCTTGGGCTCAATCGATCGTAGCGTTTCTCGAGGTAGTGGTTTTGTTTTCTGTTATGTCACGCCGTATTAAGGGACTTTTTGACATCGTATTCGTCCACGCAGTAGCGCGTATGGCAAGTGCAACTGGCTTTATGGCAATTGTTACATATATTACCGTTCTTCTATTTCAGCTTGGTGCCGATGATCAGAGTTTCCTTGCAACATTCCCTAAATTTTCCGTCATTGTCGTCGTGAGTTTTTCTGCATACGTTTTCTTTAGTAGGTTATTAAAACTTCATGAGGCAACTCCAGTTATCACGCGCGTACGCTCTATCTTGTTCAACAGAGCTCGCTAATACCCCTCAAACCTGTTATAATCTACCTCTAGACTATGGACCAACAACAGATTAGAAATTTTTGTATTATTGCTCATATCGATCATGGAAAATCTACTTTAGCTGATCGAATGATGGAACTCACAGGCACGGTTCTTAAGCGTGATATGAAGTCACAGCTACTCGATAGTATGGACCTTGAACGAGAAAAAGGTATCACTATCAAATTAGCGCCAGTGCGCATGAGTCATAAGGGCTATGACCTTAATCTCATTGATACACCTGGCCATGTTGATTTCAGTTACGAAGTTAGTCGGTCCCTTGAGGCATGTGAAGGAGCAGTTTTGGTCGTTGACGCAAGTCAAGGTATTCAAGCTCAAACGCTCGCAAATGTCTATCTCGCACTAGCTGCAGATCTAACTATCATTCCAGTCTTAAATAAAATTGATCTGCCTGCAGCCGATGTGCCTCGTGTTTCTGCTGAAATTATTAATTTACTAGGATGTACTGACGACGACATTTTAAAGATAAGTGCAAAAACAGGACAAGGTGTCATAGAGGTGCTTGACGCGGTTGTTGAAAAAGTTCAGCCACCACACGGTGTTGCAGATGCGGCAACGCGAGCGCTTATTTTCGACAGTTACTACGATGATTACCGAGGAGTCATTTTGTATGTTCGTGTAGTTGATGGAAGCATCAAAAAAAGTGACGCAATACACATGCTCGCAACCTCTGCGGGCGGTATCGCTCTCGAAGTAGGTAGTCTTAGTCCTTCAATGAAGCCAAGCCCTGATATTGGAACTGGTGAAATTGGCTATATTGTCACTAACCTAAAAACGACTCGGGACGCGCGAGTAGGCGATACCGTTACTATCAAACGTAATCAGGCCGTGGATATGTTGCCAGGCTACCAAGATGTTAAGCCATTTGTATATGCGGGTTTTTTTCCGGTTAGTAACGATGAGTATCAAGAGCTAAAAGATGCAGTAGAAAAACTAAGCCTTAGTGACTCTGCTCTGCAATTTGAACCAGAGAATTCTCCAGTACTAGGTTTTGGCGTAAGAATTGGCTTCCTGGGCCTTCTTCATATGGATATCGTTCGTGAAAGACTGGAGCGTGAATATAATTTAGATCTTGTTGTCACAAATCCGTCGACAGACTACCAAGTATTTATGAGCGATGGAACACAACTGGATATTAAAAGTGCCAGTGATCTGCCCGATGTTTCGAAAATCAAAGAGATTCGTGAGCCATGGATTAAAGGTGAAATTATTGTTCCAAAGGAATATATCGGTGCGGTTATTCAACTTGTTATTAATAAACGAGGTCTACAGAAAAATCTTAGTTATATAGATGAGCGTGCGCTCATTAGCTTCGAAGCGCCGCTCGCAAACTTACTAACAGACTTCTATGACCAGCTCAAATCCGTTACGAGTGGGTATGGTAGTTTTAATTATGAGCTCGATACGTATCTTACGGAAGACCTTGTACGGGTTGATTTTTACGTTGCTGGTAACATTGTCGATGCACTCTCTGTCATGGCGCATCGCAGTGAATCACAGCGACTCGGTCGTGAGGTTGTCGATAAGTTGAAAGACGTCATACCACGTCAAAACTTCCAGGTAGCACTTCAGGCCGCAATTGGAGGTAAGTTTATTGCCAGGGCTGATCTCTCGGCATATCGTAAAGATGTTACGACTGGACTATATGGTGGTGATGTTACTCGTAAGAAAAAAGTACTCGCAAAGCAAGCAAAAGGCAAAAAACGCATGAAACGCTTCGGTAAAGTAGATATTCCTTCGGAAGCATTTACTGTCATGCTAAAACGAGATTAACACCCAACGATAATGCTATAATTGAGTATGAATTTAGACCAACTTCACATCAATTACCAACCAGATTTATCCGCCATTGAGTTTATGAAGCAGAGTAAGATCTCCTTGCTTGTTGGTATTTCTGGTGCAGGCAAAGATACTATTCAGTCACTACTTCTGAATAATCCTGATTATCATCGTATTATTACACACACGACCAGACATCCTCGAGAAAATAATGGGGTACTTGAAAAGAGCGGTCGTGAATACCATTTCGTGAGCGAGGATGAAATGTGTGAGCTACTCCTATCTCATCGAATGATTGAAATAAATAAGTTTGGTCCAAATTATTACGGGACAAGCATTGATGAATTTTACCGAGCAAGTCAAATGAATAAAATTGCACTTGGTGACATTGACATCAATGGTATCGACGTATTTCGTGAATTCGTTGGTGATGCAGTAAGAGCGATTTTTATTGTCCCACCTGACTTTGAGACATGGCATCATCGTTTTGGCTTACGCTATACATCACCTGAAGAGCTCAACCAAGTGCTACCTGCACGTCTGAGTACTGCGTCAACTGAACTTGCCTATGCATTATCTGTGCCGTACTACCACTTTATAATCAATGATGATTTAGAACGTGCTGTTGGTGTAGTGGACGACATTGCGCATCGGCCAGATATGTTTGTACGTCAAGATGATGAAGCACGTATTGTCGCTCGTAACCTGCTTGATCAGATCCTAGAACATAGTCGTTAGCACTCATTGACGTCAAGTGCCAATATCGCTACAATGGAGACATGACTGAAAGACAAGCACAAATCCTGGGTGCAATTATAGAACAGTATGCAGAAATCGCTGTCCCTGTCGGTAGTGTGATACTAGCGAAGTTGTTTGGTGTATCTAGCGCTACTATTCGCTCTGAGATGGCACGACTTGAAGATATGGGCCTTATTGCCCAACCTCACACAAGTGCTGGGCGAATCCCAACAGATACTGGCTACCGAATGTATGTAAATTCACTTACAGAACTTCATGCAAATGAAGTACCAAAACAACTCGATCGTAGTGCGAGAACGATTGAGGCGAGAGTACAGACTCACGGCGACAGAGCAGATAGAGCGATTCGTAGTGCTGTCGATAGTTTAGTTGATTTAACACAAAATCTTGGCCTTGCAACAATTGGCGACGAACTCTATATGAGCGGCATGGGTAATCTTTTTTCGCAGCCAGAATTTATGAATGGTGTAAATACACAGGCCGTTGCGCGATTACTCGATAACCTCGAGCCATGGTTGCGAGAGGCTGCGCCGAATGAGCCTTTAAACGTATACATTGGTGCTGAAAATCCAATTGGCAAAACGAGCGGAGCCACACTTATAATCAGTCGGTTCCGTTCACCGTATAGCGACCATAGCTACATTGGGGTTCTTGGCCCAACTCGTCAAAGTTATGGTAAAGTAATGCGTCTTGTCCGTCACGCAGGTGCAATGCTAGAGGAGGTATTATAATGGCAAAAAGTAAGAAGCAGGAAGAACTTGAGCAACAACTTGCTGAATTAACGGGTGATTTACAGAGGACTCGAGCTGATTTTGAGAATTATCGAAAACGTGTTGAGATTGAAAAAACAATCGCCAGAGAAGCTGGCCAGTCATCGGCAATCTTAAAACTACTTCCTGTTGTCGATAATATTGAACGTGCGATTACGTATACCCCAGATGAAATAAAAGATAATAAATGGGTGCAGTCTATCGCCGGTCTTGTAAAGAATCTTGAGAAATCACTTGAGAGTCTGAACTTGAAACGAATTGATGCAAATCCAGGAAGTGACTTTGATCCTGATCTTCACGAAGCTATTCAATTTGATGATGAAGCAGCGGGTGATAAAGAGGTTATTGCTGAAGAACTACAGGCTGGTTATACGCTTAGCGGTCGACCAATCCGCCATGCAATGGTCAAAGTAACGAAAAAATAACAAGCATTTACATCATAAGATATTGTAGAATTGGCACTCTTGACATTAGAGTGCCAATTCTATTACAATAAATATATTGGCAATCTACATGCTAGAGTGCTAAAATGAATGATAGACATAGAACAATATTTGAAACAAAAGGAGAGCTAGAATATGGGAAAAATTATTGGTATCGATCTCGGTACAACAAACAGTGCAGTTGCATACATGGTTGCAGGTAAGCCAGAGGTTATTGCTAATGCTGAAGGCAATCGTACGACACCAAGTGTTGTGGCTATCAATAAAAAAGGTGATCGATTAGTCGGTCAGGTTGCACAGCGCCAACGAGTCACAAACGCTAAAGATACTATTTATGGAGTCAAGCGTTTGATCGGTCGTAAGTTTGGCGATGAAGAAGTTCAGAAAGACCATGATATTATGCCTTTTGCTATCGTCAAAAAAGGCGATGGTGTAGCCGTTACCCTAGGCGGTAAAGACTACAGTCCAGAAGAAGTATCAGCTATGATACTTTCTAAGATTAAAGCAGATGCTGAAGCTTTTCTTGGCGAAAAAGTCACCGAAGCGGTTATTACCGTTCCTGCGTACTTCGATGACTCGCAACGACAAGCAACAAAAGATGCTGGTAAAATTGCTGGGCTTGAAGTTAAACGTATTATTAATGAACCAACCGCTGCGGCACTTGCATACGGCCTTGAAAGCAAAAAAGACGAAAAAATTGCTGTATTTGATCTCGGTGGTGGTACGTTCGATGTTTCTATCTTGGAGCTCGGCGATGGTGTATTTGAGGTCCGCTCAACTAACGGCGACACGCACCTAGGTGGTGAAGATTTTGATAACCGTATAGTGAATCACTTCCTTGATGTCTTTAAACAAGAATCGGGTATTGATCTTAAGTCAGACAAAGCAGCTATGCAGCGTCTAAAAGATGAAGCCGAAAAAGCTAAAAAAGAACTTTCAAGCACACCTGAGTATGAGATTAATCTTCCATTCATTACGGCTGATGCTGATGGTCCAAAGCATTTCGAGTACAAACTAACTCGGAGCAAATTAGAAGACCTCGTCAAAGATTTAATTGATGGTGTTGCTGGTCCTGTAGAAAAAGCGCTAAAAGACGCTGGATTGAAGGCAAGTGATATTGATGAAGTAATTTTAGTTGGTGGTATGACACGCATGCCAGCAGTTGTCGAAAAAGTAAAATCTATTTTTGGTAAAGACCCGCTCAAGGGCGTGAACCCTGACGAAGTTGTAGCAATTGGTGCTGCTATCCAAGGCGGTGTACTTGCTGGTGATGTTAAAGACGTGCTTCTCCTCGATGTGACACCTCTATCACTCGGTATTGAAACAATGGGTGGTGTAACGACGAAGCTCATAGACCGTAATAGTACGATTCCAACAAGCAAGTCTGAGACATTCTCTACTGCAGCTGACAACCAACCTCAAGTTGAGATTCATGTGCTACAAGGTGAACGTGAGATGGCAAGTGACAACAAATCACTCGGTCGTTTCATTCTCGATGGTATCGCACCTGCACCACGAGGAGTTCCTCAGGTTGAAGTTACCTTTAACCTTGATGCTAACGGTATTTTGAATGTTACAGCTAAAGACAAGGGAACCGGCAAAGAGAACTCAGTAACTATCCAGGATAGTGGCAACATGAGTAAAGAAGATATTGAGAAGGCTCAAAAAGAAGCCGAAGCTCATGCTGATGAGGATAAGAAAAAGCGTGAAGCTATAGATGCACGTAACACACTTGAAAACTCCATTTATCAAGCAGAAAAGATGCCAGATGAATATAAAGACAAAATTTCTGAAGATGATGTGAAAGTTATCAAAGATGCTGTCGAAGAAGCCAAAAAGCACAAAGATTCTGAAGACAAAGAAGAGCTAGAGTCTGCCGGTAAAGCACTTAATGATGCTATCATGCCGATTGGTGCAAAGATGTATGAAGCTGCTAGCAAGGCAACTGAGGCCGAATCAGAAAAAGATGAAAAAAAATCTGATAAAAATGAGCCGGTAGAAGGTGAAGTTGTTGACGAGAAAAAAGAAAAATAGATCATGAGCGACGTGGAGAAAAATGCAGGAGTGAGAGCACTCTTTAATGCTGATCTCCACAAGAAGACTCCAGATTGGGCACCACGTCAAGATTGGCAAGTGGTGCCCACTGAAATTATTCATATTCGTCGTCAAGGTGACGAATATCCGGAATTGACATTTGAAGACTGGGTCGAGTGTATTGAAGGCGAGAATGGTGCTGCAATTGAAATCTTACTTGATGATCAAGATCATAGGTCACGTCTTGGTACGGCACCTGGCTCACGTGATGCACATCATGCCTGGCAGGGTGGATACGTTGAGCATGTTCGTCAGACGATGTTTTTTGCTGCCCAGAACTTTCTTTTTATGCAACAGTCAGGAGTTCTTAGTTCCCTTCCTGATGAGGAACAATTTGATTTGAGCGATGCACTCACTGTTATGTTCCTGCATGATATTGAGAAGCCATTCATGTATCGAATTGATAATGATGGTCTTATAGAGACTACAACCGACATGAGTAAGGATGAACGCAAAACGTTCCGTCAAAGCATTATTGACACATATGGATTTGTCATCACTCCAACAATGTACAACGCACTACAATTCGTGGAAGGAGTTCGTGACTCAGCCTATATTCCAGGTAAGAGAGCCGACGAGCCACTTGCTGCACTCTGCCATGCTGCAGATAACCTTAGTGCACGCGCATATTATACGTATCGTGGAAAAAACGAATCTAAGTAAACATAATTATTATTTGTTATAGTAGGCACTGTGAAGGCTCGTACTCATGATCTTGCAGCTATAACCGCTCTAACGGGAGTGGTTCTTATCATGCCTACAGCACCGACTGTTACACTAGCTACTGCGATTGTGGCAGTGTTTGCTAATCAGCTTGGTGGTATTGCGCCTGATATCGATCAACCAACGGCACCATTTTGGCGTAATCTACCTATTGGTGGAGTAATTGGTCGTGTAATTGCAAAGATGTTAGGAGGCCACCGATTTATCACCCACTCAATCCTAGGGCTCATTTTACTTGGTTTTTTGTCACATCTATTACTCACGGTAATTCAGCCAATAATCCCACATGTTCAAATTGAATTTGTGTGGTGGGCATTTATGATTGGCGCTGTGTCACATTTAATTATGGACACCTTTACCAAAGAGGGAGTTCCATGGCTTCTTCCAATACCGGTAAAATTTGGTATTTTGCCTGTCAAAAGATTACGCATTACAACAGGTAAGGCCGTTGAGAACTTTGCTGTAGTTCCAATCTTATTCATTATTTTCGCTAGTCTTTGCGTAGTGAAGTATAGCGATTTACTCGCAATTATTCATCAGCATGTCGTAGGCTAGTTTAATTTTGCGGTATAGCAACAAGTTCTATGTCAAAGACGAGATCACTATTTGGCGGGATACTTGAGCTTGCACGAGCTGAACCATATGCCTGTACTGCAGGAATAATAAGTCGGCGTACACCACCTACTTTCATACCGGGTACTCCATCGGTCCATCCTTTAATAACTTGGTTTAGCCCGAAAGTGATTGCATCTCCAAAATCATGGCTACTTTGGAAAATGACACCAGTTTTACATAGCGCACCCGTGTAGTGTGCGGTGATCGTTGCATTTGGATTAACTTCTTCACCATCACCAACTTTTGTATCAATAATTTCAAGATTAGTAACACTATCTCTCGTTTGAAAATCTGCTAACTGTGTTCCTTCGTATTTTGTCATATATCTATTATACATGGCAACTGACGAGGGCATAGCTAATGGAGTTTTATTAGAAAATTTATTAGCACTCTAGACAGCTAAGTGCTAATTGCCTATAATGGAGGTAATGAGTAAACGCGATTATTATGAAGTACTTGGTGTAGCAAAAACTGCCAGTGCTGATGAAATTAAGAAGGCTTATCGCAAAGCTGCACTAAAACACCACCCTGATAAAGAAGGTGGTGATGAGACTAAGTTTAAAGAAATTGGCGAGGCTTACGAGGTTCTCAAGGACCAACAAAAACGTCAGAGATATGATCAGTTCGGTCATGCTGGTGTTGGCGGTAACTCTGGCGGAGGCGGAGGTAGCTATAGCGGCGGTAATCCTTTTGAGGGCTTTAACGGTCAAAATGTAAATTTTGATTTTGGTGACGGAGGACTTGGTGATATCTTTGGTCAATTCTTCGGCGGCGGCGGTCAGCGTGATCGAGGTCCTCGTCGTGGTCGTGATGTTGAGACGACGGTCCAGCTAACATTCGAGGAAGCTGTGTTTGGAGTTGAAGAGGATATAAGCCTCGATATGGACGACGAGTGCTCACATTGTAAAGGAACGACTGTTGAGCCTGGCTACAGTATGAAAACCTGCCCAACATGTAAAGGCGCAGGTCAGCAAACTCGTGTGATGAATACGATCTTTGGACAAATACAACAGGCTGTCACTTGTGAAACATGTAAAGGTGCAGGTAAAATCCCAGAAAAAGTCTGTACTATTTGTAAGGGTAAGGGGACTGAGCGTCGAAAACAGGCTATGAAATTAAAAGTGCCTGCAGGTATTGATGACGGAGCTACTATTCGTCTAAAAGAACACGGTGAAGCGATTGGTGGTGGTGCACGTGGTGATCTGTATGTTCATATACGAGTAAAGGCACATAAAAAGTTTACACGTGAAGGTGACATAATCCTGTCAGAAGAACATATCAGTATGATTGATGCAGCGCTTGGTACTGAAATAGATATCGATACTGTTGATGGTGAGGTCCGTATGAAAATTCCAGCAGGTACACAGAGCGGTACTGACTTTAAGTTGTCTAGTCATGGTGTTCCGCATATGCGAAGTTCATCTCGTGGGCCGCACATAGTGAGCATGGTTGTTGATACACCAGTCAAGTTGAGTAAAAAACAACGCGACCTACTTGAGCAGTTTGATGGTGCAAAAAAGCGCGGTATTTTTTAGAGTTTACGCTATACTGAAAAGCACTACATAAGGAGCTTTGAGAATATGGCATTATTAGGACTACTATTCTGGGGAGGCATCATCTTTTTGGTAGTCCTGCTTATTATCAAAGGTAATAAAAAGACACCAATCGACTACACAGGCAAAAGTTATGCGCAAGGTTATTGGGATGGCTGGCGAGCTCGCGAGGGTAATACAGGGCAACCAAGCGAGCCAGCGATTGCCGCTCTAATTGATGATCTTCAATACGAAGGTATGGTATCGCCGGCACTAGTGAGCCCAGTTGATCAAGTCGTTAATAAAAAGAAACAGGAACTGCAGAATATTAATATTGTGCTATATGTTGCGAGCTTTCTGCTTGTCGCCGCCGCCGCACTTTTTATAGGCACTTCACTTCCGGGTGATGTGAAGTTTATTGGCACGTGGTTAATCACACTCATTTTTTATGTTACAGGGCTAATTCTTTATGAAAAATCACCAAAACTACGTCCGGCTGCAGTGGCATTTACCGGGACTGGTCTTGCTCTTTTACCTTTTACAGGGCTTGTCATGTATAACTACATTCTTCCTGATAACGCATCATTTTGCTGGCTCTTTACATCGCTCATCGGAGTGGTAGCATTTGTCATTGCAACAGTCCGTCTCCAGAGCCAGATTGTTGCTTATTTTGCAGTCGTGTTTATGATTTCACTCAGTACTTCTGGAGTTGCTGCAATGCGTTCAGGTCTACTATGGTACTTTGTAGTGCTTATAGGCTTCGGTTCTCTCATGACAATTGTATCCATAGCTCGCACCAAATGGTTACCGGCTGTATTTACAAAGCCAATTCAAGTCAGTAGTGACTGGATTGTCGCAATAACATTACTCGCAAGTATTTTTGCCGGTATCGATTTAACAATTACTGACTATGAAATTATCGTTGGACTTAGCACTTTATATTATGCCGCTGTTGCATTATCTGCATTATCAAAAATAGTGAAGTCTAGCGCATTACTCATTATGCGGGGCTTATTAACGCTATTCGTACTTTTGATTACGTATGATCTATCCCACGAGTGGTGGATGGTGGGACTAGCACTGACAGCTGTAAGTGTTGCGCAGATATTTATTTCAGTCATGAGTGTTAATAATAATAAAGCTGATAGTAGTGACGAAACATGGCTCTGGCTAGGACTATCGTTATTAGTAGTTGCACCACTCTTTGCATCGGGTCTTTACAACACAGCACTTATCATGAGTTATCAGTTGACCGTGTTACTAGTCACGAGTATTGTGGTAGCCGTAAGTACGCACCGTTCCGGAATCCTCTTTTTTGGGCTTTACTCACTGCTTATTTTGCCAGCACTCATAACGACGGAAGTTCTTCAGCCAGGACTTGCTACACACTGGGTCGCACTTATATATCTTGTCATGTCCGCTGTCGTACTTTACCAGCGTCTAAGAATTAAATTACTGACCGATAGATTTAAAAATGGATTACCAGTTCTAGCATACGGACTGTTTCTTGTTGAGGGATTGATATTTACTGCCTCGAGTACATCACAGGGATGGATAACTGCACTTCTTATCATCGTAGCAGTTATCATGTATGCGATCGTTTATATTGAAAAAACGTCACAGTTTCTTATCATTGCAAATTTGCTTGGTATATTAACAATAAGCAAAGTCCTAGATTTTATCGGAATACCATCGGACTGGTTAATAATCGTACTCGCCTGGGTAGTGTTTGTTTTATTTTATGCTGGAAATTGGTTATTACTTTCTATTGGCAAGAAAATACATGCAAGTTATATGTTCTGGTCTGCGGTCACTTTCTCCGGCGTCATTGCCATTGGAGAAGTTTTGGGACAAGATTTAGGTCATGTTTTTGTTGCAACAAGTGTTCTTATTTTAATTAGCCTTCTCCTTCTTAGCGAAGGTTTCATGTTAAAAAAGTATGCTTTCATAGACGCCTCAATTATTATTGGTACTTTGGCACTACAACGCTTAGTCGCTGTGGCGGTGCCAGACATTGATTCTCTTATTTATTCCCAGTGGTGGGGACTTGCATTCGCTGGCTTAGCGTATATGTACTATATTCGTGGGCGCAGACAAGATGCTAAAATACGACTTATTATTGGGCTATCAATTCTGAGCATGTTTGGTGCAATTATGGCAATTGGCGAAGGTTTTGTGGCAGGTGCACTTCCATATAGACTCGTATTCCTACTAGAGCATACCGGCCTCCTAGTCTTAGGGCTCGTAACATCTCGCCGCCTATTAAGTATATGGGGAACGGTTGGTGTAATTTTAGCAGTTTTCTGGATGCTATCAGGTTATAGTTTTGCCTTGTTGACGCTCATTGCACTGTTACTCATTGGTTCGGTTGTTTATAAATTAACTCGTAAGGAAACGTAATATGGCGACGATCGCAATTTTAAAAGGTGACAAGCGGGATGATAAGAGCGAGGCTTTTCAAACATATAATGGCTTAGCATCCATTGGTAAGGATACATACATTCTTATTACTTACGCTGAACTTATCTTTGAACTTCGCGATGGGTATAGCTGTGTGCGAGTCGGGAACAAAGACTTATCATCTTTTGATCTTGTGTATATTCGTGATTTTCAGGGATACGAATATGAACGTAACGCAGTTGCACTGTATTTAAAACATCACGGTGTTCGTTTTCTAAATACCGATACAGCAAAGTTTCAACATATAAGTAAACTGACTCAGTATATGCAGTTTGTATTCTCAGATGTTTCAATTCCATCATCTATCTTTGGTCAAGGACAATATCTCATTGATGCTATTGAAAATAAGTTTGGTTATCCAGCTATCGTAAAATCGATCACAGGAAATAGTGGTAATGATAACTTTCTTGTAAAAAATCATGATGAACTAGACAAAGTAATTAATGATCATAATCAAACAAAATTTATCGCTCAAGAATTTATACCAAATGACGGAGACCTTCGGGTGATTGTGCTCGGAGGCAAGGTAGAATGTATCTATAGTCGTATTGGTAAAGCCAGTGATCATCGAAATAACATTTCACAGGGTGGTGATAAGGAATATCTAGATATGAATTCTGTCTCTACTGAACACAAGGATCTTGCAGTTAGGGCCGCGCTTGCTCTCGGGCGTGAAATATGCGGAGTGGATGTTATGGTAAATAAGCAAACTAATAAGGCGATCATTCTAGAAGCAAATTTCAATTTCGGTATCAGGGCAGTTCCAGGAGTACTATCTGATGAATTAATTGGTCTCGCCAGCTATTTACATGAGACTGCTACAGCAAAACATGAATAAGATTGTATTATTGTCATCATCGCCTGATGGTCGGGTCGTGAATCAGCTAAGATTATTAATGGAAAAGCGTTTCATGGAATATGCTGTGCTATCACTCGACGACGCATTGTCGGTGCCCTATGCATTTTTTGATCATACAATTATCCTCCCTCGAATTGCTCCAGAGCAAAACGCAAAAGGAATTATTGCCCTTGAACGAGCATCACTTGGTGGGGCTACAGTTATCAACACGGTGAACTCATGGCGTACATCTCGTGATAAGTCATTATCCTATGACGCTTTCTTGCGTCATTCAGTTGAGACACCTTTAACAGTAAAGCTATCACTAGGATCTCATTTTCAGGACTGCGCAGATACGCTAGGTTTACCGTTTATCATAAAGCCAGCAGCGGGGACGCATGGTGAAGGTATAGTTCTTGTTCATAAACAAGAAGATTTCACACCTGATCTAGGTCTTCTTGCACAAGTGTATATAGCCGAATCATTAGGTAGGGACCTGCGTGTGGTTGTCGTTAACGGTATTGTTATTGCTGCTATGGAGCGTCAAGCAGCTGAAGGTGACTTCAGGGCAAACCTTCACTTAGGAGCAATTGGTAGGCCCGTTAAGATAGATCGCGCCACAGAAGTTCTCGCGGTCAGTGCAGCGACAGCTCTGGAGCTTGATATAGCAGGTGTCGATATTATCATGTCATCTGCAGGCCCTCAGGTACTTGAATGTAACCCATCACCAGGTATCATAATAAGTGACGTAACTGGTATTAATATTGAAGATGCAATGATTGATTTTATTGAGACATTATCTAAGAAATAATTATGAAGTTGTATCTATAAAGATATCATTTTGCATAGTGAGAATATCTTTATCAAACTTAGCTTGGTCAGTATTATGTAAGATGACAACAGTGCACATCTTGTATCCATCTCCTGCTTTGCCAACGAATCTACCAGGTGTGGCCTTGATTGAGAGATATTCAAGCGAGGAAAGTGAGCGTAGGGTAGATTCGTTATGTATGCCCATGTAGATTCCAGGATGTTTTGGAAAAAGTTCAAGAACTGCACAAGGTTCGTTTTTTAATGCGATGATGGAGGGTTTCTTGCCGAGTGCTACCTCAATTGCGGCACCTAAAATATCAATACCATTTGCAAGTCGATGCATGCGGCCACGGTAACCGCCATTACGTGCGCCAATCTCAACAATTCTTGGACCATCAACTGTCATGATAACTTCCACGTGAGCAGGTGAGTTCTTCATGCCAAGTGCTTTGATACCGATCTCTGCACAGTGCCGAAGTGCAATTTGGTCATTAGCGCTTAGTTTTGATGGGAGAATGCGGCTATAATGAAAATTATCATCATAGCCAATATCGTATCCTGTTTGATAATCAACGACATTATCAAGAACGAGGGGTATTCCATCCTCGCCAATGTAAGCGTCTACTGAATGAATCGAGCCTTCTAAAAATTCTTCAACGATAAGTTTTGGCGTACGATTTGGTGCATATGTTTCGTAAATCTTATCGATCATCGTCATAGTTTTTTCATAGTTATTTCTTAGCTCTGTAATATCGCTGCTCTTAGTTACGAGTAAGCTTTTTGCAAGATTTGCAGGCTTTAAGATGAGAGGAAATGAATGACTATGAGCAAATGCAAGTACATCATCTATTGACTGAACAATAGCAAAGTCTGGACTTATTTTTTCTGAAGCGCCATTAAATAACGTGCGCATTAAAAACTTGTCCGTACATGCTTCAGCACTCGCAACAGGTAGATGCGGTACACCGAGAAACTCACCAATAATAGCAGTAGGAAGTATATAATTTTCGTAAAGGGAAATAACGGCGTCAATAGGATCATTATCATGAAGTGTCTTAACTGTTGCAAGTAAGGACTCATTCGAAGAAAAGTCTGCAACTATTCGACGACGGAATTTTTTATCAGGAAATTTCGTCTTTTTAACATCTTGAAGTAGTGTATAAGTATCGCCACTCTGAGTAAGCCTGTCAGCTAACTCTGAGAATTTTCTTCCAACGATAACTATGTGAGACATATTGCAAATTATATAAAATTATGGTAGTATAATCAAGTCTTTTATTAAATTACAAACTCATTCATAATAAAACCATGGCTTCAAAATACGATTTCCACAAAGTAATTATTGGGCGCTCTGAAGTGCTTAGTTTTCTTGATACCGATGCATCGAATGTTCCAGCCAAAACAGATACCGGTGCATATCGTTCTGCGGTACACGCATCAAACATTACCGTTACTGACGGCGAGCTTCACTTTGATCTTTTGGGCGGGCATCCTGTTTGTGGGAATATGTCGAAACATCTTACGACAACAGATTTTACGAAAGTGACTGTTTCAAATTCTTTTGGCCATGAAGAAGAACGATTCGAAGTACGACTTAAGGTTAAGTTGGGGCCAAAAGTTTTTCAAGCGCGATTTACTCTTGCTGATCGCTCAAAGAAAATTTATCCGATATTAATTGGTCGCAAATTACTTAATCACCGTTTCCTGGTGGATTCTTCTGAAACGAGCCTTGATCGTCTTACGCTTAAAAGACAATATAACATTGATTTTCCTCAGGACGAGGAAGAAGGGAGAGATGCATGAAAATAGCAATTCTTTCCAAGGGCAGCGCAAATTACACGACAAAACGTCTTAAAGAGGTAGCACGAGCACGCGGGCATGAGGTTCAAGTGATTAATTATGCGCTCTGCTATGTTTCTATCGAGAAAGATAAACCAGTCATTCGTTATAAGGGCCGATCACTTGATAACTTCGATGCAATTATTCCACGAATTGCTCAGTCGTATACAAAGTATGGTACGGCTGTTGTTCGTCAATTCGAGGCTCAAGGTGCATTTACTGTCGCAACCTCTCTTGCTATTAATCGTTCACGAGATAAGTTGCGTGCTTATCAAATTCTTGCACGTTCTGGTGTAGGAATCCCAAAAACAGTTATTGCGCGTGAAACAGCAAACTTTGAAGATGTCGTAGAACTTGCAGGTGGAACGCCACTTATTATTAAAGTGGCTCGTGGTACGCACGGCAATGGAGTCGTACTTGCTGAGACTCCAAAAGCTGCAAAAGCAGTTATGCAGGCTTTTTATGTTGAAGGTGTAAACTTTATGGTTCAGGAATTTATTAAAGAATCTGCCGGTACTGACATACGTGCACTTGTTGTCGGTAGTCGTGTCGTTGCTAGTGTGAAGCGACAAAGTCTTGACGATGATTTCCGCAGCAATACTCACCAGGGAGGTATCGGATCAACTGTTAAGCTAACTGAAGAAGAGACAAAGACTGCTATTAAAGCTGCACGTGCTATGGGTCTTCAAATGTGTGGCGTCGATATGATGCGCAGTGAGCGAGGACCACTCGTTTTAGAGGTTAACTCGTCAGCAAGTATTAAAACACCAGAACTTGTCACAGGACGTGATATCGCAACAAAAATTATCGAGTACATCGAAATTAATGCTAAGCGTCGCAACAAAAAAGACAAAGTTGGCGCATAAAAAGTAAGAGTAATCTACCTGCTATAATAGTGTTTATGGTAGGTCACGAATGAACACGGAAAAGAAATCACTATCGTGGGTAATGATTATATTTATCTTGTTGCTTGTCGGTCTTGCGGCTCTATATATCGTGTGGCCTCAACTACAACCCCACACAACAATACGTATTGGGGATGGTATATACACGTCTCAGATTGCAAACACTGAAGCATTGCGTGAGAAGGGGCTCTCGGGTACGACAGATCTCCGCTCCAACCAAGCACTGCTTTTCGTATTCGATAGTGATAGAAAGTGGCCAATATGGATGAAGGATATGAATTATCCGATAGATATTGTTTGGCTTGATAAGGATAAAAAAGTAGTTTATATCGTTACAAATGCGCCACCCGATAGCTATCCCTATACAATATTTACACCTAATAAGGAAGCGCGCTACGTGGTAGAATTACCAGCAGGGACTGCTATGCAAAAAGCTATTAAGGTAGATGGTGTCGCTACGTTTGATGAAACAAAAAAGGAAGGTTTTGGTCTATGAGTTTTGTTATTATATTTATCATAATTATTGCCGTACTATTCGCGACAGCCTATTTTACGAAACGTCGATTTGGTGTTCTTGGCCTAGCACTTGCAGCGGGTGGCATGCTCAGTACGTTATGGGTAGGGGACCTAACGCCAATTATTGAACGAGCAGGAGTTATATTAATTGCACCACCACTAAAAAGTGTTGTTGCGGCTTCGCTCATTCTTCTGCCGGCAGTTATTTTACTATTTAGTGGTCCTACATACAGGCAACCACTTCAGAGGATTATTGGTGCAGCTGCGTTTGCAATGCTTGCAACTGCTCTTTTGCTTGAGCCACTTGGATCGGCATTAGTTATTGATGGCGTAGGGCAGCAAGTATATACGTTTTTTGTAGAGTATAAAATAATAATTATTACAGCAGCATTGATTCTGGCTATCTTCGACGTACTTGCTACTAAAACACCCAAGCATACGGATCACTCGAAACACTAAAATATATAGATGTGACAAGAGCCGCTCCGATGAGCAGACTCCTGTCTACTACCGGGCGGCTCGGTTCTTGAAGGGATATCAGTCCGAGGACCAAACTGCATCCGGCTTGAGATCGAGCCAGACACCGAACGTGATACCGGGGAAGTTTCCTTCCAAGTACTCACGTATGCTGTGTGACTTACCTTGGCGATTTGCCATGCGGTCGGGAAATCCGATCGCCTCGATCTTGATTTCCACGTCCTTTGCTTGACGTTCTCCTGCATCTGAGTCGATCTCATAGACCCGGACGCTGAAATCTTCTGGTACGACATGGTTGCGGGTTCCATCTTCCATGGCGAAGCTCAGGTTCTCAGCGACAGCGAAGATTATCTCATCGATCAACGCGATTCGTGGTATCTGATACTGCTCGATGAACTTCTCCTCTTCGAACATGCGCTCGTCGAAGCTAACTTCAATGAAAGGCATCTGCCTTCCTCCTACTCAAGAACATTCACGGTTGTACTGCCGTGACAGCCCACTTCCAGAGAGGTAGTAGTAAAATAATATTAGCATATTATAATAAATATGTCAATTATTCATGTCTATAAAGATTGACAAACTACCCCTTGAAATGATATCTTTGTATGGTTAGTTATGTTTTATAACGAACAATGTGGAGCTGTAGCTCAGCTGGTTAGAGCACCTGCCTTTTAAGCAGGGTGTCCTGAGTTCAAGTCTCAGCAGCTTCACCAAGAAAAGTCACTCATCGAAAGATGGGTGTCTTTTTGTATTAATAGATATGAACCCTAACACACGTATAAAATTGCGAACAGGATGAAGGCTTTACATTGACAAATTATACCGGTTATGCTAAAATACATTTATATAACCAATAAAACAAAAAAGGTATATAAAAATATGGATGACAATACAGATTTAGATACTAATCATGACGACGTAAGTTTTATGCGTATTTTACTACGTACGGTACGTGGGCTAAGCGCGGTATCAAGTTCAACTCTTGCATTTTCCACCGCTGAAGATGAAGAAGAAAAGTAGATAATAGTTTAAATCACCAGCTTTTCAAATAAAGCTAAGTTGTAGACAGTTTGCATTATACTTGGATTATGAATCAATCGAGATTGGTAAATAAATTCAAACTATTTTTTAAAGATAAAAATGGGAAATGGGCAATTATTCAGTTACCAAATTTCTTGTTATCACTTTTTATAACGTTATGTGTTATCAACTATTTCACACATGATCATCGCGTTGCTTCATTACAAAGTGCGTCTTTATTTGCATGGGCATACCTTGAGCTTACGAGGGGAGCTAGCAACTTCAGGAAGTCACTTGGTGCCATATTTCTAATAGTATCCTCATTAAGCTTCTTTGTATAGTTAAGTATACGTATAGATCTGGAGCTATGGAGTAACGCCCTATATCTGTTATAATAGAGAAAACATACCGACGTAACACGGAGATTCTTTATGTCTGGACACAGTAAATGGTCAACAATTAAACGTGAAAAAGGTGCAAAAGATGCTAAGCGCGGAGCAATATTCACAAAACTAGGTAATCTTATTGCTATTGCAGCGCGCGGTGGCGCAGATCCAACAATGAACTCATCACTTGCTCTTGCAATTGAAAAAGCAAAACAGGCAAATATGCCTAATAATAATATTCAGCGTGCCATTGACCGTGTCAGTGATAAAAATGCTGCAGTTATGGAAGAATTGACCTATGAAGGCTATGGCCATGGCGGTGTCGGTATTATTGTCGAGACGGCAACGGATAATCGCAACAGAACATTACCTGAAGTAAAAAGTGCAATCACGAAAAATGGTGGTCGAATGGCAGATGCTGGAAGTGTCATGTTTCAGTTTACACGAAAAGGCGTCATTCAAGTTGAAGCAACAGGCGAGGAAGCTTTACTTACAATTCTTGACGCTGGTGCTGAAGATGCTATTGAAGAAGATGGTGAGATCACTGTTTACACTGAGCAAAAAGATCTTGCTAAAGTTCGTACGGCACTGATTGAAAGTGGATTAACGGTTAAGGATGCAGAACTCCAATACATTCCAAATACTACAATTGAGATTAGTGATACAGAGACAGCTCAAAAACTACTTAAGCTTCTTGATGCGCTTGATGATCTCGATGATGTCATGAATGTGCATACAAATGCCGACATTACTGCTGATTTACCTGAATAAAATTTAAGTATTTTGTCAGAATAGCCTACTTTATCAGTTTATTCTCAACTGATTCATTTAGTATACAATGAATAGTAATTGACATTTATGTAGGAGAAAATAATTGGATCAGCCTAGGCAGGTAAATCAAACATTAATAACGATTATCGTCGTCGTCGTGCTCGCTGGAGTAACGGCAGGAATTGTATATTTCGGTAAAAGTGGCGCAAACAGTGACAGCGTAGCTATAAACAATAGCTCAACTACAGCGAGCGCCAGTCAATCAAATACAACACCGAGTTCTACGACAAGCACATCTTCATATAAAGATGGTTCCTATCAAGTGACTGGTAGCTATGAAACTCCTGGTGGCACAGAATCTATCAGTGTGAGTGCCACTATTTCAGGCAATGTTGTTACAGATGTAACGGTGAGTCAAAATGCAAACAATAGGGATTCCGAGTATTATCAGTCCCAATTTGCTTCTGAATTTAAGTCAGCAGTCGTCGGCAAAAGCGTTAATTCGATAAGCCTCTCCCGAGTTGCTGGATCATCGCTAACATCAAATGGTTTTAATGATGCACTTGATATGATTAAGCAAGATGCTAAGGCCTAGCTATACGCTCACTGCGCTTGGGACTAACTGGTTAATTGAAACAGACATAGAATTAACTCAAAAGTTAAAACAAGTGATTTGTACGTCACTGGATGATTTTGATAGTATCTATTCGCGGTTTCGTGACGAATCTTTGGTTCGGCAGCTGGCAAGAGAGGTTGGTGTATTTGAGTTTCCGGATTCAGCGATCGATATTATCCCGTTTTATAAAAAGCTATATGAGATTTCAGGCGGTAGGGTAACGCCGCTTATTGGACGAGTACTGGAGCAAGCTGGGTATGATAAGGAATATTCTCTAAAGCCCCAATCACTTGAGGTAACCCCAGACTGGGATGATGTTATGAAGTGGCAGGGAACAACTGTTACTACCAGCAGGCCTATAGTCCTCGATATCGGGGCAGCAGGCAAAGGCTATGCGGTAGATATGATTGGGAAAGTACTAGAAAACAATAATATAAAAAATTATGTCATTGATGCTAGCGGTGACATACGTCATCGGGGTGATGATGAGCAGCAAGTTGGATTTGAAAATCCAAATAATAGCACGGAAGTAATCGGTAAGGTAGTGTTACAAAATGCTAGTCTCTGTGCTTCTGCTAGTAATCGTCGTCAATGGGGGGATTGGCATCATATTATTGATCCAACGCGTAACCAGCCGGTTCGAGAAATTGTTGCGACATGGGTGATTGCTGAAACAACAATGATTGCCGACGGCTTAGCAACTGCACTATTTTTTGTACCAGCCAAGGAATTACTCTCTAATTGGCAATTTCAGTACGTTCAGATGTATGCTAATGGTACAGTAGAGTACTCACAAGATTTAAAAGGGGAATTATTTACATGAAAGATTGGCTCGATAATTTATTGGGCAAAGTAACTATGTACAGGTTGCTAACATTATCACTTTTGGTACTTTTAGCGACATCACTTTTGCTTGGACTTATTGGCTACCTACCCTACTCCCCCATTTCTTTGCTACTGACTTCCCTCTTGCTCGTTGGTTCATCCTATGGTTCAAATAAGCTATTTGGCTTGATATTTGGTATTCGTCCGCAGGGTGAGTCGGCAATTATTACAGGCCTTATACTGGCACTTATCCTTGCACCGTTATCTAGCATCGCTGATGTAGCCCCACTCATCTTGATTGCAGTTGTGGCAACTGCTTCAAAATATATTCTAACATTCCGTGGAAGACATATATTTAATCCAGCAGGTGTTGGCGCGCTTTTTGCGACTCTATCTGGTGTTGGATATGTTATATGGTGGGTAGCAAGTCCCGCACTACTACCAGTAACGGTAGTTGTTAGCCTACTCATACTTTATAAAACACGACATCTGAAGTTAGGTGGCCTGTTCCTATTAATAGCCGTAGGATTAATTACGATTCACAATATTATGGCAGGTGATTCTATTGGAACTGCGATCGTTACAGTCTTTACATCGTGGCCAGTCATTTACTTCGCCGGTGTTATGTTAAGTGAACCTCTAACATTACCACCGCGACGCTGGCAGCAGTTAACCGTTGTTAGTATTGTCGCCATTTTATTTAGTACATCAATAACTATTGGTAGTGTATCCATGACACCGCAACTGGCCCTGATCATTGGTAATATAGTTGCATTTGCATGGGGAACACGTAGGGCAGTTAAGATGAGCTTTGCTGAGAAGCTACAACTTACCCCAACATCATATGAATTCGTTCTTAAGAGTATTGGACCAATGCCCATACACATAGCAGGACAGTATATGGAGTTAACATTACCGCATGAAAAACCGGATAGTCGTGGCCAGCGTCGTATGTTTACAATTACATCAAGCCCATCCGATGATGATATAAGGTTTGGTATTAAAATTCCCGAGCGTCATAGTAGCTTTAAAAAGACACTATTTAACTTACCTGCTAATGCCTACGTCTCTGCAACAAAGATTAGTGGTGATTTCATACTTCCAGGTGACTTAAAGGTACCACTACTATGGATAGCTGGAGGAATTGGCATCACGCCTTTTGTTAGTTATGTTAGACAGCTCATTCATGACAAGCAGTCTCGGGATATTACGCTGCTCTACAGTGCATCATCTATACAGGAAATTGCATATCTAGACCTACTGAGAGGTAGTGGTGTTAAGATAATTATCGTAACACCAGACGAAGTTCAGACGTATAGTGATATAGCCTACATAAAGTCTCCTTACATTACTCATGAAATAATGGATACATCTATTCCTGATATTAAAGAAAGGCAAGTCTATATCTCGGGTCCGCCAATTATGGTAAATCATACAAAAACAATCGCAAAAAGTCTGGGTGCACGTTCTGTAAAAACGGACTACTTCACAGGCTATTAATACCTACATGTTAGAATGAGGTCAGTATGAGAATTATAGGTATCGATCCAGGAACGGGTATTTTAGGCTTTGGTGTCATAGATATTATAAAAGGTAAAACTACTCTTGTAACGGCTGGTGTAATCACGACTCCAGCTCACACTCCCCTACCCGATCGCCTCGAAGAAATTTACAACGGTCTCACTGAGATTATCAATGAGACAAAGCCACAAATGATGGCAATAGAGCAGCTATTTTTTGCTCAGAATGTTACAACTGCGATGAGCGTCTCTCATGCACGTGGCGTTGCAATGTTAACTGGAAAACAGGCAAACTTAACAATAGAAGAGTACACGCCACTACAAATTAAGCAGACAATGACAGGCTATGGGCGTGCGACAAAAAAACAGATGCAGGAAATGGTACGCATACAACTTGGCCTAAGCGAAGTGCCAAAACCTGACGACTGCGCCGATGCACTTGCAGCTGCAATAATGTGTGCTTTTATGACGCGAGTCCCTACTAAATAGTTAGGGTGTATACTTATACCATGAGACGACCTAAAGTAAATTCCGAAGTTCCTACATCTACTGAAAAAATAAATGAATTATATGATTATTATGTCCAACATGAGCAAAGTGTTCGCTTTGCAAAGTTTGGCTACGCTCTTATCAATAAAATTTTCAAACCTCATGTCTCATTTGAAACTGGAGCCGAGAAAGAAATACGAAGATTACTTGAAGAAGATGAACTAAGCCTCGTACTAGCAGCTAATCATGTAACAAACAACGATCATTATCAGCTTTCAGGTGCTGCATCAGAGAGTCCAGCACTTAATCCATTAGTCGGACACACGGATATCTTGGCGAAAGCTTCTCTCTTTAAAATTGTTGGCATACGACAGATCATTGATGGTTTTGGCGGAATACCGACATTCCGTGAAAAAGAGGGTGGGAATGCAAGAACAGCAGCAGCTGTTGTAGAGGCTAGCGTAAAGCGCATCGAACAGGGAAGGCACATGGCGATTTTCCCCGAAAGAACAAATCACACTCAAGATCCAACCTTACTTATGGATTTCAAGCCTGGTATAGGGCATATTGTTACGCGTGCACGCAAACGGAATCGTGAAACTGCTATTTTACCAATCGGAATTAGTTATTATGGCGACAGTGCAAAAAAAGCTGAAGTAGTTGTCGGTATGCCAATCACTGATCAATTTGTAAAACCGGGTGAAGTTGTTGAAGCGACCAGGGAGGGGATGCAAAAAGCTTTGGATCAAGCCAGTGTTACCACCGGTCGACGAGAGAGCTGATATACTAGTACAATGATTGCACACGTTCAAGGTACTGTCGCTGAAAAGTTTAACTCATCTATTATTGTTGATGTCCATGGTGTTGGCTATGAGATATCTGTTGCCCTGGGTGACTATGAGCATACGCTATTAAATGAATCCGTTAAATTCTATACCCATCACCACATTCGCGAACAGTCGCAAGAGCTATTTGGCTTTACTAGTCTTGCGGCGAAGAAATTATTTGAATTACTTATTACAGTTCAGGGTGTTGGACCTAAAGCAGCACTAGCTATTTTATCTCTCGGTGATGCTGAGGTTGTACGTAATACCATCGCAAATGGTGACAGCGTGTTTATTACAAAAGCAAGTGGCGTTGGTAAAAAAACAGCCGAACGCGTTGTCGTCGATTTATCCGATAAGGTCGGTCTTGCGATTAGAACAAATGTGAGTGAGTTTGGTCTCTCACAGCAAATTTCTCATAGTGATGAGGCACTTGAAGCACTAATGGCGCTAGGTTATAACTTGGCTGATGCAAGTAAATCACTTGAAGGTGTCTCAACTGAGTTGTCGACAGCTCAGCGTGTAACTGAGGCGCTCAAAGCATAGATAACATCTGTTATACTAAAAATAGATATATGGCAATTGAACGAATCATAAATACTAGCGCACCGGATGATGATGCCGATGAAGCGCAAATTGAAGTGACTTTGCGTCCGCAGAGTTTTGCTGAATACACCGGTCAAGAGCGACTAAAAATGAATTTAAAGCTAGCGATTGATGCAGCCAAAATGCGTGAAGAACCAATGGATCACGTCCTGCTTTATGGTCCTCCGGGACTTGGAAAAACAACAATGGCAACAGTGATTGCCAACGAAATGGGCTCAAATATTCGCGTGACTGCCGGTCCTGCAATTGAACGAGCAGGTGATCTTGCAAGTATTCTGACAAATCTTACAGACGGTGACATCCTATTCATTGATGAGATTCATCGACTGAGTCGAGCTGTTGAAGAAGTACTCTATAGTGCGATGGAAGATTATAAATTGGATATTGTTATCGGGAAAGGTCCAGCAGCGCGTAGCGTGCGACTTGATCTACCAAAGTTCACGGTCATTGGCGCTACAACGAGAACTGGTGCACTCGCAGCGCCTTTACGTGATCGTTTTGGCCACATTTATCGTTTAGAATTCTACACACCAGATGAAATCGGTCAAATTATTACCAGAGCAAGTAAAATCTTAGAGAGTCCAATTGAACCCGAGTCGGCTGCGATTCTTTCAACAAGAGCACGCTTAACGCCACGTATTGCAAACCGCTTATTAAAGCGAGTACGTGACTATGCTGATGTAAATGGTGACGGCATAATTGATACTGTAACTACTACAAAAGCTCTGGATATGCTTGAGATTGATGAGCTAGGCCTCGATCCTGCCGACCGTCGACTGCTTACGAGTGTGATTGATAATTACGGTACAAATCCAGTCGGTCTTAACACAATGTCTGCTCTTACTGGTGATGAAGCCACAACCATCGAGGACTTTTATGAGCCATATCTTTTACAGATTGGTTTTATTGAGCGTACACCACGCGGTAGACGTGTCACGCCTAAGGCGTATAGGCACTTAGGCAAAATAACACCTGAAACTGAGTAAAGTTGCTATAATAACACTATGAATCCCGATCAAACTCCTCCAGCACCAACTGATCCAGTAGATCCTGAGCAACCTGTTGCATATGATGCTCAGGGACGTCCTCTCTACGCCCATCCGCCTGTTCAGGCTGCAGCAGATCCACAGACGGTTCATATGTCTCGTGCTGTCGATCCTGTTATGCCCGAGATCAGCGCATCGTTAAAGGCAAAACACGATGAATCTGTTAAGCTATATCCATTTCTTAATCTGAGTGAATCAGAATATGTTATTAGTGCAGTCCGTCGTCATCCAATTGGCCTACTGATTCCTGTAGCTGTCGTTATTTTTCTAGTAGTTGTTATCATTGCTGTCTTAATCTCATATCCAATGATCATTAATTCGGTCGGCGGTCCTACAGCACTTCCAAGTTATGATATCGTCATGCTCATTGGTCTTCTTGTTCTTGCGCTACTTTGTATAGGTGGATACATAGCCGTATGGGTCTATCGAAATAATAAGTTCTTTCTTACAAACGAAAGTGTAATACAGGAGATACAGCTCACGTTATTTTCTCATAATGAGCAAACGGTTAGTCTAGAAAATATTGAAGATGCCAGTTATAAGCAACTAGGTATAATTCAGACAATGTTTGATTATGGTTCCATTCGTCTCTCAACACAAGGTGATGAAACAACTTATCGATTTAGCTACGTTTCGAGTCCTAAGAATCAGATTGCGCTTTTGAATAATGCCGTTGAAGCTTTTAAAAACGGTCGCCCGATCGAGCGCTAACGCTAAGCTTTATCTTGTACGATTTGTTTTAACGTAGTCATCTTCATGCTCAAGATCAGCACGTAGCGTGTAGGCTTTACACTTATCGCCATCACAGTTTTCACCATCGTAACGATAATTTGATTTTGGATCGCCGATTTTGACGCCATTTGGATCTGTGAAAAGATCTGGATCAACTGAACGAAGCGTTGCACTATCTATTTTTGTTGGATAATAACCATTCTTCGTGTAGAAAACCTCTTCGAGACTGTAATACATTGCATTAATAGCAATTTTTCGCTGGTCATCGCGTTGGGAAGAGGCAAGGTTAGCACGTTGCATTAAGAGTACAACTGTTGCGGCCCCTAAGAAGACAATAACGATGATAATTTCGATAACAGTAAAGCCTTGTTGTTTTCTCATTGTCTATTATTATAGCAAATTTTTAGTATCACCAGTATAATATAGAGAGAATAAGTGAGGGGAGATATACTTATGGCGAAGAAATCCGAAAAACCGGAGATGGCAGAAAAATCCACCACGAATGAAGGTAAGCTAAAAGCACTCGGACTTGCAATGGATCAAATCACCAGCCAATTTGGCGCTGGTTCTATTATGAAGCTCGGGGATGCACATAAAGTAGATGTTGAATTGATTTCTTCTGGAGCACTTAGTCTCGACTTAGCGCTCGGTGGAGGTTATCCTAAGGGTCGTATTTTGGAGATCTATGGCCCAGAATCATCAGGTAAGACAACGCTGACTCTTCATGCCATCGCAGAAGTTCAAAAATTGGGCGGTACGGCTGCATTTATCGATGCAGAACATGCACTTGATCCAGCATATGCACGTCGCTTAGGCGTTGATACAGACAATCTACTCGTATCTCAGCCAGATAACGGCGAGCAAGCTCTTGAGATAGCAGAAACACTTGTACGCTCAAATGCTGTTGATCTTGTCGTCGTCGACTCAGTCGCAGCACTTGTGCCTCAGGCCGAAATTGATGGTGACATGGGTGATAGCCACATGGGTCTTCAAGCTCGTCTTATGAGTCAGGCACTTCGTAAACTTACAGGTATTATAAGTAAAAGTAAAACAACTGTCATTTTCATCAACCAAATCCGTATGAAAATTGGTGTTATGTTTGGAAATCCAGAAACAACAACGGGTGGAAATGCACTTAAGTTTTACGCATCTGTGCGCTTAGACATTCGTCGTACTGGCCAAATCAAAGAAGGTGAAGAGATAGTTGGTAACCGCACGAAAGTGAAGATTGTTAAAAACAAGATTGCTCCTCCTTTTCGCGTTGCCGAGTTTGACATCATGTATAATGAGGGAATCTCAAAGACAGGCGATGTTCTAGATCTTGCTGTTATTCATGGCATTGTTGGTAAGTCTGGAGCATGGTTCGATTATAACGACGCTAAAATTGGTCAAGGCCGCGAAGCAACTAAAAAGTACCTCAAAGAAAATCCAGAAGTACTAAGTGAAATTGATAAAAAAGTACGTGCCAAAGTTGCTGAAGTCGAAGCAGCTTAAGATAATCGAAATTCGTTGCGGGTAAGTTTTAATATGAAAATTACTGCAATTACACCGCAAAAAAAAGATAAATACCGTATTAATATTATGGTTGATGGAGTGTATCGTTTTTCACTCGACATCTTTCAATATGCCGATTTAGGAATAAAAGTCGGAAAAGAATATAGTGATGAAGAGTTGACTACTCTAGAGCAGGAAAGTGTCTTCGGCAAAGTCTACGCGAGGGCTCTAGACTATAGTTTAATGAGGCTTCACAGTGCACGCGAAGTTCGTGACTATTTGTACCGCAAAACTCGTGATAGTCGTACGAAAACAGGTGAGATAAAAAAGGGTATTACGACTGAAGTTACAGATCGGGTATTTACTAGACTAGCCGATAAAGGCTATATAGATGATGAAAGGTTTGCTCGCTACTGGGTTGAGAACCGTAGTCTTACTAAGGGATCAAGCCAGAGGAAGCTTCAAGCAGAGCTGGGGGCTAAAGGCGTTGACCGCAGTATTATCGAAAGACTACTAAGCGAAAGTGATCGATCTGATGATACTGAAATTTTAAAAATAATTGCTAAAAAACGAAAACGCTATCCTGATGATCAAAAGCTAATGCAGTATTTAGCTCGTCAAGGATTTAGCTATGATGATATTAAGCATGCGCTAGAGACAGATGACTAATTTTTATCAATATGCTCTGGAGTGGGCGATTGACTTCTAAAAGGATTAACATAGTTCGTTCGAACCGCCTCAATGATTGGCTCAAGCTTTTTTTCACCTGATCTTACGACGATAGCACGATTAGTAATCTCGATAATTTGAGTTCGATTAATGAGTAGTTCTGTGTCGCCAAGACTTTTTAGGAGAGGACGTTTTACATTTAGTTGCTGAATAACGAAAGAGCCACTTTCAAGTGTGAAATCTGTTACTTTACCTAGTTTTCGTTTATGCTGGTCAACTACGCTCATTCCTACAAGGATGAAATTTAGCTCGTACACTTTTTCAAGTTTAATAACATCAGTCGTCGCAATAAATTCATCACTCGAATCAACTATGAGCCCAATATCACTAAACTCACGAACATCGATAACTCTTAGTAGTGATGGGTGCATGTCAAGAAGCGGTCCGCGGACTTCGTAAGCAAGAATCTCTAAAGTGTCAGGATTGATGATGGGACGTGTTGTTCGGGCAAGTTCTGTTCCGGTCTGGAGACCCATGACAGACACATCATTAAGTCGTGATCCCTGTAGTAGCATAGTATTAGTATAACCGTTTTTTCATTGCTACTCAACAAACGGATTAGTACGGCCAGTTGAGAGGTCAAGTTCTGAAGCTTTGTCGGTACTTGTTCGTAGCTTTTCAATTCGATCAATCGTCTTTTGATCGAATGTCGCATTAAGTGTGTTGCCTGCTGGGGCGACAGCCTGGGTTGAGCTACTCAAGATATCATTAAGATTAAACACGATATATATGAGCCCACCCAGTACGACGAGCACAAAAATAATTGCGTGGAATCGTCTAAGGATGCGTACAATTATGAGCTTGATTGATGCGAGTGATATATTCATAATAATTTAATTTATATATACCTGTATTTCAAGACCGTCTGTTCTGATTTCATCATTTTTTTCACCTTTTGATAAACTGATACGGGATATTTGCATTTTAGTCAGGTTTTGCTCAATTGAATGGATAAACTGCAATAGACTAACGTAGTTGATTGGTGTCTTTAGTGTAATTGACGCAGAGGTAGACTTTACACCTGCAGGCGCGGGTGCACCGGCGGGTGTTGCAGCGCTAGGAGTTGTTGCCGCAGTAGTAAATGAGAAGTCTGTAATAGTGATTCCAGAGGCCGCCGCATAACCATTGAGATCTTTAATGATTTGGTCTTGGTATTGATACCCCTTAGAGTCAGCCACAATACTTGCTGCTCGGTCAACGATGTCTTTCTGACTATCAAGTTCCTGCTTAACTTTTTGTAAAGTTTGTAGGCTATTTCGACTCGCATCTGCATCACTTGTTACCTGGCTAACCTGGGCGGCGTATTCTTTTAACTGTGAGTTGCCAAAAAAGACAACAGCAATAATAATGCTCATAGTAACAAACATTAGAATTGAGAGTAAAAGGCGGAATGAAACTGCGGTAAGTTTATTTTTCATTATTGGATACCTGCCTTATTCAGTGTAACGTTAAGGCTAACAGTAAATGGATAGCCCGTTGTATCTCCTATTGTTGATGAAAGGTTCTCGAAGTGGACATTAGAAAATAGAGTTGTATTTTGGAACGACTCTTTTAGTGCAGTCGCGTCACTCGCTGTTTTACAATGAGCTGTTATAACACTGGCAGTACCAAATGTCTTTGGATCCAGAGAAAGGTTATCAATGACAACTCCTGGAGGTACAAGGCGAGAAATTTGAAGAATTATTTTTGTATAGACAACTTCCTGATCGAGAATTTGCTTGGCTGTTACGAGGTGAGACCGAAACGCACTTGCTTGTGTTTCAATGACCGCATATTCACCAACCTTTGATTTATTATCAGATATCGTCTGCTCTGCACTTGCTTTTGCACTTGAAAGGTAGAAATAGAGCACGCCAACAGCTGCGAGTGCGAAGAGCAGCGCACCAACAAGAAGTATGTTATATCGAACAAGCAGTAAGTTTGTTCGGCCTGCCTGGATATCTTTTTTATTTTGTAATGGTAAAAGGTTAATCATTTCCAAATCTCTTTTTGATCAATAATGGCTAGTCCCGCTACGCTAATATAGCGTGGGCGAAATTGCTTATTGGGTTGAGGCAATTTTCCGAAATCAAGCTTTTGCCACGGACTTGCTATGCGAGCTGCCATAACAAGTTCGTTCGTAAAGTAATCTCCGATACCGGGGACGTTACTGCCGCCGCCAACAACGAGAACCTGCTCAATTTTCCGATCATTATTGAGACGCTCATCGTAGTAGCGCATAACCTTACGGGTTTCAGTAATGATACGCTGTAGGTTTGGCTGCAAGGCTGCTGTGATTTTCGCTTGACGTGGGCCAGCACTTAAGCCATTGAGTACTTTAAGCTGATGAGCATTTTCGAGCGTAATGCTAAGTTTTTTTGCTATATCAAGTGTGAATGTATTTCCCCCAACGCCGATACCACCTGTAACTCGGATTGCACCTTTATCTAGTACTGCAATATCCGTACCAGCAGAGCCAATGTCTACTATGAGTGTCGTAAGGTGACCGTCTTCGGTTGTTTCAAGAACCCTTGCGATAGCATTGATACCTGGCTCAATCATTGTCGGTCGTAGACCAACAGATTCAACTGCGGAAACGCAGCTATCAACCAGAACTTTTGGAACTGCACACATGACAACAGTCAGGTTTTCTTTATCACGTTCAATAATTTCGTAGTCAACGTAAAGTGAAGAAAAGGGGATTGGGATGTACTGGTCAACTTCTACCTGAATCGCATCAGATAGAGTATTTTCTGATTTTGCCGGTAACATGAATGTCCTAGAGAATGTACGGCTCGTTGGGATACCGATAGTAACATGGGTGCTGCCTAGCTCACCGACAAGTTTATCGTGAAGAAGAGAGGTAATATTCTCTGATAAATATCCATCATTCGTTTCAAGAGACTTTTGCATTTTAGCTGGATCAAGATCTACTGATCCGTAGCCGAGCACTAACCATTTTTTTGGATCAACAGACATGACTTTAATACCAGTTTGACTGATATCAAGCCCTATGATTGGTTTGTCGTGATAAAATAATTTTGCCATTGATGCCCACTCGTGTATCTATTAATAGTATACCATGAGCATTTTAAAAAACACTAACCTTTGATGTTCTGAGCAAGCCCAGCAATTGGGCCCATAACACTGGCGGCAATCAACCCAACCATTGAGCCCATGATGACAATCATGACAGGTTCGATAATAGAACTGATACCATCAATCGCTACATCAACTTCTTCTTCATAGAAATCGGCAACTTTAAGGAGAACGACGTCAGTCTGACCCGTCTCTTCACCAACAGAAAGCATCTGAGCAACAATTGCTGGGAATAGTTTGTTTTTTTCAATAATCGTTGATAATTGGACTCCGTTTTTAACTTGCTCCGCCGCATCCATAAGTGACTTTTCGTAGACCATATTACCAACAGCGCGCGAGGTAACGCGAAGTGCCTCGAGAACTGGCACTCCTGCGCCCATAAGCGCTGAAAATGTTCGCGCAAATCGTGCGACAGCGAGCTTTACTATAATTGTTTTAATACCAGGTATTTTTAGAATAAGCGCGTGGAATTGCCCCTTACCCTTTGGTGTTTTGATATACCGAAGAAGAGCATAAATGATACCGAATATAACTGGGAACACAATAAACCAGTAATTTGTCATGAAACTACTGATCGCAAGCATACCAACAGTAAGACCTGGAAGTTTCGCGTCAGCACCTCCTAGGTCAAGAAGGATTTTACCAATTTGAGGAATGACAAAAAGCATAAGACCGAAGAAGGCGACAACTGTTATTACTATCAATACAGTTGGATAAGTCATAGCACTTTTCACTTTTTTTCGAATTGTGGCACTCTTCTCTTGTTGAATCGCAAGGCGTTTTAGAATTTCATCTAAAATACCTGCTGCCTCGCCGGCACGTACCATATTTACGTATACGTCTGAAAAGGTATTTGGGAATTTTGCCAGTGAGTCACCAAGTGCTGCCCCACCTTCAACATCTTTAATGACACTCATAAGTAGTTTTTTAAGTGGAGCACTTTCTGTGTGACCCGCAAGTGATGATAGTGATCGAAGCAGTGGTACGCCTGCGCTAACCATGGCACTGAGCTGACGCGTAAACATGACAATATCATTACTTTTGACTTTGTTGCCGCCAAGTAACGAGCCAATCGCAAATTTAGCTTTTGCACTACTGCCTTCAATAACACTTATTGGTCGCAAACCTTGCTTCGAGAGTGCAGCGAGAACGCTTGCTCGGTCGGCAGCCTCAACGGATCCTGAGACTGATTTGTTCTGAGTATTATATGCTACGTAAGCGAAAGTTGGCATGGTTATTCTCTCGTCACCCTAAGAATCTCTTCGATGGTCGTCTCACCGCGAAGAGCTTTAATAAGGCCATCTGTTTGCATGGTAATCATTCCCTCAAGTATAGCTTGATCTTGAATTTGATTGCTTGTCGCATTGCTAACAATGAGCTTTTGTATAGGTATAGAGTTACCAAGTACCTCATAGATGCCCATTCGACCTTTGTAACCATTTCCTCCTGTATCATCATCTTCATTTGGTTTTACTTTCCAAAGTGTATTAATACCTTTTTCATCGGTACTAAGTGGCGCATCACCTCCGATGCCTTGGCTAGCAGCTTGCTTCTCAAGTTCGTGAATGAACTTGAAGTCCTGATTATCTTTAAGGTTAAATAAACGAATAATCGCAGTCTTTTCCTCTTCGTTTGGAGTGTAGCTAACTCTAGTATCATGACCGAGTCGACGGACGAGTCGTTGGCCGACGATAGCTTTTACTGTACTCGCAATCAGGAATGGTTCGATACCCATATCAAGAAGTCGCGGCAGACATGTCGCTGCATTGTTTGTGTGAAGAGTACTAAAGACCAAGTGCCCCGTAAGTGCTGCTTGCACACCTAAGTCAGCTGTCTCTGCGTCACGGATCTCACCGACCATGATAATGTTTGGGTCTTGACGGAGTAGGGCTCGCAGCCCAAGTGCAAAAGTCATACCTGCCTTAGCGTTTGTTTGGGTTTGGTTCACTCCAGGAATCCTATACTCAACAGGGTCTTCGATAGTGGATATATTGACATCTGGAGTATTGAGCATAGTCAGGACACTAAAAAGACTCGTTGACTTACCTGAACCTGTCGGTCCAGTTACGAGCACCATGCCATTTGGTTCTGTGATGGCTTCACTAATCGTATCGAGTGATCTGCCCCAGTAGCCTAGGTCACGAAGTGTAACAGCTTGGTTGCTTTCATCAAGAATACGCATAACTACCTTCTCGCCATCAGCGATAGGAAGGGTTGAAACACGGAGTGCGTATTGCTTGCCGCCGACTTTTATTTTAAAACGGCCATCTTGCGGGACTCGTCTTTCATCGATCTTAAGATTTGAAAGAATTTTTATGCGGCTAGTAAGTGCTCCAATAACGTTACGCGGTAGGCGGTTAACCTCTTTTAAAACACCATCAATACGGTAGCGAATTTGGACATATTCCTCACGGGGTTCAATATGAATATCACTTGCACTTGAACGAATAGCGTATTCAAGGAGTAAGTTAACAGTCTGGGCGATTGGTGAATCTTCGGCAATTTCAGCATCACTAACTTTTTGATTTTCAGCGCTATTCTCACGCTGTACATCGATCACCTCTTTTAACTCTTCATTAACATCACCTCTATAGTTTTCAAGGCATGAAAGAATGTTATCGTGAGTTGCGATATATATCTCGGTATTTTCACCAATTTGTTTTTCAATAAAGTCGACGGCCTGAATGTCGTCAGGGTCATCCATGGCGAGATACATCTTACCGTCGTCGTCGATCTTAAAGAGGATAGCGTTATATTGTCTTGCAATGCGTTCAGGAATTTTGTTAAGAACTTCTTGTGGAATATCACTCGGGACTATCTCTACAAAAGGTATGCCGGCATACCCGCTAAATGCTTTGACGAGGTCAATTTCTTTCATCAGTTGATCTTGAATGACAAGATCTTGCATAGGGCGTCTTGAACGAGAGGCCTCTTGCTTGAGGCCTGTTAGTTGCTCTGCAGTAGCTGCACCACTGCGTTTCAACAATTCTTCGATAGTTACATCTGAAATACGCATACTGCTTGTGCCTATTGTACTCGACTGATAAGAAAAGTACCAGCTGATTGGAGATTGGCAGCACCTCTGTCAGGGAAGTGGTATAATTGATCAAAGATATGCAAACAGCAGTTAATAATGAAGAAGCAATGAAAGCTTTTGGTGCCGTAATTGGCGGGCACTTAAGTGGTGGTGAAATCATCGATCTTACTGGTGATGTTGGAGCTGGCAAGACAACTCTGACGAAAGGTATTGCAGCAGGCCTCGGTATTGAAGAAGACGTTCAGAGTCCAAGTTTTACGATTAGTCGAGTCTACGATGCGCGTAATGGTCTACGTCTAGCCCATTATGATTTTTATCGACTACATAATGCTGGCATTATGCACGATGAGCTAGCCGAAACAGTTATGGATAATAAAACAGTCACTATTATTGAATGGTCAGATGTCGTTAAGAGCGTGCTACCTAGTGATCACATAAGTATACATATAACTTCACCCGAGGAGCATGTTCGACATTTAAATATTACCGCTCATGGTGAATTAAGTCAGATGCTGGTTGAAAAATTAGTATGATTTTATTACTCGATACATCAACACCGCTATGCAAACTATCTCTCATCGACGGGGATTGGCAATACGACGATGAGTGGCAGGCTGATCGGACTCTTGCGGATAATCTTCTTAGATATCTGAATGATCAGCTTCAAAAAAATAAAAAAACATTCCAAGATATTAAGGCTATAGGAGTTTTCAAAGGCCCCGGTAGCTTTACAGGTTTACGTATTGGACTCACGGTGCTTAATACGATTGCCGACAGTGAATCTATTCCGATTGTTGGAGTTACTGGTGATGAATGGCAAGACCTCGCATGTATGCGGCTTTCAAAAAATGAAAATGACGTCCTCGTCACGCCTCTTTATGGTAGTGAAGCGCATATCACGACACCTCGTAAGTAGGTAGATGGGCCTTGCGGAGTGTGTCCAAAAAGCGCTATTATATAGGTAGCTTTTTACACAAAAGAGCCTTATGAAACTTTTTGAAACAACCTGTGCGACTGCGATAAACGACTTTTTCTTGATGATGCACTGAAACGCAGTTCGCCTAAGAAAGGAACAGATATGATTGAAGGTATTATAGCCGCTGTAATAGGGGTGATTTTTGGCGTAAGTGGAACATATGCTTATGATAAGCGGAGAAGCCAGGGTAATAAACACAGAGCTGATCAAATAGTTTCAGATGCAAAGAGTAAGGCAGGAGATATTGTCCTACAGGCAAAGGATGAAGCAGTTGCATTAGTCAGTAGCGCAAAAGAAGATGAAACCGAACGTCGCCGTGAATGGAAAAAGACGGAAAATCGACTCGGTGATCGTGAAATTAGTCTTGATAAAAAACTTGATGAACTTGACCGACGTGCTGAAAAACTACGTAAGCAAGAAGACGAAGTTGAAGACCTTAAAAACGAAATAAGAGATATACGAGTCAAGCAGCAAGAGAAGCTAGAAAAAATTGCTGGCCTTAAAAAATCTGATGCTGCTGAAAAGCTGATGCAGATGACTGAACGTGATATAAAAGACGATCTCGTTGGACTTGTCTCAAAGCTTCAGCACGATGCAATGCAAGATGCTGAGGAGAATGCGCAGACTATACTTGTTACCGCAATGGAACGTATGAGTTCAGAGGTGACAGCTGAAAGAACTGTGACCGCTGTTAAGTTACTTGATGAAGAGATGAAAGGCCGAATTATCGGTAAGGAAGGTCGTAACATTCAGGCACTGCAACGGGCTACAGGAGTTGATATTCTTGTTGATGACACACCCGGTATGATTATCCTCTCAAGCTTTGATCCAATTCGTCGTCAAATCGCACGTATTAGTCTTGAGAACCTCATGAAAGATGGACGTATTCACCCTGGCCGAATCGAAGAAGTAGTTGATAAGGCTGAAAAGCAACTCGATAAGGATATTATGCGCACAGGTGAAGATGCAGCCCGGGAAGTTGGCGTAACAGGTATTCCAAAAGAAATGCTGCACCTTCTTGGTGAATTAAAGTATCGCACGAGTTACGGTCAGAATGTTCTAATGCATAGTACTGAAATGGCACACATGGCTGGTCTTATTGCTGAAGAAATTGGCGCAAACGTCCGTGTGACGAAAATTGCAACGTTACTTCATGATGTCGGGAAAGCGGTTACTCATAAAGTCGAAGGCAAGCATCATCATATTGGTGCTGAACTAGCTCGTAAGTATGGTATGAGTGAAGATATAGTTCACGCAATCGAAGCCCATCATGATGATATTGAGGCGACAACACCTGAAGCACTTGTTGTTCGTGTCTGCGACGCGCTATCAGCTGCTCGCCCAGGTGCTCGTAATATTAGTGCTGAGAATTTTGTTGAGCGCATGCGTGATCTTGAAAACGTTGCAACAAGCTTTAAGGGTATCGATAAGGCATACGCTATTAGTGCTGGACGTGAAGTTCGTGTTATCGTAAGTCCAAAATCAATCGATGATTTATCTGCTATAAAACTAGCGCGTGATATCGCAACAAAAATTGAATCAACCATGCAATATCCTGGAACCATAAAAGTAAATGTGATTAGAGAAACCCGCGCAATCGAATTCGCAAAATAAATTTATGGAACACACCTACACAGATCAGGAACGTCAGAAATGGCTTCAAACGCTTCCGAAACGTGTTTCAAGCGCGACTCTTATTATTGAAAATGAAAACGGTCAAGTGATTGTCGAAAAAGCTCATTACAAACGCTATTGGACATTTCCCGGTGGAATCATTGATCCAGGTGAAACGCCAAAGCAAGCTGCAGTTCGTGAAACTCGTGAAGAGATAGGACTAACAATTGACCCGGAACTTGTTTCGTTTGTAGCCGTAGCTACGCGCGTAAGTGAAATTGCCGAGACATATCAGTTTATTTTTCATACTATCGTTCAATCATCGGTATTGGCGCAGGTTGTATTGCAGGATTCAGAAATAGAAGCGTGGGACGTTGTAACAAAAGAACAAGTAGCTGATGTGGGTGATCGGATTTACTCTCAGGCAGTCATGCACTGGGCAGAAAAGAGAACAGGGTATATTGAGCAGTCATTTGGACGGGAGGACTAGCGAGTGCTTTATATTGAACGAAGCAAAAATATGCATATAAAAGGTATTGTCACCTCAGTTATCATTCTAGTACTCCTCTTGAGTGGTATCTATATTCTTCTGCTCTCGTTTGCACCATCTCTCACGTCTCAACAGATAACTGGGAGAGCCCCAGATGCGACTCAGAAAAAACTTGAACAGGCACCATCGCCTGTGACTGGCGATAGGTTATACATTCCACAAATTAATGTTGATGTAGCGATAGTGACCGGTACAACAGAAGCTGCACTCGAAAAAGGTGCATGGCATCGCCATCCTGAAAATGGAGACCCAGTAAAAGGGGGTAATTTCGTACTAAGTGCTCATCGTTTTGTTATGGCTTTTACTCCACAAGGTGTTGCCGAAAAATCACCTTTTTATAATATTGATAAACTGAATGTTGGTGATAAAATATTCGTAGATTTTCAAATGAAGCGATATGCATATGAGATTAAGCGAAAGTATGCAGTGAAGCCAAATGCAGTTGAAATTGAGAACCCGTCTCAAGATGCAAAAATGACACTCTATTCATGTACACTTGGCGGAAGCGCCGATGGTCGTGATGTTATTGAAGCAGTAAAACTAGGCGAGGTGAGTAGTAAACAGATATAATGACTTTTGTAGCAACTATCACAGTGTACGTGGGATAATCTCTGTTACACCAGCACACATCATAGCATCTGCACCTTTGCTAAAACCTGAATTAGATGAGCTTAATGTTGCTGGGATATGTCCAATTACTTTTTTCCCGTAAGATTTAATGGCATCCCATGATGGCTGATCTGCGCCTACGTCCATACCAAGAATATCCCAATATCCCTGGTAAGCAGCTAAGTTTGGTACATCAGCTTGGTAGAAGTAGCCCCATGTTTTATATCCATGCGCATGGGCAGCATTCGGCCACGCCGACGCAATACCGTAATATTTGGCTACGAATCGATTTGTAGGCGTACCAGATTGCGCGTCCATCATGGCAAGTAATTCATTAATATATCCTGAAGCAACTTTTGGATCAATAAATATAATGTGTGTGTTATAGTATGCAGCCATAATCTCTTCCCATCGCATGTATGGCTTATCCACTTGAGGGGTGCTAGTTGTACCGGCTGCTGTAATAAGGTATGCCTGTACTTCCGCCCATGTGTGTGCCGAAGCTGTAAAATTTGTAGTACCTGACGTACGGTCAAGTGTTGCATCATGAAGACCAAACCATACTCCATCTGATGTGCGCGCAAGAGACAATTCCAGCGCACCGACCCCCCAAAAAGCAGATTGAGTATATGCGTGCAGGCTCATTTCAGGCCAGTCTGCAGAACCTCCACGGTGAGCGACGTAAAATGGCGTTGTTGCTAGCATTGAAGTAACTGAGCTGTAACCTGTTGGTACAGGGCGCACTTCCTTTGGTGTGCTGATGGTATCTGTTGCAGATGTGTAATATAAGTGAGCAGTGCTGAGCGTATCGGGTGCACTTGTATATTTTAGTGCAATCCCGGCATTAGGTGCTGCCTGTCCAAGCGCACGAATTGCCACAGAGACACCTGCGGATTGGGACTGTACGCCGGCCCATGTTAATGTCTTTCCCGCAACTGCACCGGAGTCAATGTTTTGATAATATACTGCAAGTGCAGTCTTTGACTGAGCAGCTGTCGATGAAATAAGTGATGCTTGTTGTGTCATGCCACTTGGGCCAGACGCTATAGTATAGTCGATTGCTGAGGTAAAGTTCGCATTATATCCAACAAGGAGCAGATTATTGTTGACTGATGGTGAAGCCGGTTGGACTGTCACTACTTGTCCCGATGCTGTACCGTAGGGTGATATTGAGCTAACTAAATTGCTAAGGTCAGCTCCGCGCACAATAAATATCTCAGCACATATACGCCCTGCCGTAGCAGAGTCAGTTGAGGTAAAAGTGAAAGTTGTTTGCGTTAATAGCGATGCTGTCGGAACAGGAAGTGCATAAAATGCAATGATTCGCGTACCAGCGGAACTGCTGATGAATGGCTGACTTATACGGCTCCACCCAGAACAAGCAAAGTCACTCGTTGCTGTTGGAGTTTGCGCCGCTAGCGCCATGATAAGAACATCACCATTTTGGTAGCCTGTCGGTTTATTAATTGTAAATGAAGTTTGAGTGTTTGGGCTTACAAAAGTTGTAGATGCACCAACAACAGTAGGATTACTAGAAATGGGCGCAGCGGGGGTCCAAGTGCCGACTTTAAATGCCACAAGTTCACCCCCTGCGGCAGTTGTTGCTGTGTCATATGTTGCAGTAATATTGCCGGTTGGGCCGGCTGCTGTGAGATTTGTATATCCCATGACGCTTCCAGTGTTGGCAAGTGCACTACCTGTAGGTGCAGTCTTATATTCCTGGAATGCAGTCATAAAATTAGTTGTTGTCGGAGACGTGGTACTGGCTGAATTCTGATGATGTATTCCACCGACAAGTAGCGTTGTCGCCTTGACTGTGTTAATGCCAATAATGGCACTTGATGTAGTACCACCCGCAGATGTAAAAGATGTGGCGGCACTATCTTCGATGTTATCTAGATCAATACCTGTAGCACGGGCTACTACGCAGCCAACTCGAGTAGCGCTTTGACTAAATATCCATACTGAGGAAGTAGAGATAGCATCTATGTCTGCTTGTGTTTTTAATGGGTAATAATAAAAACCAGACAGGCGGGACACACTCATATTTGGATTTCCGATTGCCGCACCGTAATGTACCCATCCAGTTGGAGCGGTGATCGTATCACCGACACCTGATGATTGGTTGTGAATCCACGCGACAAGTAAGTCACCAATTTGCATGTTTGAAAGGTTTGACTTAACGAGTGTTGCCGTACCTGAGCCACCAGTTGTTGTGCCGAAGGTCGAGCTGTCCCCAGCACCAAAATGTAGTTGCGCCACGATTCGTTACGCCTTGACGACTACGATAACACCAGCGGGTGTTCCAGCTGGCAGCGATGCTGCGTTATCAATTAATAATATCTTTGCACCGATTGATGCAGCATCAGCTTTTGAGCTAAGCGCTGTTTGAGTAGCTGTCGAAATAGGTTTATTTAAGTCTGAAGTATTATCAACGTTCGAGAGTCCAACTGCAGTCTTATCAAGTGTTTGCCAGGATTTATCACCCCGATAATATTGACCAACAGTTCCACTTGTTACGCTAGGTTCCTTAGTGTTTAATCCATTCTGAGTAGCTGTCGAAATAGGTTTGTTAATATCACTCGTATTGTCGACGTTAGCAAGACCAGCACTTGTCTTATCAAGTGTTTGCCATGTCTTATCCCCGCGATAGTATTGAGCAGTTGTTCCGCTCGCTATGCTAGATTCTTTCCCACTCAGCACCGTTTGCACCGCTGTCGACACAGGTTTATTTAGATCACTCGTATTATCAACACTCCCAAGACCAACATCAGTTTTGCTGGGGACGTAGTCCCCAGCTTTAGCTGTTCCTGCTGTTGTTCCTAGTACTAAACTCGATGATCCAGTTCCAGCACCTATAGCTGTACGTATAGCTGCTGCATCAGTCGCTGTGAGAACTGACTTACCAATACTAGTTGCATCGCTTATCTGACTCGTTGTATGTGTATGAACAAGAGCAGCCTTACTATCCAGACCAGATTGCTGTGCCGTTGACACAGGCTTACTAAGATCTGATGTATTGTCGACATTTCCTAGGCCAACATCGGACTTGGTCGGTACATAGTCACCAGCTCTAGCTGTAGACGATGTTGTTCCAAGTACTAAACTCGATGTCCCTGAACCAATGGCTAACCTTATGGCTGCAGCATCTGTTGCAGTAAGAACAACTTTTCCAATAGCACTTGCATCACTTACTTGGCTGGAGGTATGTGTGTGTATGAGAGCAGCTTTATTATCTAAAGCAGCCTGAGTGCTTGTGGCGATGGGCTTACTTAGATCACTCGTATTATCAACATTATTTAGTCCGATAGCCGTTTTATCAAGTGTTTGCCATGACTTATCACCACGGTAATATTGAGTAGTTACTCCTCCGCTAATAACCGGTTCTTTAGTATTTAAACCTGATTGCGTAGCCGTAGAGATTGGTTTATTTAAGTCAGAGGTATCATCAACATTGCCAAGAGCAATATCAGACTTAGTGAACGTGACAATACCCGATTGGCCGTTAACGCTTGTAACACCGCCTGAACCAACAGCATTTATTTTTGATTGTACCGTTGGGGATAATTTTGATTCATCAATGGAATTATCTGTTATTGCAGTTGTAGGAATGGAATTATCATGAAGCGTCCCATCTGGTTTAAGCGACTGTGAAAGGAAATCATTGAGAATTGCCCCCCATTGACCTTCATCAGCTCCAGGTTGTGGTAATCGTGCTATATGCTTTTTCCTTTACTAAGTAATCTTATTATAACAAATACATAAGTATTATCCCAGTCACTATGCACAAGTACTGGCGTATAATAAATAGTGATGTTTGAGTATCCAGTAGTCTTTGTAGATATTGAAACGACTGGAGGAAGTTACCGAAATAGTCGTGTCTTAGAGGTAGCTGCGATACGTTTTGAAAATGGCAAGATCACTAAAGAGTACTCAACACTTATAAATCCTGAATCTTATATTCCTGCAGCCATTACTCACTTAACGGGGATTCACGAAGTTGATATAGTAGATGCTCCTGTATTTGCGGATATCGCCGATGAGCTATCTGACATACTGAGTGGTGCTATATTCATTGCTCATAATGTAAGATTTGATTATTCATTTTTAAAACACGAATTTTCTCTTGTAGGTAGTACCTTTTTGCCTAAACTACTTTGCACAGTACGATTATCTAGGGCTTTATATCCATCACAAAAAGGTCATAGTCTCGCTGCACTTATTGAGCGTCACGAAATTCCAGTTCTTGATAGACACAGAGCTCTTGCTGATGCGCACGCAATCCTTTATTTCAGTCAGATGGCATTCGATAAGCATGGCTACGAACTATTTAATCAAGCAGTCGCAAAACAACTAAAAACACAATATCTTCCACCAAACTTACGTATAGAAGAGATGGACACTATAGAGAATATTCCTGGTGTATACATTTTCAGAGATGAGGCTAATCAGCCGATATATGTAGGTAAAAGTATTACACTCAAAAAGAGAGTACTATCGCATTTCCAGGATACAAGCCCAAAGGAACTTAAGATCAGCCAAAATGTTCATCATGTTGAAACGATACCGACTGGAAGTGAGCTTGCGGCTCTTGTATTAGAGTCGAAGCTGATAAAAGAATTGAAGCCACTCTTTAATCGAAGGCTACGTCGTATCTCACAGTATGCAATGCTTATAAAAGACGAAGATAATGGCTATGCAAATTTACGCGTAAAATCTGGTAATGTTGACGCTACGACAGACCTTTCGCGTGTTTATGGCTTGTATGAATCTCGAACAAAAGCAAAAAAAAGAATTGAAGAATTAACGCGAACATTTCAACTATGTCCAAAGTTGATGGGGATCGAAAAAACTAACGGAGCATGCTTTTCCTACTCACTTGGAAAGTGTAAGGGCGCTTGTATTGGCAGCGAGAATAAAGAATTATATAATCGAAGATTTGAAGTAGCACTTGAGCATCATCGTATAGCTCAGTGGCCATACGATTCAGCAATTGTAATTCCAATTAATACAGATGGCGAAAGCATCATCATACGTAATTGGATGATTGAGGGCTATCTTAGTAGCGACGGTATGGCAATAATCGACGGAGTTGAATCAAACTTTGATGTTGATGAATACAAAATATTACGTCGATTTGTGCGAGAAAACAGTCAATTAATCCAGCATTACATCCTAGTCTAGAATTAACAAGAGTACTCTTAAGCAGAAACTTTTTCGTGTGGTGTATGTAGTTTCTTAAATACACTCGCTAAACTTGTAAGTTCATTAGTGGTTAATTTTCCATCACCAAGGCGATGAGGCAACTGCGATAGGAATTTGTTTACGACAGTACTTCCATTAGGAGTGAGTGTAAGCACTTTTTCGCGGCGGTCATGTTCACTTTCTGACCTAATTATTAACTGACTACCTACTAAACGCTCAACAATACCAGTCACATTTGAAGCGTCACAGTGAAGAAGATCTGCCATTTTACGCATAGGCATTGAGCCGTGGCGATTAATGGTCATTAGTGCAAAAAGCTGAGCAAGAGTAAGGTTATGGTCATCTGCGAGTTCCATAAGATCATGCTTTAGGTCCATTGTCAGTGCTAATAACTCTTCACAAACAGTTTGAGATAAATCATTCATAGGCTTATTATAGCATGAAATTTAAAATTAGTTGACTACTTCAAACATATTGGTATACTAATAGTTGAAGTATTCAAGTAAATACAAATAATGAAAGGAACACATGATAGAAAAAATTAAGCATAAAGGTTTAGCACTCGCGATTCTTGCAGCGGCTCAGTTTATGGTTGTGCTCGATGCTACGATCGTAAACGTGGCATTACCTGCTGTAGAAAAAGCACTTGGCTTTACGGGCCAGGCGCAATTACAGTGGATTATTACTGCATACGCACTTGCGTTTGGTGGATTCTTGCTCCTAGGAGGTCGTCTTGCAGATCTTTTTGGACGTCGTCGAATTTTCATGATAGGTGTCACTGTCTTTGCTGTTGCATCATTGCTGGCAGGATTAGCTCAGAGTCCGGAAATGATAATTGCATTCCGAGCACTGCAAGGACTTGGTGGAGCACTATTATCACCAGCAGCTCTGTCACTTGTACTGACAATTTTTAAAGAAGGACCAGAGCGTAACCGCGCACTTGGTGTATGGAGTATGGTTGCCGCTGGCGGTGGTGCGGTCGGGCTCCTACTTGGTGGTGTTCTGACACAATACGTAGATTGGCGCTGGATCTTCTTCATCAATGTTCCAGTTGCTGCATTTGTCATATTTATGGCTATGCGCTATGTACCTAAGAGTCTACCGACGACTCGGGAACGAGTTGATGTTACTGGTGCAGTAACAATTACAGCGAGCCTTGCAAGCATCGTATTCGCTCTTGCTAAAGTTCCGTCAGATGGTTGGGGAAGCAGTATCGTACTTGGGACATTTGCACTATCTGCTGTACTTATGGTTGTGTTTATCATTAATGAGCTTCGTGTTAAAAACCCACTGATTACACTTTCAATCTTCAAAAAACGTAATGTGACTGGTGGCACGATTATTCAAACTCTGATGCCAGCCGCCCTATTTGGTATGTTCTTCTTCTTGTCAATTTATCTCCAACAAATTCAAGGGTATTCACCTACACAAACAGGTGCTGCGAATCTTCCATTTACGCTGGTATTGATAGCAGTTGCAGGTACACTATCGAGGCATATCGGTAAGCTAAATGTCAAAATACTGTTGGTAGTAGCACCGCTCATCGTAGCAAGCGGATTACTATTCTTCGCTAACGTGCCGCTTCATGCTGATTACGTTACGAACATTCTTCCTGGGATCTTACTTATGGGTGCGGGTATGGCTGTAACTTTCGTGACTGTAACGGTCGTTGCGACAAATGGTATTTCAGCGCAGCAGTCTGGAACGGTGTCTGGCTTACTTAATACCGCACAGCAGATCGGCGGAGCAATTGGCCTCGCTGTACTTAGCGTTATTTCTACCAACGTGACAAAGGATAGTCTTATCGCTGCACAGGGTAATCCAATAGCACTTCCACAGGCGCTCGTTGATGGTTTCCAACGTGGGTTCCTCACCGCTGCAATCTTTGCGCTTATCGCAAGTATTGTCGCTCTACTAGTTCTTAAAGCTACTAAGCAGAATAAGACCGATATGGATAGCGAAGTATTACATGAAAGTGAAGCTTTTGCAGCACTTCCAGGAGCATAAATACTAGACAAAGTTCACTATTATTTAAAATATATCCCAGTTTAGTACTGGGATATATTTGTATTATGCAGCAGCACTAAGAATAGTAGCCTTTTCATGATGGATTACTAATTTAATTAAAACAACATAGAAAAACGACCATCCGAAGACGGTCGTTTTTCTATGGTCGGGGTGAAAGGACTCAAACCTTC